>JAACJQ010000303.1 GCA_016879935.1 Archangiaceae bacterium | reverse complement strand
GCCTGCACTTCAACGCGGTCGAGACCCGCCGAGTCGAGATCGGCGCCGATGGGCGCGGCGTCATCCGGTGAAACGCCTGTGGCTGGTGCTGCTGGCGAGCTGCTCGACCGAGTCGGCGAGCGTCGAGTCGCAGTCACAGGCGATCTACGGCGGTCGGCCCGCGCCTGACGATCACGCTGTCTTCTATTTGTCGTCTGGGTGCACCGCGTCGCTGATCGCGCCCCGCACCCTGCTCACCGCCGCACACTGCGTCGATCGCGGCGTCGAGTGGGCCACCAACGCGATGGACGGAATGACGGGCGCGCCGCGCTACCGCGTGCTCCAGGTGCAGTGGCACTCGGGCACGGTCGGAGACTGGTCGCCCGATCTCGGTCTCGTGTTGCTCGAGCAGGCGCCGCCAGTGACGCCCTTGCGGTGGCGCGCGACGGGCCCGCTCCCGGCTGTGGGTACCGTCGTTCGTCACGTCGGGTATGGCTTCACCGAGACCCGAAGCATCGGCCAACGCCGTACCGTCGAGCTGCCGATCACCGGAGCGGGGGCGCCCCAGTCGTTCGGCATCAGCCTCATGACGGGCGGCAACGGCGTCAGCATCTGCAACGGCGACTCGGGCGGCCCTGCGCTGGTTCGCGACGAGCAGGGCGAGCTGGTGCTGGGCGTTCACAGCTTCGGCTCGGTGATGTGCGGCAGCTCGAGCGGCTCGGCGCTCCTGTACCCGTACCACGCGTTCATCGAGACCTGGCTCGCGCGCTTCGAGACCGCGTCGTGCGCCCGCGACACCCGGTGCGTCTCCGGCTGTATGCCTGCCGACCTCGACTGCACCTGCGGCCTCGATGGCCAGTGCAGCGCCGTGTGCGTCGACGGCGACGACCCCGACTGTCCCTCGACCTGCCGAATCGACTCCGTCTGTTCGCCGCTGGGCCAGTGCCCAATCGACCTCGACTGCCTGCCGCTCGGCACGAGCTGTCTGCGAGAGAACCAGTGCGCGAGCCGAAGCTGCATCTCGGATCCCCAGAACGCGACGCGGTACTGCTCCATCGCGTGCAGCGCTGCGGCCCCCTGCCCTTCGACCTTTCAGTGCGACGCGCGTGGCCTCTGCATCAAGCGGCAGCAGGAGGTGCTCGTCGAAGGCGCCGTCTGCTCATCGACCGATCGCTGCGAAGCGGGCACGACATGCGCGTCGACAGGCATGTCGGTGATGCGATGCACGCGCGCCTGCACGTCGACCCTCGAGTGTCTCGCGGGAACCGTCTGCGACTTCTCGACTCACGTCTGCGCCCCGTCGCCCCCCGTCGTGCTCGACGGCGGTTCATCGTGGAGCGGCCCCCTCGCGGAGGTCGGCTGCAGCGCCACCGGTGTTCAGGGCTTCGGAGCGCTGGTGCTTTGGTTGCTGGGCCGAAGACGCCGCACCAGCGCTCGGGTGGCGAAGACGATCGCGGCGCCGATGCCCGCGCCGTAGAGCGCGCCCGCGAGCACGTCAGACGGCCAGTGCACGCCGACGCCGACCCTGCTCAGCGCGATGAGCGTCGCGAGCGGAATCGCCACGAAGCCGGCGCGGGGAATCGCGAGGGTGACGACGGTGGCCATCGCGAAGGCGTTGGCGGCGTGAAGCGAGGGCATGGAGCCCACGTTCGCGGCCGGGCTCAGCACCCGCACGAGCGGCTCGGCGAGCGCGTAGCTGGGCCTCATTCGCCCGAACCACGGCTTGAGCAACCGAGCGCCCACGCCGTCAGCGACACCAATGGCCGCGGCCACCTGTGCGATGGGCAACAGCGCCTGGCGTCGAAACGCAACGACGAGCCAGCCAACGAACGCGAGCCCAGCAGCGACACCGAGCGGCCTCGACGAGAGCGCGACCCACAGCGCGTCCAACCAGCTCCAGCCCAGCCCGTTGATGGCGTGAAAGAGCGACTCGTCCCACGCCCAGCGGAAGTCGTGCAGGCCGGTCGCGCTCGCTTCAGGCTGCAGGCGACGCGACCTTCGGCGCGATCTCGATCGTCAGATGATCGACGGGCACCGCGGCCCGCACGGCGCGCTTGTACTCCTCGAGCGAGGTCTTGCCCGACGTCGTGAGCGAAGCGACACAGACAAGCTGGGTGGGCCCGACGTGCCAGAGATGCAGGTCGGCGACGCGGGTGTCTTCGAGCGCTTCGAGGGCGTGCTGCACCTTGTCGCGCAGCGCCGTGGAGGGTCCGAGATCGATCAGCTGGCGCGCACAGTCGGAGATGAGCTGCCATGCCCACTTCAGAATCACGAGGGCCGCGATGATGGCGACGACGGCATCGAGCCAGACGAGCGAGAAGTACCGGCCCGCGATCAGGGCCGCGATGGCCAGCACGCTCGTGAGCGCGTCGGCCACGACATGCAGGTACGCAGCCCGCAGGTTGTGATCGTGACCCATTTCGTGAACCGCGCGGCGCAGCGCCTCGGACTGATCAGGCTGCGCGTGGGCGTGCCCGGCATGGTCGTGGTCGTGATGCTCGTGGTCGTGATGGTCGTGATCGTGATGGGGGTGGTCGTGACCGTGATGGGCGTGGTCGTGGGTGGCGCCGTGCGAGTGCCCGTGCTGCGAGGCGTCGAGCAGAAAGGCAGACACCAGGTTGACCAGCAGCCCGATGATGGCGACGGGCAACGCATCGGCGAAGTCGACGAGCTCGGGCTTGATGAGGCGCTGAATGCCGCTCGAGACCATCTCGAACGAGACCAGGAGCAGCAACGTCGAGCTGGTGAAGCCGGCCAGCGCATAGACCTTGCCGGTGCCGAAGGCGAAGCGGGTCTCGGAGGCGTGGGTGCGCGCGTACCAGTAGGCGAGGGCCGACAAGCCCAGGGCCCCGACGTGCGTAGCCATGTGCCAACCGTCGGCGGTCAGCGCGAGCGAGTGCGTGAGGTAGCCGGCGACCAGCTCGGCCACCATCATCACTGCCGTCAACCCGACCACCCAGCGTGTGCGCGCCTCTCCCGACGGAGACACCTTCGGGGGCACGCGGGCGGAGCAGGCGGGGTCGGCGTTCTGGAGCTGTTGGGCTGGCGTCATGCAGAAGCGGCGCAGGAGTCGCACTTGCCGCGGAGTTGGATCTCGACCTGTTGTTTCGAAAGCGCCCTGGGCACACCCCTGCCCTGCTTCACCTTGAGCGTCACTTCGGGCAGGCACGACACCGAACCACAGTCGGTGCAGGTGAAGTGCGGGTGCCGGGCGTCGTCTCCGTTGCCCTTGCTGCGCTTGAGCTCGAAGCGCCACACGTGGTCGCCGAGATCGGTGCGCGAGACGAGCCCGACCTCGGTGAGATCGACCAGGTTTCGATAGATCGTCGTTCGATCCATGCCGTCGCTCGAGAGCGCGTCGACCAGCTCTCCGTGCGAGATGGGCGTGCTGGCCACCGACAGCCGGCGGAGCACCGCGATGCGGGGAGCCGTGCTGCGCAGCCCCGACTTGCGAATGGTGGACTTCAGCTCGTCGAGTGAAGGGGTGAGGTCGTACGCCATGACGTGTTGCAGTTGTAACTGACCCCGAAACCG
>JAACJQ010000302.1 GCA_016879935.1 Archangiaceae bacterium | reverse complement strand
TGGCGTCGCAGGTGGAGCGAGCGGTGGCGTCGCAGGTGGCGCGAGCGGTGGCGTCGCAGGTGGACCGAGCGGTGGCGTCGCTGGTGGCGCGAGCGGTGGCGTCGCAGGTGGCGCGAGCGGTGGTGTCGCAGGCGGCGCGAGCGGCGGTTCCATCGCGGGCGGCGCGAGCGGCGGTTCCATCGCGGGCGGCTCGAGCGGCGGTTCCATCGCCGGTGGCTCGAGCGGTGGCTTCGCGGGAGGAATGAGCGGTGGCGGCGCGAGCGGAGGCCAGGCTGGAGGTGCGATCGACGCAGGCTCCTGTGCGCCTGGAACGTGGGCCTGCTCGTCGGGATGCTGTTGGCCGGGCTCGGTGCTGGCTGCGGGACGCGACGTCACCTGCGTCACCGATCAGAACCTCAGGCTCCATTGCTTCGGAGCCAACGGACAAGGCGAACTCGCTGGAGCAACCGCAGCTGCGTTCAGTGCGCTCCCGCTGCCAATGCCCGCGCAAGGCGTCGTGCAGGCAGTCGTCGGCACGGGGAAAGTCTGCGCGCTCTTCCTCGATGGTGGGGTCGGCTGCTGGGGTGCTGGCGCGGCGCCAACTTTGTTTTCATCGAGCCTTCCTGAACCCGCGCGCACCATCATCCTGGGTGACGACTTCACGTGCGCCCTGGGGCTCAGCGGCTCGTTGACCTGTTCGTGCGCTCAAGCAGGCGCTTGCCCGCCGCGAGTGCCGCCAGCCGTTCTCGCAGCAGGCTTCCGAGACGTCGTCGCGCGCGGCGCGAACTTTTGCGGTCTCGGTCAAGCAGACGCAGGCTTCATGCCCGGGCGCGTGCGCTGCTACGGCCCGACGTTCGACGGCGGCGTGCTGTCGATGGCCGCGACGGATGTGACGGTCGGTGTCGGCCACGCGTGCTGGTTCGAGCCAACAGGCGTGCTGGTCGGCCGCTTCCGCTGTCTGGGCTCGACGATCGCCCGGGGACCCTTCGACGGGGGAGAGACGACGTCAGGCCTGCTGCTCCGCCCAGCGGGAGACGATTTCACCTGCATGGTCGACGGGGCGCTCGGCGGGCTCTCGTGCTGGGGACGAAATGATCAATGGCAGCTCGGTGCTGACGGCGGCGGGCTGTCGAGCCCCGAGGTCCCACCAGCTGCGGCCCTGACTGCTGCTGCGACCGCGGTCGGGTGGAACCACGCCTGTCGCATCTTCGTGCCCGCCACGGGTCCGAATCCTACGAGCCTCGTGTGTTGGGGAGACGACTCGAACGGCAAGCTCGGTCTTCCTCCCGGAGCTGGCCCGCGGCTGCCGACGTTGATTCAGCCCTGATCATCACGCGAGCCGAGCCCGCGAAGAGAAGGCAGCCAGCCACTGCGTGCGCCGTTCACGAGGCTGCGCAGCGCCTTCTCATCGAGCGACAGCCGCGCCGACAGGTGCTTCGAGACGGTCGCGAAGAGCCGCTCTCCGAGGCGCTGGAGTCGATGTGCGATCGTGCTGCGCGGAACGCCGAGCCGTTGTCCCAGCGCTCCGTGCGTGATGCCCTCGATAAAATGCCAGCGCAGCAGGCGCCGTTCGTCATCGCTCAACGTCGAGAGCGCGGCTTCGAGGGCTGCTGCGACCTCCTGACGACCACGCGCTTTGAGCAGCGCCCACTCGGGCGTCGACGAGAACGCCTGACTCATGCGCTCGGGCAGCTCGTCGAGCCCTGGCGCCTCGAGTTGATGGCGACGCGAGAGATCGACGGCGACTCGCCGGGCCACGAGGCGAAGCCAGCCCTTCAGGGCCCCACGTGCTTCGTATTTCGCCAGCGCCGGAGCGGTCGGCATGAGCAACCGCGACAGGAGCTCGGCCAGCACCTCGTCTCTCACGTCGGCCTGCAGCTGTGCGACCGCGGCGGGAAGCCACTGCCGACGAAGCGCAGACAGCGCGAGACGATCACCTTCGAGGCAGGCGGTGGCGAACGCGAGATCATCGAGCTCGAGGTCCTCGACGTTCTGCTTTTCAGCGCACCGCGCGACAGCCCGCTGAAACGCCTCTCTCGACGGCGATGGCTCGCCACGGGCCTCGCGTGCGCGCAGCACCTCGTCGAGTCGTGCCTTCACGGGTTCACTGGAGGCAGAAGAACGAAGCCCACCACGGCCAGCCCCACCGAGACGGCGAACGCTGCCACCGCCGCACCGAGCGCGAGGTTGCCACTCGAGGCCAGCGTCGAGGCTTCCGAGAACGAGAGGCTCGCGCGGCGTTCGGCGCCCACCGTCTCGTACGCGCGGTGGAGCCGGTTGCCGGCGTCGAGGCGCAGCCCCACGAAGGTCAGCCCGGCAGCAGTACCGAGCGCCGCTCCGCCGAAGCTGACCCACGAAGGCCATGTTGGACGAGTGATGACGGCCGGGGCCGGTGGAGCAGCTGCGATGACCGGCGTGGGAACGACCACCGGCTCGAGGACGGGCGTGGCCTCGCCGAGCGCCGAGACGCAGGCCCCGACGAAGCGCGAGATGGGCTCGGGCAGCGCGTCGTTTCCGGTCACGGCCGCGACCTCACTGGCGAGCCGGGCGGCGTCTCGCGTTCGCACCAACTCCGCCCGGAACAACAACCGCGTGCCCACGGAGGCGAGGTCGAGGTGAATGACGAAGGGCCAGCCTGCCTTCGCGCCCGCCTCGACGATGCACGTGGTCGCGCCATCGCAGACCGTCTGATCATCGCGGCGAACCGTGGCCAGCCCCTGCGTCGTCGCAGCCGCGCGCAGGGACGCGACGATGGGAGCGGCGGCCGAAGCCGACAACTCGATGCGGCGCGACACCACGACGCTCACCTCGGGCAACGCCACCAGCAGGCTGACCACCGCGAGGCTCGTCATGGGCATGCCCCCGCGAAGTACAGGCGCTCGGTCTGCTCGATGAGCCCGACGGCCTCGGCGCGGGTGGCGTCAGAGCGCGTCGCGAGCAGGCGTTCGCACTCGTCGAGCATCGCGCCCGACATGGCCCGGTTCTGCTCTGGCAGCTGCGGCAGACACGCCCTCAGCTTCTGCAGCTTCGAACGCAGCACCGCCTCGGAAGCGATGGTGGGGCGCGGCGTCGGCGCTCGAGCGATGGTCGGGCGTGGCTTGTTGGTCGCGACAGAGGGCGGAGCCACGGGCTCGACGACTGCTGGCTCGACCTCGGCAGGCGGTGCCGCAGGAGGAGGAGACACGATGGGCACCGCCGCGACGATTGGAGGCGCCACCACCGCTGGCTCTCGCTCGGCACGCGGCCGCAACGACCACGCGATGCCAGCCACGGTGAGGATCAGCCCGACACCGATCGCGACACGTGGAACACCCGTCTGAACCGAACGCATGAGCTCGGCGGTCGCGGGCTGCTCGATGGCGGTCGTCGAGCGGCGCGGTGAGACGTTCTCTTCGTCGCTCAGCGTCGCGCTCGACGGCCGCATCGTGAGCAGCTGACGCTTCACGGCGGCGGCGCTCTTCGGGCGGCGCGCGGGGTCCTTCTCGAGCAGGCTCATGATCAGATCGTCGAGCGCTGGCGGCACGTCGACGAACTGGCTGGGCCTTGGCGGCTGGAACTCGAGGTGACGAACGATGACCTCGGTCGGGCTGCTGCCATCGAACGGCCGCTCACCCACGAGCAGCTCCCACGAGAGAACGCCGACCGCGTACAGATCAACGGCCGGCGTGATGGGCAGCCCGCGAATCTGCTCCGGCGCCATGTACTCGGGCGTGCCCAGCAACCCCTGACTGCTGATCACCGTCTCGTGGGTCTGGCTCAGGTTCTTGGCGAGGCCGAAGTCGAGCACCGTCAACCGCGTTCCCGTGGGCGTCGTGCGCAGAAAGAGGTTCGACGGCTTGAGATCGCGATGGACGATCTGTGCGCCGTGCGCGGCCTCGAGCGCCTCCATCAACTGCACGAGCAGCCCGATGACCTCGGTCGCGGGGAGCCGGCCCTGCTTCTTGCGGTGTGTCGACAGCGGCATGCCCTCGAGCAGCTCGAGCACGCAGTACGGCTCCTTGTTGGCGAAGGAGCCGACGTCGAGGACGCGCACGATGTTCGGGTGATCGAGCTGCTGCACGAGCTCGGTCTCGCGCTGGAATCGGCGGAGCAGCGACGGCTCCTGCGAAATGTTCGAGCGCACCAGCTTGAAGGCGGCGCTCTGTCCGGTCTGGGCGTGCGTCGCTGCATACACGACGCCCATGCCGCCTGCGCCGAGACGCGGCCCGATGAGCCACGCGCCGACCCGTTGACCGATGAGCGGATCCGAGAGCTGGGTCTTCTCGGCCGTCGCTGCTCTGACGCGTGAACGGGTCGGGCGATCGTCGGCGTCGTCAGCGCCCACCACCCGTTGGCACTCGACGCAGCCAGCGACGTGAGCCGAGACCTCGGCAGCGCGTGCGCCGGTCAGCTTCCCATCGACGAACTCGAGCAGGCTGTTCTCGTCGGGGTGCCCCACGCGCGCGACTCTACCCAATCACGCCCATGGGCGCGCTTTCCGAGCGTCGAACCCGCTGATCTGGCTGGAGAACCGAACAATCGTCGCGAGCGCGTTGGAAGTTGGGCGGCAGGGCTCGTCCTCCATTTCGAAGTCACCAACCACTCGAACCCGGAGCTCCCATGCGTCGCCTCGAAGCCGCCTCCCACCCCGTCGCCCCGTCGCCGCTCACCCGCCCCTCTGCCCCCATCGCTCCGACGCCGAGGCCCTCCGAAATCAAAGCGCCGTCGAGCTTCGAACCGGCGAAGCGCCCGATGGTGGCGATCAACATGGAGGGGCTCGAGCGCGCTGGGGTAACGACGCCGTTCTCGAAGGCGCCGAAGCTCTCGCCCGGCCCGCGCCCGCTGACGCCGCCGGGTGGCAAGCCAACGAAGCTCACCGTCGAAGTGCCGTTCGTCTCGCAGTGGACGTTGAACAACCCGAAGAAGGCCTGTCTGCGTGCGTGCCAGGCGATGCTGGCGGAAGCGGGCCTGCGCGATCGTGGCGCGGCGAAGACGCTCTGGCTCAACGGCTCGAGTGATCTGGGCTTGCCGGCGACGAGCAACGCGCAGCTGCGGGCGCAGATCGACGCCGATCTCGAGGCGGGCAAGCCGGTCGTCGTTGGTGTGAACCGGCCGGGTGGACGCAACGAGAACCGCGACGGCGTGACCGATCACTGGATCGTCGTCACCGGGAAGGGCGTCGATGCCGAGGGTCGCGAGTTCTACACCTTCCACGACCCGGGTCGGCGCAGCGAAACGAACGGGAGCGATCAGAACCCCGCGAACCGGCTGTACGTCGATGAAGCGACGGGTGGCTTGTACTCGCTCGATGCGAACGGCGATCGCCGGTACGACCTGACCGCCGTGCGCACGAGCGAAGCGGCGTGAGTCGGCTCAGGCGACGCTGACGGCGTTGGCGGCGTTGGCTGTGGTGCGGCCCTTGAGCTCGCGGTGAATGAGGTACGCGAGCACGGCGATGCTGCCGACGGCGAGGGTGCCGACGACGTACGGCCACGCGGGAATGCCGTGCGCCTTCGCGTCGTGACGCAGCCACGACCACGCGACGAAGAGCGCGATCGAGAGATCGACCAGCATCTGCGCGGCCCAGGGCTCACGACCAGCGAGCGAGATGAAGCCGATGGGCCCGCTGCCGACGACGACGGACAAGGACCAGCCGGTGAACGCGAGGAAGAGAACGACGAGAACGGCGAGGCGCATGTGGTGCTCCGGGGGACTGCGAGGGTGCACGCAAGGTGACGCCGCGAGGTCAGGAACACCATGACGTGCGAGGTCATGGGCGGCAGGCACGAGGTCGCTACAGTGCCGCGCATGACTGGCTTCGCAGGGTTGCTCAAGCGCTGGCGAACGACGCGACGGCTCTCACAGGAGCAGCTGGCGTTCGAGGCCGAGATCTCGACGCGGCACTTGAGCTTCCTCGAGAACGGCAAGTCGAAGCCGAGCCGGGAGATGGTGTTGCTCCTGGCCAGCGCGCTCGAGCTCGAGCTGCGGGAACGGAACACCATGCTCACGAGCGCGGGCTTCGCGGCGGTGTACACGTCGAGCGCGCTCGAGAGCCTGGAGATGGCTCCGGTGCGGCGCGCGATCGATCTGCTGCTCGCGAAGCAGGAGCCCTACGGCGCGGTGGTCTTCGATCGCGCGTGGAACCTGGTACGAATGAACCAGGGCGCGATGCGAATGCTGAATCGGTTCCTCCCCTCCCCGCCCGACGACCCGACGATTCTCACGAACCTGGCGCGATCGATCCTGCACCCGCAGGGGTTGCGACCGAGCATGGTGAACTGGGTCGAGGTGGCGACGTTCGCGCTCGAGCGACTGGAGCGCGAGTGCACGATGTTCCCGCACGACGACGAGCGGCGCGCGCTGTTGAGCGAGGTGCGCACGTACCCGGGGGTCGAGGTGCTCCGGCCGTTCGAGATCACCGCGAGCGCGCCGGTGTCGTTGGTGCACATGAAGCACGGCGACGACGAGGCGAGGTTGTTCACGATGCTCACGACGCTGGGCACGCCGCTCGACGTGACGGCGCAGGAGCTGACGGTGGAGTCGTATTGTCCCGCGGACGAAGCGACCGAGCGCTGGGCGGCGTCGTTGCCGGACTGATCAGCGGCCGGCCGAAAAGTTGTGCGACAGGCCTGTCGTGCGACCGTTCGGTGCATGACGACGACCAACCGCCGTGACGATCGCAAAGCCGTTCGCCTGCCCGTGTCGATTGGTGGCCGGCAGGCCGCGCTGAGCGCCGACGTGAGCCCGGGAGGGTTTCAGCTCGAGACGACGGCGTTGTTGCCGCAGGGCATGCCGGTCGAGGGGTACGTGCTCCATGGGAACAAGGAGCTGAAGTGGAAGGGTGTCGTCGCGTGGGCGCGGCCGGGCAACCCGATGACGAGCACGTGGCATGCGTTGGGTGTGCAGTTCACCGAGGTGTCGCCCGGGCTGAGAGCGTTGATCTCGATTCGTTCGCGCGGATGAAGCGGTGGAGCTGATCATCGGCCTGCTGTTGGTGCTCGCACTGTTCTGGGCTCTGAGCAGTGCAGTGCCTCTGAGTGAACGCAGGCCGATCGCTGATGTTCGGAGTCGGTACCACGCAGGAGATGCGAGTTCGGTGGAGCTCCATCTCCCGAACTCGGATCGGAACTCGCGTATCGCGCTGAACGTTGCGCTCGGTCGCTACGCGATTGCTCTCGAGGCCGCAGCAGAGAATCCGTGGATATGGGCGCCCGACCTCGTGGAACCGCTCGGCTGGCTCGAACGCATCAACACCTGCGAGGCCCTCGTCGAAGTCGGAAGAATGCAGGAAGCGATCAGGTTGCTCACCTTCGAGCCCCCCGACGTAGCGCTCTTGATGGCTGGTCGCGGCTGCGGCCTCGCGTGGTCACTCACCTGTGTTGGCCAACATGACCAGGCGTTGAAGACGCTGACGACGGTGTCGCCTGAAGATCTGGGACGCGACTACTCCGCCGAAGCCTTCCTCACCCAGACCTTGATTCTGCTGAACCTCGGCCGAGTCGATGACGCTGGGAAGGCACTCGACGAGTGCAGACGGCTCACAGTGCGGGCATCGACCGAGCGGAACGTGCTGCTGCTCGAAGCGCGGCAGCAGGTGATGAGTGGGCGCATCGACGAGGGGCTGAAGACGTTCGCGGCGGCGAGAGATCACCGCTGGAAGTGTCAGGGCGGTTCGAGCCTGCTGGCGTTGGGAGACGCGCTCCGCGACGCGGGAAGAATCGAGGAAGCGCGCTCATGCTGGAGCCTCGCGATCGAACGTGACGCGGAGTCGCACTGGGCCGCACAGGCGAAGGAGCGCCTTCACCCCGCATGAGCACCGCGCTGGAGCTCTATCGAGCCGGTGACGCCGAGGCGCTGCGCGACGCGATCGAAGAATCGTGGCCCATCGATCGGTTGTTGATGCTGGTGGCGCTCGGGCGGTACCGCGAAGCGGTGGCAGAAGGCGCTGCGATTGGTGTCGGCGACGAACGCGAGCCCGGTGACTTCGAGTGGCTCAATCGCATCAACCTGTCGGAGGCGTTCGTCGAGCTGGGTGAGTTCGAACGTGCGCGCGCGTTGCTCGATCCCGGTCCCGGTGATGACGCTGGAGCGCTCGTGCGTGCGGGAGCACAGACTGCCCTCGCCTGGCTGCACACGACGACGGGCGATCACGAGACCGCGCTGAAGATCGTGCAGTCGGTGACCGCCGCCGATCTCGGGCTCGACTTTCAAGCCGAGGTCTTTCTCACGCGAACGTTGGTGCTGCTGAACCTCGGCCGGCTCGACGAGGCGCGCGTGGCCATCGACGAGTGCCGGCGCGTCACGGTACGCGCGTCGACGGAGCGGAACCTGTTACTCCTCGAGGCTCGCTGGTTCGTGCAGAGCGGAAGGCTCGAGGAAGCGCTGAAGACGCTCGCGCTCGCGCGTGACCATCACTGGAAGTGTCAGGGCGGAGCGAGCTGGCTTGGATTGGGAGACGCGCTCCGTGACGCCAGTCGGCTCGTCGAGGCGCGGGCGTGTTGGGCGCTCACGATCGAACGAGATGCCGAGTCGATCTCGGCGACGCACGCACAGAAGCGCCGCTGAGCTCTCCGAACGCCCGCGATGGGCTTGGATGCCTTCGATGAAACGGCGTCACGGAAGAATCTCGACACCTGCCCGATGCTGCGACGACTGCAACGGGTTTCACCTGAACCTCGAAGAAGAACGAATCGAGCGATGCGACGCGTGCGCAGCACTGACGTCGACTCGCCTCACCGACCTCGATGCCGCGAGATTCGTGCTCACCATCGCAGACCGGGTCGTCTCCAAGACAGAAGACGGCGTGCCGATCACATTGCACTCCTGCGCCAATCGAACGCTCCGCCGAGCTTGAATTTCCCCCGCAGCCGCTCGAGCCTGGCTCATGGCCTCAGCACTGAACGAGTTGATGAAGGTGTTGTCCGAAGGTCGTGCTTCGCCGCTGATGGGAGATCGCGAGCCTGCGCAGCAGCTGCTCGAGCAGGTCTACCGCGAGCGAGCACACGGTGCGGCGCACCACCGCTCGCGCTACCAGTGGCGCGCCAATCTGCAGAAGGGCGAAGACAAGGCTTCGTACGCCGGCATCATCACCGCGCCGAACGCAGAGAGCGGCCCGTACCAGGGCACCTCGCTCGTCTGGTTCCCCTCGGCGAAGGGCAGTCTGCTCGTGCTCGTCGTCGGCACCGAAGGCTTCGGTGCTGATCAGGAGCTGTTGGGTCGTCCGGGGCACGCGAGGCGTCTGCGCGCGCTCGGGCGCGTTCACGGCAGTCGCCTTTGGGTGAAGCCCGACCTGCTCGACTTGCACTTCAAGATTGCCGAATCGCAGTGGAGTCAGTGGCCCGAGCTCGATGCCGCCCGCAAGCAATACGAGCCGTACATCTACGCCGCGACCTTCGTTCGTGACGAAACGGCCGACCGCGCGCTCGTCGAAGATCTGCTCGACTTCTTCCTCACGGAGCACGGAACACCGCTCACCGGAACGTTCGGCGGCCGATGGCTCAAGACGCTCGAGCGACTTCGTCAACGAATCTTCGAACCCATCGACGAGCGCGCCGTGAAGGTGGCGCTGAAGGAGCGTCGCTTCGTCGTTCTCGAGGGCCCGCCCGGCACGGGTAAGACGCGACTGGCGCGCCAAGTCGCTGGCGACCACAGCTCGGTGATTCAGTTCCACCCCGCACGCACCTACGAAGACTTCGTCGTCGGCCTGTACCCACGGCCCACGAAAGACGGGCTCGCCTTCGAGGTCAGACCCGGCGATCTGCTCAAGGCGAACCGCTCCGCAGAGTCGGGCAAGACCGATCACGTGCTGGTCATCGACGAGATCAACCGCGCCGATCTCGCGCGCGTGCTCGGCGAGGCAATCTTCCTGTTCGAACCTGGCGAACCCAATCGTTCGGTCGCGCTCCCCCATACGCCCGAGGGCTACCCCGAGCGCTTCTCGCTCTCGCCGCGGCTCCAGATTCTCGCGACGAGGAACACCGCTGACCGAACCATCGCCCGCATGGACGTCGCCATTCGCCGACGCTTCTCGTTCTTCACCGTCTGGCCCGACGCGCGGCCCATCGAGAAGCAGGGAGACGCGTTGGCACTCGAGTGTTTCAGCGACTGCCTCGACGTCTTCGCGGAGTACGCCGACGACGAGGTGCTCAAGCTGATCCCCGGGCACGCCTACTTTCTCGATGTCGTCGATTCGATCACGGGTCGTACCGCGAGAATCGCCAGTCGCATGCGTCACGAACTGCTGCCGCTGCTGAAGGACTACCTGTCTGAGCGAATCTGCGGCGCGGCTGATCGCGAGGTCGCGGCGCTGATCGACCGAATCGAAGCGAGGCTGGTGCCGGTTGAGTAGTGCCCGGGCTCGAGGGTCAGCGCGCGCAGCCCAGCCCGTTCGACGGCCGGCACGCGCGCTCTTGCGGGGCCACGACCACGGTGAGCCCGTCATCGTCGACGCAGCTTCCGTTGGCGCTGACCCAAGGTCTCACGCGTGGATCGACCCGTTCCTGCGAGCGAACCGGGAAGGGATCGATCGACTCGCGCTCTCGGTCTCCGTGCTGGCTGCACGAGAACCCTCGGTTGCGCTCCGCCCAGCCGCACGAATCGGAGCGATTCCTCTGCTGGCCGCCTCGACCCGCCGAGTCGTTGCGGGCCTGCTCATCGAGCCGCGCTTCAAATGGCAGAGCCTCGGCGCCATCTATCGCTCGATCGGCTTCGAGGTGGCTCCCAACGTCGGTGGCGGCATGCTGGTGCCTGGCTCGGCGCGACACGTTCCGCCATGGCTGCTGGCGGCTCCGGTCGTCGCGCGCATCGAGGCGGTTCTGCAGCAGCGAAAACGGGCCTTCGTCGAGGTTCAGGCCGAGCGCCACTCACCACGAGGCCGCGTCGACTGGAGCACCTGGGCTCGCTCGAACGTGCCGACTGGCAGGTGGGCGAGTTTTCCGTGCACGTACTCCGAGCCGACCCTCGACCCGCTCCTTGCGGCGAACCTGCGGTGGACCACGCGACGTTTGCGCGAAGAACTCGGACATACGAGTGAGCTCGAGGTTGGGCGTGCGCTGTTGCTTCGCCTCGATGACGTCGACGAGCAGCTTGGCGATGGGCCACGAACGCGACCAATGACCCAGGCGCGGGGCCGCGATGCAGGAGCCGTGTTCGAGGCGATCGAAGCGATGGGCTGGGTGGCCGACGAGCGCGGACTCGGCGGCGCCATCGTGCTCGATGGCCTCGCGTGGGATGTATCGATCGACGCGGTGTGGGAAGCGTGGGTGCGCCGATTCGTCGCCGAGTTGGGCCCACGACTCGGGCTTCGTGAAGGCGGCGAACGCACTCGGCAGATCGCACTTCGGTGGCACGGCTCGGTGCACTCGATGCGCAAGCTCAAGCCCGACGCGTCGCTGATCAGCGCCGAACGAACCGTGTGGTTCGACGCGAAGTACAAACCCCATCTGGCGCACCTGCAGCAGCGTGGGTGGTGGGGTGCGGGCGAGACCGTGCAGACCGAACATCGCGCCGATCTGCATCAGACCATCGCCTACGCCGCATGCGGAGCGACGCCGAACGTCGACGCCGTGCTCGTGTATCCCTCTCTGGGTGGGGAGTCGTTGCGCGTCTCGAGCGCAGAGGTGTCGAGCGGAGCCCGGCGCTCACGCATCGTGCTGGGTGCCCTGCCCTTCGGCTTCCAGAGCCCCGACCATCGGGAGCAGACGCTGCGAACGTGGCGCGAGGCCTTGATGGTCCCGTCCTGATCTCGGCAGATTGTGAACTCAAACTCGGAGTTCAGCTCTCGCCGCCGAGTGTCCGCAGCAGCTGTGGTTCGAACACTGAGACGACTGGTTCGAGGTGAGCTCGGACCTTCTCGTCCTTCCAGACGAAGCCGAAGAACGACTCACCAAAGGACCGCGGCTGCCATGCTGCGCAGTAGGCGTACGCCTTCTCCTTGCCCAGCTTGGAGGGATTTGGAGCGTCGACATCGATGAACTTGTCGACAGATGCCATTGCTTGCGGGTTCAGCGACCTCAGCGCGGTTTCAACGATTGCTTCCAGCTTCGGGTGCCAGACCAACGGGTTCACCGCGACCCGGTGTGCGAACCCGAGCTTTGCAACCTGAGCGTCGAAACTCTCTGCGACTGCCGTCGCGCGATTCGCGATTCCATCCGAGTCGACGACGACCATGAGGTTGTCGAGCTTCTCGCTGTTCTTCTTCAGGAACTTCGCCGCTTGCGAAGTGATGTCGCCGTCGCCCTCGCAGGCCACGATGAGAATCTGGCGTTGCCCAACCTGCTTGGCGTGAGCATTCCTCGCATCAATGTCGCGCTCCTTGGGGTCCTTCAAGGGCCGTACGATCGTCCCTCGCTTCTGACACAGGTGATCAAGCCAGGCGCTTAGGAAGGCCCGGTCTTGGTAGCCCTCACAGTAGATCGCCGAGTGCTTCATCGAAGCTCCGTGCCGATCACGTTGCGGATCTCGTCTGACTCGGGCCCTTCGAAGCGGGTCGATGAGAGCACGCCACCAACGAGGCGCAGATTCTGAACGGTGAGTTGGTCGAGAATCTCGGACTTCTTGGCAGCGAGCAGGAGTTCGTCGATGAGTTCGAGACTGTGGGTCGCGACAACAACCTGAAGCCCACGCTTCACGCTCGTAACCATCGTTGCTGCGGACTGCTTCAGCGCGCCGGGGTGCTGGTGGACCTCAGGCTCCTCAAGGAGGGCCAGTCCATTCGGCAGCGCCGCAAGCTCTAAGGCAAGTCTAGCCACAGCCCGGATGCCGTCTCCGGCCATTGACAGCGGAACCGCGCCATCGCCATAGATGAGTCCGACCTCGTACCCACTGCCCACCCTGAGAATTTCGAGGTTCAAGACCCCGGGTGCGACTTTCGCCAAGAGTTCGACCGTGGCAGCCCCGGCACCTGCAGCCTTCGCATCGGTGAGGACCTCCGTCAGGTCGCGTTGCTCGCCAGCCGCGCCCCGCATGTCGATGAGTTTCGCGTTGAACCTCTCCTCCTGGGGAATTTCCTCAGGGGCGTAGTTGGAATGAGTCAGGACCTCACCGTTCGCGAAGAACACAGCCGCGCTGAACTTTCGTTGGCCAAGCGAGGCGAAGCTCGCCCGAACGCCGCCATGGAGTTTGGCTGAGCCGCCGTTGGGGCCGGGCAGATGAGTTCGAGCGTCATCGACGGAAAGCCAGTCCAGCACAGTGTGCCTCGACCTATTTGTCGTGAAGATCTCGACCGAAGCTTGGCCAGCCTTTCTGCGAAACAGCCACTCACCGGTGAATTGGCGGCTTGTCCTTCGCTGAACGACCTGAACGAGCGCACCACCACCAGAGATGACAGTGCCGATCAAGAGAGCGTCGAGGACTGTGCTTTTCCCCGACCCGTTCACGCCGGTGAGAATCGTCAGGGGTGTGAGCCCACCGACCATGCCTTCAGCGACACCTCGAAGACCCTTGATGGAGACCTGTGTGATCACGACTCGGTTCTACTCCCGGTGACGCAGCTTTCCGAGTTCGCGACGTGGTGATTCATGCGGCCCTGACCTGGGCTATGTCGCGCGCCCGTGATCATCATGACGACCATCCTCGCTGCGACGACGACCGCTGCCGACCCGCAGTTCCTTCGTGAGTACGCCGAGACGCGCCGCTACCTCGCCGGCCGACCCGAAAAACCGAAGTTCTCGCCCGACGGAAAGAGCGTCTTCTTCCTCCGCTCCGCGCCGAAGGACTCGCGCCAGCTGCTCTACGAGTTCGACGTCGCCACCGGCGAAACCAAAGAGCTGCTCACGCCCGACACGCTGCTCCAGGGCGCCAGCGAGACGCTCACCGCCGCCGAGAAGGCCCGCCTCGAACGTCAGCGCGTCTCGGCCCGCGGCTTCACCAGCTACCAGCTCTCCTCCGACGGCTCGAAGCTGCTCGTGGTGCTCTCGGGCAAGCTCTACGTCGTCGAGCGCTCCTCGAAGA
>JAACJQ010000301.1 GCA_016879935.1 Archangiaceae bacterium | reverse complement strand
GCCACCGGCGGCCGAGCCACCCTCGTCGCCACCCCCCATGCCACCAGCCTCTCCACCCGCCGTCTTTGCACCTGCGGAGCCACCGGCATCACCACCGCCCATGCCACCCGCAGCGCCTCCCGCGTCGCCGCCCGCCATCCCACCCGCGGCCGAGCCACCGGCGTCACCACCGGCAGTCGAACCACCAGCGACTCCGCCGCCAGCGCCACCCGCCGCCATGCCGCCTGCGGCACCTCCGGCACGGCCACCATCGACCGAGGGACCACAGCGGCCCTGAACACAGACGCGCCCCGCCTCGAGGCACGTGTTGTCAGGCTCGCACGCGTAGATGAGGTCTTCGCGCGGAACCACGCAGGTGCACGCCGAGACCGCCGAGAACGCGAAGGCCACCCACCACCGGGACTGCCTCATGGTGTCTGACTCCAGAGAATGGCCGAGACGACGCCGAGCACACCGGCGCCGATGCCGGCTCCGAGCGCGACCGAAAAGTTGGTGTTGGCCTGGCCCGCCAGCGCGTTGGCCTGACTGCGAGAGAGCGACGAGATGCCGGCTTCGTTGGCGTCGAGCTGCGTGCGGGCGCCGAGGCCCATCGCGCCGAACGTGCCGGCCACTCCGGCAGCCGCGACCGCGAGGCCCGTCGTCGTCCACGCGGCGACGGTCAGGCCCGAGCCCTTCGCCGCAGGAGCCACCACCGCCTCGGGTGGCGCCACCACGACCGGCTCGAGGTTCGTCTTCGTCGGAGCGTCTTGCCGCTTCACCGGCTCGGCCTGCGGCTCGGACTTCACCGGGTCGGCCTTCACCACCGGCTCGGTCTTCACCGGCTCTGCTTTGACGACCGGGTCGGCTTTCGGCTCGGCAGGGCGCGGCTTCACCAGCTTCGCGATGCGCGTGATGACGGGCTTGAGGGCTCCGCCCAGGTTGGCCGAAGGCCCGGTCGCGACTTCCTTCTTGATCAGCTTTCCATCGTCGAGGCTCAACAGCAGGAACGTCACGGTGGTGCGGCCCTTGCTCGCGCTCGCTCCCAGCTGAAGCACGGCATCGACGAACGCGGTCTCTCCGGCCTGTGACAGGCAGCGGTTTCGATCGCCGCCGGGGCGCTGAAGACACTGCGACGCGGGAGCCTGCGGGCCAGCAACCTTCAGCTTCACCTTCGCCTTGCCGAACGCCTCGACCAGCTCACCGGCCACGTCGCGGGCCGCGTCGTTCTCCGCCACCACCAGCACCGACGCCGCAGACGCCGACGTGCCTGCCATGAGAAGCAGCACCCCCAGAAGTCGTCGCATTGGCTCGCATTGGAGCCCGGCCAGCGTGGAAAGCAAAGTCTCGCTCTGCGATTTCACGAGTACAGTCGTCACTGGAGGTCGAGTTGACCAGCATCGTGATGATGGCGGCGGTTCTTGCAGCGGCGCCGGTGAAGGTGGCGGCTCCGGGTTTGTCTGGCGTGAACGCGTCGGCCGACCTGCTCACGTTCGTGAATGATCACCTCAGCCAGGAGCTCACGCTCGAGGGCATCGAGGTCACCACCCCAGCGCAAATTGCGGCTGTGGTTGGAATCGATCGACAGAAGCAGCTGCTGGGGTGCGGCGAGTCTCAATGCATGGCGGAGCTGGCGAACGCGCTGGGCGTCGACGCGATTCTGCTGGGCTCGGTCGCGAAGCTGGGCGCTGTCATTCAGCTCGACGCGAAGTTCATCGGCGCTTCTGACGCGAAGGTGGTGACGCTCTATTCGAAGCGACTCGACTCCGAGGCACAGCTGCTCGACGCGATGACCGAAGCGGCGCGGGCGATGGCGCCACAGCTGGCGAAGAAGCTGGGCCGTCCGCTCACACCGACGCGCGCAGCCGAGCCTCCGCCGTTGCCAGCGCGCCAGCGAGACGCGGCGGCTTCGACGGTGACGCCGACCTATGAGCGCAAGCCGACGACGGTCCGCAAGGTGGGCATGTGGACGATGATCGGTGGCTCTGCGGTGGCGGTCGGGTCGCTCGTGGGCCTCTTCATCGTCATCGACGCGAACGCACCGCCCGGCGCTCCGCTCACGCCCGCCGAGAACGCGCTCATCGGAACGATGTTCGCTGGCGTCGGGGTCGCGCTCGTCGGCTTGCTCGTCTACGCGATCGGCGGGACCGAGATGGTGCCGGTCTCGGCCGGGCTCCTTCCGCTCGATGGTGGCGGGCTCATGTCCTTCAGCGTGCGGTTGCCCTGACCGTTTTCGGAGGCGCGCTGTCTCACTGAGCGAAGGCTTCCAGCGTCGAAGCCGCTGCCGCGCAACACTTCAACGAGCTGATCAGGGCACACGCTCCTCGACGGGTCGTTCGCCTTCCTCTTCCTGGTGAGGTCGCGCGCGGGTCACGCACCGTCAGTCAAAGCGCGGCGAAGTGATTCACGGGCCCGACCCCGTGACCGAGACCTGGAGCCGTCTGGATCGCGCGCGTGAGCCACGCCTTCGCCTGCGTGACCGCTTCGACGAGTGAAACACCCTGACTGAGCCGCGCGGTGATGGCCGCAGACGAGGTGCAGCCGGTGCCGTGCGTGTGCTTCGTCTCGATCCGCGGGGCGTGGAGTTCGTGCAGCACGCCATCGGCGAGCAGCACGTCGACCGCGTCGCCTTCGAGGTGACCGCCCTTCACGAGCACGTGCTTCACGCCGAGCTGCGCGATGGCCTTCGCGGCGTCTCTCGCTTCGGCGAGCGTGTCGACCTTTCGGCCCGTGAGCGACGCGGCCTCGTGCGTGTTCGGCGTCACGAGGAACGTCACCGGCATGAGCTTCGACTTCACCGCGTGAACTGCCGACGCGTCGATGAGCGGATGCCCGTGTTTGCTGATCATCACGGGGTCGACGACGAGGGGAAAGCGGAAGTCCTTCGCGCGCGCCGCGACGACCTCGACGAGCGACGCGTTGCCGAGCGCTCCGGTCTTCGCCGCGCCGGGCACGAGGTCGATCAGCAGCTGATCGAGCTGCTGCGCGAGCAGGTCGGGTTCCACGGTCTGCACACGCGTCACACCTGTCGTCGACTGCACGGTGAGCAGCGAGATGACCGCCATGCCGTACACGCCGTGCTGATGAAACGTCTTCAAGTCGGCCTGAATGCCAGCACCGCCCGAGGGATCCGAGCCGGCGATGGTGAGCGCGATGTCGGTCATGGAGCGCTCGCTACCAGAAGTGCAAACGGCATCGTGTAGAACCGGCGCATGCTCCTCGCGCTCCTGCTCGCTGCTGCGCCCACCGTCGCCGACGCCAACGCGGCCGGCATGAAGCTGTACCAGGCGAAGCGCTTCCCCGAGGCGATCGCGCAGTTCAAGGCGGCCATCACGCACGCGGCTGAGCAGCCGTCGACGAAGGAGCAGGTCGCACAGACCCGCGCGCTCGCGCTCGCCCACTTCAACCTCGCGTGTGCGATGGCGTTGGCGCGCAAGGCCGGCAAGACGTGCGAAGTCGAGGCGTACGTGCCGAGCATCTGGGAGCACGTGCTCGAGGCCATCAGGCTCGACCCGAACCGGCTCGAGAAGGCGCTCACCGACCCCGACCTGAAGGAGCTGCGCAGCACGCTTCAGTTTCAGAGCCTGCTCGGTCTCTCACCTTCGAGGGACGCTGACCTGCCGAAGCTGATCACCGCCGTCACCTGGTACAGCGCGGGCGAAGGTGCGTACGGCTCCACGCGCTCGATGACGTTCACGCCCGCCGGCGTCTCGCTCACGCTGCGGCTGCTGAACGAGGCCGGGCTGCCGCTCGACATTCGCACCTTCAAGGGCACGTGGACGGTGAAGGGCCGCGCGCTGAAGCTCGTGTTCCCGCAGCCACTGCCGGGCCTCGACACGAAGGAGCTCTCGTTCACGATCGAGCCCGATGGCTCGCTCGCCGCAGGGCAGTGGAGCCGCTTCTCGGACAGCCCTTCGGAGTGCGATGCGTGACGGTCACGACTCCAGGTGACGGTGCACGAGCTTCGCGAGCCACGCTCTGAAGCGAACGCCATCGAACTCGGAGATGCCCTGATCTTCCAGCACGCTCAGTGAGAGCAGCGCGAGCGCGGGCAGCAACACCGAGAACCAGGTGTCCTCGAACGGCGG
The DNA here is from genome assembly GCA_016879935.1 of Archangiaceae bacterium. Lineage (GTDB taxonomy): Bacteria > Myxococcota > Myxococcia > Myxococcales > Myxococcaceae > Xiheimicrobium. The sequence goes on along the minus strand of JAACJQ010000301.1, from coordinate 11,435 downwards.
CAACCGTTTGCCCGAGCCTTGCCGTTTCTGGCGACGCACCTCGTGCACGGCTTCGGCGAGCGGCTTCACAGCCAGCCCCTTGAGCCCCGGCCCGTACCCCGCGAGCGCGAGCCAGAGAAACGAGCGGGCGCGGTCGTCGGCCTTCATCTGCTTCGATACCTGCTCGAGCAACGACGCGATGCCCTCGGTGCCCGGCTGCGCGGCGACGGCGTCGAAGAGGCCCGCCTGAATGCGCTCGAGGCTGCGCGCGACGAGCGCCTCGACCAGTCCTTCGCGGCTGCCGAAGTGATGGAGCACCGTGGGGTGCGAGACGCCGACCACGCGCGCGACCTCCTGCAGGCGAATGCCTCCCGGGCCCACCGTGCGCAGCTGCGTCTCAGCGGCGTCGAGAATGGCCTCGCGCGCCTCGTCAGCTGAGCGACGGCGGCGGGGCTCGGCAACGGCACGGGAGCGGCTCATGGGCCTTCTCAAACAGAACGCAGCGGCCGCGCTCTGTTGACAACTTTGTCAGCATCGTTATGAACAGTCTTGTCGATAACGAACGAGGGTCCACATGAACGACGTGCTCCGGCGGTACGACCTCCCCCGCGCCGGGCGGGAACTTCAGGCGCTGCTCAAGAACCCCGACGACCTGCCGCGGGTCTTCGGGCTCATCGAGGCGCTGCAGGGCAACGCGTCGGACCGGCTGCGGAAGCAGTTCGAAGCGACGGAGACGGGGCGGCGGCTCCAGGAGACCGAGCCCGACATCGTGCCGATTCTCACCAACCGCGAAGCGCTGCGGGCGATGCCGAAGGGCAGCCTGGCGCACGCGTACCTCGACTTCCTCGCGTCGGAGAACATCAGCCCCGAGGGCATTCTCGCCGCGGCCGCCGAAGGAGAGCGCGTTCACGACGGCTTCGATTGGCAGCGCGCGCGCATGCGCGACACGCACGACCTCTGGCACGCGGTCACGGGCTATCGCGGTGACGTGCTCGGAGAGCTGTCGCTGCTCGCGTTCCTGCTCGGGCAGTACTGGCACCCCGGCATCGCGCTCGTGGTCGGCGCCGGCTTCGCGAAGGGGCTCAGCGGTGATGACGCGTGGCTGGTGGTCGACGGCTTCGTGCGTGGGAAGCGAGCTCAGCCGCTCGCGCCGCAAGACTGGGAGGCGTTGCTCCCGTTGCCGGTCGACGAGGTTCGCGCGCGGCTGCGCGTCGGTTCGCCGCCGCAGTACACGCCGCTGCGCACCGATGAACTGCGCCGTCGGGGCATCGTCTCGGCCTGAGAGGAGAGCCCGCCTGTCACCGGATCAATGCTCGCTGGGATCCGTTCCCCGAGCCGCGCCTGCGTCGGCGCCCGACAGCGCTGTGTACCGATCCATCCACCGCTGGGCGGCGGCTTCGTCGCGCGGAACGCCTTCTCCGTTGCGGAGCATCTCAGCGAGGTTTCTGCAGCCGATGGACGCATCGAGCGTGCATGCCTTCTCGAACGCCCGTGTCGCTGCGATGGCGTCTTGAGGAACACCGCTCCCCGTGCGCAGTCGCAGACCGAGCATGTTGCAATCGCTCCCGTTGCCGCGCTCGCAGCCTTCTCGGTAGGCCCGCACTTCGCCTGAGGTGCGCTCCGACTGAGGCACCACCGCGTCAATGATCAGCGCGAACGCTGCGAGGGCCGCCCCGATGGCGAAGAGGACTCCGAGCACGATGCTTCCAACTGAGAGTCCACGCGCCTCGAGACGTCGGTACAGCCGCGCGCTGACGAAGAACTGCGCTGCGAACAACGCGGGCAGCACGGCCAACAACGCTGCGAACCCGCGCGGTGTGTGATCGAACACCGCCTCCGAGCCCATCGCCGCGCCAATGCACGCGACCGTCAGTGCGAGCAGCGCCAGCACACCCACCAGCCCCGCGCGAAACACGCCGCCCGCGGAGTCGGCCTTCGCCGTCATTCGCCGCGCGACGACTCCGAGAATCACGCTCCCGACGAAGAAGACCCCAGCCAGCATCAGGCTGAAGAGCTCGGCGATTCCCTTCGCGGCCATGTCTCCATGGGCGTGCGCCGGCGAAGCGACCAGCACGCTGACCACCAGCAGTCCGAGCCGCGTTCCCCGTGTCATTTGGCCGACCCTATCGGCTCAGCGAATGATCGCCTCAGACGACTTGCGACCACCTGACACCGATGTCCGACTTTGAACGATGCTGATCCGCCCGGGCACCATGGGCGGATCCATGCAGACTCATCAAAAACCCGAGGGTTGCAGCCACGGCATGCGACTTCGGGCTACAACGGGTCTCTCGTTGCAGGGAGACCCCCGCGTGCGCCAGAAGACCGCCATGGTTGCCAGAGGTTTGTCACTTTTTGCCCTCGCCGCGACGGGTGTCGTCGCCACTGCCTGCGGGCCTGATCGCATCGTCGCCACCCTGCCTCCCGACGTTCGCGTCGACTCGTACACGCAGCAGGCGGCCTCGAAGATCGACGTGCTCTGGGTGGTCGACAACTCCGGCTCGATGGCGCCGCGGCAGGACAACCTCGCGCGCAACTTCGGCTCCTTCATCGACCTCTTCACCCGCTCCAGCATCGACTACCGCATCGCTGTCACCACCACCGACATCTTCAAGGACAAGGGCGCGCTCAAGGGCAACCCGCGCGTCATCACGCCGCAGACCGCGAACGTCGCGGGCGCCTTCTCGAACAACATCAAGGTCGGCATCACGGGCAGCCCGTACGAGGCGGGCCTCGAAGCGGGTCGCCTCGCCATCAACCTCCAAAAGGAAGCGAACACGCTCGCCATCGAGCAGTGCAAACGCTCGTGCGCCGCGAACAAGCCGGCCTGTGTCACCGCCTGCGACGAGAAGAAGGACTTCGCCTTCCTCCGCCCTGACGCGTACCTCTACCTCGTGTTCGTCACCGACGAAGAGGACGAGTCGCGCGAAGACGTGCGCTTCTATTACCGCTACTTCGAGACGGTGAAGGGCATCGGCAACGACGGCATGGTGACGACGGCCGCCATCATGGGCCCCGAAGGCAACGGCTGCGGCGCGACGCCCGGCGTCCGCTACAAAGAGATGAGCGACCTCACCGGCGGCGAAGTCGGCTCCATCTGCGACACCGCGTTCGGCGCCACGCTCAAGAAGCTCGCCACCAACGCCGTCGGCCTCAAGCGCAAGTTCACGCTCCAGGAAAAGCCCAACGTGATGACGGTCGAAGTGCGCGTGAAGTACGCGTGCAGCACGCCCGACACGAACCTCTCGAAGTGCGACTCCATCGACCGCAAGGGCTGCATGGACGTGACGCCCGACACCTACGGCCTCGTGTGCAAGCCGCCCTTCAAGGGCACCGACGGCTGGGACTACGAGCCGGCGAACAACAACATCTACTTCGCTGGAGACTCCGTGCCGGGCCTCAACGCCCAGGTCGAGATTCAGTACTACGAAGAAGGAAAAGGCCCGTGAGACGAAGCCGGAGCTGGCCTGATGAGCGGTGCCCCCTTCCAATCTGCCGTTCCGCAGCCGCGGCGAATGTGGCCAGCGGAGGCGAGCGTCGAACCGGGAATGCCGTGAGACGAGCTGCTCTTCTTCTCCTCGCGCTCGCGGTGGCTGCCTCGTGTGGAACGCAGGGCCTCGGCCGCGTGCGCCCGCGCCTCAACCCGCCCGCCTCGCCCGTCGACTTCGGCACGCTCCCCGTCTTGAACGAGAAGGTCGTCGACCTCGAGGTCACCAACCTCGGCCGCGCGAAGCTCACCATCTCGAACACGAAGCTCGGCACCGAAGACGGCATCTTCCGCGTCGTCGCCGCGCCTGACGTCGTCGAAGCCGGAGAGACCGGCAAGCTCTCGCTCGCCTTCAAGCCGACGAAGGAGCAGGACTATTCGAACACCGTCTCGTTCGAGAGCGACGACACCGACAACCCGCTCACGACGCTGACGCTCACGGGCAAGGGCTCCACGCGCGCGGTGCTCGAGCTCGACCCGCCGATGCTCGACTTCGGCCGCGTCGGAGAGTGCTCCACCGCCGTGCAGCAGCTCGCCATCAAGAGCGCGGGCACCGCCGACCTCGTCATCAACGAGATTGCCTTCACCGATGGAACGCCCCCGGGCTTCACCTTCGTCGGCTCCACGCGCACGCCGGCCACCGTGAAGACGGTCGACCCGCGCACGAGCCTGCAGGGCCAGATTCAGCTCACCGTGCGCTACGCGATTCCCGCTGGCGCCTCGGGCGACGTCACCGGCGGCATTCGGCTCAAGACGACCGACCCCGAGAAGCAGGAGGTCGTGATTCCGATTCGCGCCACCATCAACAAGGCGCCCACGGCCACCATCGCCGACCTCGGCAACGGCGCGCCCGGCCTCTCGGTCACCCTCGACGGCACCGGCTCGATGGACCCCGACGGCGACTCGCCGCTCACCTACAAGTGGACGCTACGCAACCGCCCGCTCGCGAGCAGCACCACCATCGCGATGCCTGAGGCCGCGCTCACCGCCATGCGCCTCGACCCGTCGGTGCCCGGCCAGTACGAGGTGCAGCTCGAGGTCAGTGACAGTCAGGGCGTGAAGTCGTGCCAGCCCGCGCGCAAGACCATCGTCGCCTCGCCTGCGCAGAAGCTGCTCGTCGAAGTCTTCTGGGACAACCAGAACACCGACCTCGACCTGCACGTGCTGCGAACGCCTTCCACGCGCGTCGGCCTGATTCCCGACGACGTGTTCTATCAAAACAAGAAACCCGACTGGGGCGTGATGGGCGACCCCGCCGACGACCCCGAGCTCTCGCGCGACGCGCTCACTGGCTACGGCCCCGAGACGTTCGGCTGGGTGAACCCCATCGACGGCACCTACCGCATCGCCGTGGCCTTCGAGCAGGACTACGGGCTGGGCACCATGGCCCGCCAGTCGCGCGCGACCGTGCGCGTGTACCAGTTTGGAATTCTCAAAGCCGAGCTCTCGCGAACGATGGTCGACCGGAATGAGGTCTGGTTGGTCGCCGACATCGTGTGGCCCTCTGGAGACGTGACGCCCGTTCCATGAAGCCCTCCACGCTCCTCCTGGCAGCCCTCGCGCTGAGCGCCTGCCCTCCCGTGAAGATGATGACGGACGCGGGCCGTCCCCCCGAGTGCGAGACGCGCGCCGAGTGCGCCGCCGGCAAGGTGTGCACCGCCGACAAGTTCTGCGACTTCTGCTCGACGTCGGGCCAGTGCAGCGTGCGCGAAGAGTGCAACCCCGACACGAAGCTGTGCGCGCTGCGCAGCGGCTGGGGCACCGAGTGCTCGAAGAACGAAGACTGTCAGGCCGGCAGCTGGTGCAAGCAGGGCCTGTGTCTCCCCCGCGCCGACGTGAACCTCTGCCCGACCGGCATGAGCGCGTCGTGCCCGCAGGGTGAGCGCTGCAACGTCATCACCACCGTCTGCGAAGAAGACCTCGGCTGCTCGACGAACGACGACTGCTCGATGGGAGAAATCTGCAACACCGGCAGCCGCAAGTGCGTGCCGCGCTGCACGCCCGACACCCAGGCCACCGTCTGCGCGGCCGGAGAGCGCTGCGTGAACGAGCGCTGCGTGCAGTGCACCCAGCAGAGCGAGTGCCCCGTCGGTCTCATCTGCGACATGGCCGGCAAGTGCAGCACCGCCGAGCGTTGCTACTCCGATCGCGACTGCATGATTCCGCTCGCGTGTTTCCTCCAGACGGGCGCGTGTCTGCCCAAGCGGCGCTCGTGCACCTCGAACGACGTCTGCCCGCCCGACCAACGCTGCGACGTCGGCGCCCAGCGCTGCGTGCCGCGCACCTGTCAGCCCGACCGCTACGAGCCCAACGACGAGCAGCTGCGTGCGTTCGGAGCGATGGCCGGCACCTACCGCGGCATGACGTTGTGCAACGGCGACCAGGACTGGTTCGGCCTGCAGCTCGGCCGCGGAGACCTGCTCGGCGTGAACCTCGACGCCGACCCGTTCAGCGAAGGCACCTTCAGCACCGTCATCAAGGACTCGAGCGGCCGCACCGTCGCCGCGGGCCGGCTGCTGGTGAGCTACGTGGCGCCGACGCCCGCGAAGTACTTCGTCGTCGTCTCCTCCACCGACCCGTACCAGACGTACGACACCACGTTCCTGCTCTCGCGCGGCAACCCGTGTGACGACGACACCAACGAGCCGAACGACGCCCTCGAGACGCCGACGGTGCTCAACGCGCAGACGCAGATCGACGGGAAAATCTGTGCGCAGGACAAAGACCACTTCCGCCTCGTGGTGCCGATAGGCCAGGGCGTGAAGGTGTCGCTCATCAACTACGACGCGGGCCGCGGGCTCTTGCGGCTGTGTCTGCTGTCGAACGATGGAATGACGACGTACGGCTGCAGCGACGACGTGACGCCGGTGGTGACGGCGACGGCGGCGCAGGTGGCTGGTCAGACGCTGGTGGTGCGGGTGGCCGGGAGTACCGACCGCATCGCCAACGCCTATACGCTGAAGGTCGACCCCCCGTGAGGATGCCCATGAAGAAGACAGGTCTGCTGTCTCTCGTCTCGCTCGCCGCGCTGTTGGCGTTGACGGGGTGCCCGAAGAAGACAGGGCCCACCGATGCCGGCATCACCGAGACGGACGCGGGCATCGAGGTCGACGCGGGCGTCGAAGAAGACGCTGGCGTGGTGGTCGACGCGGGTTCGGTCGACGCCGGGCCGCCGCCTGAACTTCGCGTGCGCCGGGTGCTCCCGCCTCGTGGCTCCAGCGCCGGCGGCAGCACGGTGCTGCTCGAAGGCTCGGGCTTCCTGCGTGACTTCGCCACCACGGGTAGCCGCGCCAAGCCGCTCACCACGGTGAAGTTCGGCAGCAACCCGGTGCCCGACATCACCATCATCGACGACCAGACGATGGAGGTGCGCACGCCTCCCGGCCTCTCGGGCCCCACTGGCGTCTCGGTGCAGAACCCGAACGGCCGCATCGTCTGCAACAACTGCTTCACGTACTTCGAAGACCTCGTCGTCACCGGCTTCACGCCGCGCGAAGGCGCGCTGCAGGGCGGCACCACCGTCACCATCACGGGCCAGGGTTTCGACGACGAGGTGCAGGTGCTGTTCGGCGAAAACTCCGCCACCACCGTCACGAAGGTGAGCAACACCGAGCTTCGCGTCACCACGCCGCGCGGGCAGCTGGCCGACGTCGTCGACCTCGTCGTGTACAACAAGAACGGCGTCTCGACGCAGCGCCGTGGCTTCCGCTACCTCGCCGACCTGCGCGTCACGCGCGTCTCGCCGCCGTCCGGTCCGCTCGCGGGAGGCACCGTCGTCACGCTGCAGGGCACGGGCTTCACGGGCGCCACCGAGGTCCGCTTCGGCGCCACGGCTGGCACGGCGCTCACCACCAACAACGACAATGAGCTGTCAGTCACTTCTCCCGCAGGTGCCTCCGGCGCCGTCGACCTCACCGTCGTCACGCCACGCGCCACGTGGACCGTGAAGCGTGGCTTCTCGTACGTCGACGCTGCGGGCCCGCTCGCGCTGTTCGCCGTGTCGCCGCGCATCGTGAAGGCTGGCGACCAGGTCACGCTCGTCGGGCAGGGGCTCGATGCGGTGGGGCTCACCGTCACCATCGGCGGCGTCGCAGCCACCGTCGGCGCGCAGACCGCCACCTCGGCCGTCGTCACCGTGCCCGCGCGTGGCGCCGCTCCGCGTCGCTCCGATGTCGTCGTCACGGGCGCAACGAGTGTCACGCTCACCGAAGGCATCACCTGGCGCGTCACCCTGCGCACCGTCTCTCCCGCCAACGGCCCCGTGGCGGGCGGCACGTCGGTCGACGTCGTGGGCAGCGCGATTCCGGGCGACGCGCTCCTCTCCATCGGGGCCGGCGCTGCGGTGAACCCGATGGTCACCTCCGAGACGGCGATGACGGCCACCACGCCGCGTGGCTCCGGTGGCGCCGCGTCAGACCTCTGGGTGCGTGAAGCGGCCGACCTCGAGAACGAGTTCGTGCTGGTGGGTGGCTTCACCTTCGACGAGCCGCTCTCCGTCGGCCGGGTGCAGCCCGACCGCGGCGCCATCGCCGGTGGAACGCTCGTCACGGTGCTCGGCAGCGGCTTCGGCGAAGGCACCGTCGTGCAGTTCGGCCAGTTCACCGCGAAAGACATCAAGTTCGTCACGCCGCACCTCATCACCTGCCGCACGCCGCGCGGAGACGTCGGCACGGTCGACGTGAAGGTGGTGCGCGCCACCCAGAACGACACGCTGCCCGGCGGCTTCTCGTACTTCGACCCGCGCAGCATCTCGGGCGGCCTCTCGGGCGGCCCGCTCGTCGGCACGCTCAACGTCACGGTGCTCGACTCGACGCCCAGCAACTACGGCGCGCCCATCTCGCTCGCGCGCGTCATGCTGGGCACCGACGAGACGACGCCGTTCCAGGGCTTCACCGACAACCGCGGCCAGCTGACGTTCTCTGACCCGTCGCTCGTGAAGGCGCAGACCGTCACCGTCTTCAAGGAGAACTACCAGACCGTCACCGTCACGAGCGTGAACGCCGAGAACCTGACCGTCTTCATCTCGTTCACTGGCGCGGGCGAAGGCAGCCCCGGGTCGCCGCCGCCTGGCGTGCCGCCCTCGCAGATTGCCGGCCGCGTGCTCGGCTTCAAGGTGCCGCGCCCGCTGATGAACGGCGAGACGCTCGAGGCGCGCGTCTTCGTGGCCCAGACCTCACTCTTCGCCGGAGCGCCCTTCCGCGGCGCACCGACGCGTATGGGTGAGAAGTGGAAGGTGACGGCCGATGGTGGCGAGTACCTCGTCTTCACCGGCGCCGGCCTTCGCGCGGTCTACGCCATCTTCGGCATCGTCAACGCGGGCAACGGCGCGTTCACGCCCATCACCATGGGCATCAAGCGCGGCATCACCACCTCGGCGGACAACCCGGCGGTGGGCAAGGACATCATCCTCGACATGCAGCTGGACCTGACGGTGCCCATCACCATCGACTCGCCCATCAGCTTCCCCGCGTCGATTCAGGGCTTCCCCGACGAGCCGGGCAACAACAAGGTCTACGCGTGGCTCGACCTCGGGGCCGAAGGCTTCGTGCCGAACCCGAACAACTGGGCCTCGGGCACCTCGGGCACCACCTCGGTGGCGAGCACCAACCCGACGCTCTCGTTCCCGGGCTTCCCGCAGCTCGACGGCTCGAACTTCATCTTCATGAACGAGTCGTCTGGCGCCCAGCCTTACCCGGTCACGTACTTCTTCCGACGACAGCCCGGGCCGATGGCGCCTGGCGTGACGGTGGGGCCGATGCTGCCGCCGCCGCTCATGGCCGAGCCCAATGGAGGCTTCACGGGCGTCATCTCGTGGACGACGCAGCCGGGGGCCACCGCCGACCTGCACAACGTGCAGATTCTGAAGCCGGGGCCGACGGGCAACACGAACGTCTGGGACATGGTGTTGCCGGGCGCCGAGAACCGAGTGGTGCTGCCGCCGCTCGCCGTTCAGAAGCTGCGCACCGAGAACGCCGGCGCCATGTTGTTCGCCGTCGTGTACTCGAGCCGCTCGCCGAAGTTCGCCTACAACCAGTGGACGTACGATTCGCTCTCTGGCGTGGCGTGGTCGAGCTTCTCCATCGCGGTTTCACCGGCGTTCTCGCCCTGACGTCGGAGCCGGAGTGAGCAACACGCAGCCGCAGTCGAGGTGGGGAGCCGTGGTGCTGCTGACGGTGACGTCGGTGGCGCTGAGCCTGGTGTCGTGTCGTGACACGCGGGTGATGGGCGGGAAGTGTGGCGTCGACGCCGACTGCGCCACCTCGATGACGTCGTCGTTGGTGGTGGGCGCGCAGGCGAGCGCGTACCGCTGCGAGGCGCAGACGGGCGTCTGTTACTGCCGCACCGACGAGGCGTGTCCTCCGTCGCAGCTCTGCAACGGGCTGGGCTTCTGCCAGGACCGCTCGGGCTGCGCGACGAACGCCGACTGCGGCTCGGGCAACCTGTTCTGTGACACCTCGGTGGGCGAGTGCGTGCCGAAGGGCCGCTGCTCGTCTGACCTGCAGTGCGAGCTCGGCCAGGTGTGCGACTTCAAGAAGGGGAGCTGCGTCGCCGGCTGCCGCAAGAATGGCGACTGCAACGGCACCTCATGCCGCTGTGGCGACGTGGCGTGTTCGTGCACGGGTACGTCTCCGGCCGAGCTGGCGCGCTGCCGCATCGGCGTGTGCGACCCGGCGTTCTGCGCGTCGAACGACTTCTGCAACTTCGGAGAGCAGTGCGCGGTGCTGCCCGACGCGGGCGTCACCTCGAACGAGCCTGATGCCGGCCTGCGCGCGCAGTGCTTCTCGGACTACGACCAGCGGCTGCGCCCGTACTGCGACAACTGCGTGGTGGGCGCGGGTGGCCTGCAGGTGTGCGGCTCGGGGCCGAACTACTGCCTCATCGACACGCGCAACCCGGGCAACTACTTCTGCGGCGCCGACTGCTCCGAGGGCCAGGCGTGCCCGCGCGGCTACGGCTGCCAGGACGTCATCGTGGTGCTGACGCAGTGGAGCTGCACGCGCTCGAACCCGGCCTGCCCCATCAACCCGATGCTGCCGTGCACCACCGACGCCGACTGCAAACGCGGAGGCGTGTGCGGAAAGAACCCGGGCGAGGCGACGGGCTTCTGCGCGGGGCGGTGCTCGGTCGACGAAGGTGACGAGCAGGGCTTCTGTTCGTGTCAGGTCGACAGCGACTGTGCTCCCGAGTCGTGCATGGCGGGCGAGTGCAGCATTTCGCGGAAGAAGTGCGTGACGGCCGACGACTGCAAGTCGATTCGCTGTGTCGACTTCGCCGGCGCCGGCGGGTGCCTCATCGGGCAGAACTGTGCGCCGGCGAGCGGCCTGTCGTGCAACGACGTTCGCGGCATGGCCAACCCGTAGCGAACGCTCTGCGTTTTCACCCTGGAGGCTCGCTCGGGGGTCAGGCAGCTGAGGTCCGTTCATCAGGCGTTCTTGGAGTCGTTCATGTCATTGCTGCGCTCGAGTTTCGTCGTCGGCTTTCTCGCTCTGGCCGCGTGCGGTGGACGGCCAGCGGTGCCGTGCGGGCCGACGAACTGCGACGGGTGCTGTGACTCGAGCGGCACGTGTCAGGCGGGAGTGACTGACTCGACCTGCGGCCGCGGCGGACTCGCCTGTTCGTCGTGCCAGCCTGGACTCATCTGCTCCGTGGGCGCGTGCATTCAAGTCGGGAGCGGCGGTGGATCTGCCGTGGCGGGCGGCAGCGCTGGCGGAGGCATCGCAGGCGGAGCGAGCGCCGGAGGGACTGCAGGTGGCAGCGCAGGGGGATCTGTCGCGGCGGGTGGGAGTGCGGTGGGTGGCGGTGCTGCCGGTGGATCCGATGGCGGCGGCGCGGCTGGCGGATCCGATGGCGGCGGGCGCGCTGGTGGGTCTGCGAGTGCTGGTGGCTCTGCGAGTGCTGGTGGCTCTGCGAGTGCTGGTGGCTCTGCGAGTGCTGGTGGCTCTGCGAGTGCTGGTGGCTCTGCGAGTGC
>JAACJQ010000300.1 GCA_016879935.1 Archangiaceae bacterium | reverse complement strand
TTGCCCGTGCGGGGGTCGACGGCAACGGCCGAGAAGTCACGGCACACGGCGAAGACCTCGCGCTCGAGCTTCACCTCGAGGGGCTTGCCACCACCGCCGTCGTCGAGCAGCGAGAGCCGCCGGGGCTTGCCCTCGTTGGCGAGGAGCAGCTGCGGCTTGCCCGTGGGCGAGAGGTCTTCGGGCAGGTACGAGAGGCCCTCGACGCCTTTGTTCTTCGTGTCGTTCTTCGGCAACTCGAACGTCTTCTCGAGCTTCGGCGCCTTGCCGCTCGCGGGGTCCCACTCGTAGCGGAGCAGCTCGCCCGACTCTTCACGCGCGACGAAGAGGTGCTGACGAACGGGGTCGTACGCCACGCCTTCGAGCTGGCTCTTGCCGTTCTTGAGGCCAGGCAGCTCGACCTCCTTCGACTTGCCGTTCTTGTCGACGAGCGTGATGCGGTCGGAGCGGTCTCCCACGATGGCGAAGGCTCCGTTCGGCAGCGCCGTCACGTCGGAGGCCTCGCGCACGTTCGTCTTCACCTTGCCCGACAGCTCGAAGCGCGCCGCGGCCGTCTCGGGCAGCCTGCGGTTGGTGTTCGTCGTCGTCGCGCCCCAGCCAGTCACCTTCGGCATGCGTCCTCCCACCGTTACGTGTTCGTCACACCGTAGCGCAGGCGGCAATCGAGGTGCGCGGAAGTGATCGCTGCGTCGCGTTCCGGTGACGGCGTAGACTGGCCGTGACGTGATCACCACCAGCGAACTCCGCACTGCTTCAGGCCACCCCATTCTTCGCAGCATCTACGAGGGCGACATCACGCCCGACGAGGCCCGCCGCTTCATCGAGCTGGTGAAGCCGGGCGCGCCGTACCATCTGCACGGCCACCTCGTGCTCGGCCGAATCCTCGAGGTGTCGAACGAAGTGCGGAAGATCCTCGGCTCCGAGAAGCCTCCCGACCCGAACAACCCTCCGCCTGTCGCGCTCGTCATTCCCTCGGCACTCATGCGCATGGCCGTGTCGCTGGTGATGCGGGCGAGCGGCAACCCCAACACCGACTTCTTCAAGGACGAGGCCTCGGCGCTGGTGTTCCTCGACAAGGCGATGCCCGAGTTCGAGCGCAAACGCCGACGCTGACTGCCTGATCAGGTGTGGGGAAACTCCCCCGATTCTCCACTGAAGGCTCGGCGTGGTTAAGTCATGAACATGTTCGACGCTCACTCGCTCTCCACGCTCCTTCCACTGGTGGCCGCTGCGGCCTTTGCGGTGCTGGCGCTGGGGTGGCGTCCCGTCGCGCGGGTGCCGGTGCCGGTGAAGCGTCGCCCCGCCCGTCGCTGAGCGGTCTTCCGCGACACGTCTCGCGCGCTGGTACACGATGCGCGGCCCATGCGACGCCTCGCCTCGTTCTTCGCGTTCCCCCTCCTCTCTGCCTGTCTGACGCTCGCGCCGACGCTGCGCGAGGTGTCCGTCTCCGACCCGAAGGCGCTCGACGCTGCGGCTGAAGCCTTCTTCCGCGCGGGCAACGCGAAGGAGCTGAAGGCCGCCGTCGAACAGGCGCGCGCGGCTGGCCCCGACAGTGGAACGTTCCACGAGCTGGCTGGGCTGCTGGCCGGGCTCGAAGGCCGCGAAGCCGAAGAGCTCGCGCATCTGCACATGGGGTTGCTCGACTCGACCAACCCCGCCGCGACGCTGCAGCTCCACCTGCTCATGCTGAACGACTTCACGTTCACGCAGCGTCGGCACGTGCGCACGCTCCTGCGCGACCTCGCCGACAACCACCCGCGCCCCGAGGTGCGCTCCCTCGCCGCGTTCCATCTCATCTCGCTGCTCAACGGTGATGGCCGGCTCTCGGAGCGTGACGAGCTCAGCGCCGCCCAGCGTGGCCGCATTCCGCTCGCCATCGTCGGCACGTGGGACAACGACCAGGGCAAGGGCTTCGATCTCGAGCTGCCGCCCGAGACGCGCCCCGGCCTCGATCAGACCTACGAAGGCCGCTTCGGCCCGCTCGTGTGGCGGCCCGCTGCACCCATCGACCCCCGCGGCCGCGTCGAACTCAGCTCTCTGATGACGCCCGCCCGCTTCGCCGTCGCCTTCGCTCAGGGAACGGTCGACGCGCCCGAAGACGGCTTCTACCAGCTGCGCGTCTTCACCACGGGCCCGCTCAAGGTGTGGGTCGACGGCAAACTGCTCTTCGCGGCGTCGATTCTCGAGCGCAGCGTCTGGGACAACGTGGTGGTGCCGCTCAAGCTCTCGAAGGGCCCGCACACCGTGTTCTTCAAGTCGGCGCACAAAGAGGGCGCGTGGAGCCTCGCCGCCCGGCTCGTGCCGTCGTCGTCGGTGCCCTTCGCGGTGCCCGATCTCGAGCGCATGGTGGCGTTCAACGTGCGTTCGATGCCGCCCCTCGCGGCGCGCACGATGGCCCACGAGGCGCTGTGGGCCCACCTGGCGGCTGGCGGGTCGGTGAGCGTCAAGGCGGCGGAGCGGTTCGCGAAGGCCTTCCCCGACTCGGTGATGGCGCGCACGCTCCAGGTCGATGCGCTGTGGTTCAACCAGGAGCGTGGCCGCGCGGCCGATGCGCTCGCGTTGCTCGACAAGCAGGTCGGCGCCGAGCTGCGCTTCGTGCACCTGCGCCAGATTCGGTTCTGGCAGCAGCAGGGGCTCAAGCAGAAGGCGCGCACCGCGTTGGTCGAGCTGACGACGAAGGAGCCAGAGCTGTCGGAGGCGCACGAGCTGCTCATCGAGGCCTGGCGCAGCGAAGGGTGGACGGAGGACGAGCTCGCGGCGCAGCGCGTTCGCAACGCCAGGTTCGGTGACGGGCCCGATCGCCTGCTCGAGCTCGCGCGCACGTATCAGCGGTTCGGCCGCCGCAGCGACGCCGAGGCGGCGATGGTCGAGGTGCTCCGCCAGATTCCGAACCACGTCGATGCCCAGCGCCGCCTCATCGACTTCGCGCAGGACAGCGGCGATCTCGATCGCGCCGAAGACCTGCTGGAGGACCGGCTCGAGTCGTGGCCCACCGACTTCGGCGCGTGGATGCAGCTCGCCGAACTTCGCCGCCGCCTCAAAGACGTCGACGGCGCGCGGGAGGCGCTCGACAAGGCCGCGGCGCTCGCGCCCGAGGCCTCGAACCCGTGGGTGAAGCGCGGCGATCTCTTCTACGAAGCGGGCGATCAGCCCAGCGCCGTCGCGGCCTGGAAGAAGGCGCTCGAGCGCAACCCCGAGAACGACTCGCTCGCGAACCGTGTCGACTTCCTCGCGCCCGAAGCCCGTGGGCCGTGGGCTGACGACGCTCCCGACGAGAACGCCATCGAGCAGGCCGTCGCTGGCCGCGCCTCGCTCAAGCAGACGCCGGGCTCCGACGTGGCGTGGCTGGTGGACGACGAGGTCACGCTGCTCAACACCGACGGCAGCACCTCGAACGTCGTCACCGTCGTGGTGCACGCCTTCAACGCGCAGGGCCGCGACCGCATCATCAAGCAGACCGTGCCGTCAGGGCGGCTGCGCGTCATTCACAGCTACTCCATCGACGAGAAGGGCACGCGCAGCGAGGCCTCGAGCGAGCGCGGCCGGCAGATCTTCTTCCGCGGCATGCAGCCCGGCTCCACCCTGGTGCTGCAGTACCGCGTCGACGTGCCGCCCACCGGCTACCTCTCGCGCTACCTGACGAAGAGCTGGTCGTTCCAGTCGCTCTCGGAGCAGCGCCGCCACGCCCGCTTCGTCATGTGGATGCCGCTGGGCACCACGCTCAACGAGAACAAGGTCGGCGCCGTCGAGCGCAAAGAAGAGAAGCGTGGTGATCAGCTGCGCGTGGAGTGGTTCACCCACGACAGCCCGCCACTCGTCTCGGAGCCCGCGATGCCGCCGCTGCTCGAGGTCGCCGCGAACATTCGCCTCTCGACGGTGCCCGACTGGAAGACCTACCTGTCGTGGGAGAAGTCGCTGCTCGACGGCGTGTTCCGCGACAGCCCCGAGATCGACGCGGTGGCGAAGAAGCTGGCCGACGGAGCGGGCGACGCGACCGACAAGCTCGAGCGTGTGCACCAGTTCGTGATGGAGGAGATTCGTTATCAGCAGGACTACGAGAGCTTCATCGCCGGCGTGAAGCCGCACGCCGCGCCGATGGTGCTCGAGCGCCGCTACGGTGACTGCAAGGACAAGGCGGTGCTGTTCATCACGCTCGCCAGGAAGCTCGGGCTCGAGGCGCACTTCGCGAACGTGCGCACGCGCGACTCGGGGCAGATTTCTCGCGACGTGCCGATGCAGCAGTTCAACCACGCCATCGTGTACGTGCCGAAGCAGGCGGGTGTGAGCGAAGGCCGCTTCTTCGACCCGACCGCCGACATGCTCGACCTCGACGTCGTGCGGCATGACGACGTCGGCACGCAGAGCCTCGTCATCGACCCAGTCTCGGGCGAACACACCTGTCGCGAGATTCCGTACCAGGGGCCCGACAAGCACCGCCTGACCAGCCAGCTCGAGCTCGACCTGACGGCCGATGGCAGCGCTCGGGGCTTGTTCACGCTCGAGGCGAGGGGCAGGGCGGGGTCGGCGATTCGAGTGGCCTCGCGTGACGCTGAGATGTTCCAGCAGGCCGTCCAGCGCATCGCCTCGGGGCTCGTTCCCAACGCGTCGACGAGCGAGGTCGTGGTCGTCGAAGCGAAGGACCTGCGCAAGCCCGCCACGCTGAAGGCGCTGCTCGAGGCGAAGACGTTCGCGCGGCCCGAAGGCGACACACTGCGAATCAAGGTGCCCATCTCGTGGAACCCGCGCAGCCAGTTCCAGCTCGCCAGCCGCCGTCACACGCTCGTGCTCGGCACACCCTTCACCGACGAGGCGAAGGTGAGCATCACGCTGCCCGAGGGCTTCGAGGCGAAGAAGCTGCCCGCGGCCGGCACCTTCGAGCAGACGTGCCTCAAGCTCGAGCGCACCGTCACGCAGACGGGTCGCACCGTCACCAGCCGCGCCGTCTTTCAAGTCACGTGCGATCGCGTCACGCCCGGTGAGTACGCAGGGTATCGCGCGAAGGTCGACGAGATGATGCGCCTGCTCGAGGACGAGCTCGTGGTGGGCAAGGCGTCGGGACCGGCCGCGAAGAAGCCGGTGCCAGTGAAAGCGCGGTAACCTTTCGCGGGAATTCACCGCCGCGCCGGGTGTGGTTCACCGCAGCCGGAGTCGAACTGAGGAACCGTGAGACGAAGGCGAAGGTGAACCTGATGAGGGGCGGCACCGAGTCAGTGGAAGTCATGA
>JAACJQ010000299.1 GCA_016879935.1 Archangiaceae bacterium | reverse complement strand
GTCGCGGAACCGCCGGCCGACGCCGACCCGCCAGCCGACGCGGACCCGCCAGCCGTCGCTGACCCGCCAGCCGAGGCCGAACCGCCAGCCGTCGCAGAACCGCCAGCCGATGCGGAACCGCCAGCCGTCGCAGAACCACCAGCCGATGCGGATCCGCCAGCCGTCGCATTTCCGCCTGCTGTCGCGTTTCCGCCAGCCGTCGCGTTTCCACCAGCCGTCGCGTTTCCACCAGCCGTCGCGCTTCCGCCGGCCGTCGCGTTTCCGCCGCCCGTCGCGTTTCCGCCGCCGCTCACGAACCCACCGCCCGTACCCGTCGACGTCGGCATGCAAACGCCCGCGTTGCAGACGTTGCCGATGGTGCAGCTGCTGCAAGTCGCTCCGCCCCTTCCGCAGGCCGAAGACGAAGAGCCAGTTTCACAGGCTCCCGTTGCGGAGCAGCAGCCGCTCGCGCACGTCGCGGCCGTGCACTTCGGAACGGGCGGCGCGCAGGAGAAAACCGACAACGAAAGGACGACGCCGACGATCGCGAATTTCTGGTTCATGGGCTCTCCGGAGGGCGAGCACCTTAGCCCAGCAATGGCACGAGGCGAGGCGTGGCTCAGGTGCCTCCCATCAACTGGCGAGCGGGCCGATTCGCTGTAGCGTCGGGCTGCATGGCGAAGAGCGAAACGCGCATTCTCATCGTCGACGCTGATCAAGATGCCGCTCAACGGGTCGGCCTTGCCATCGACAACGGCGGCTTTCAGGTCGCGTGGTGCACGTTCGCTCCGTCGGAGTTCCAGGCGATGTCGCGCGACTTCACGCCGACGCTGCTGCTGGTGCACGCCGACCTCGGCAGCCCTCAGCTCGCGACGCTGCTCGCACGCCTCGACAGCGCCGGCGCCGCGAGCGTTCCCGTGACGCTGCTCTGCAAGGACACGCAGGACGAGGCCTTCGTGCGACCGATGCGCACTGGCGTCGTCGAGGTGTTGCAGGAGCCCTTCAACGCCCGCCTGCACCTCTCCCGGCTGCGCATGTTGTTGGCCGAACTGCCCGAGCGCACCGGCATCGTGCGTGGTCGCGGCGGGCCGAACGAGATCAACGGGCTGTTGCAGCACGTGATGCGCGCGCGAAGAACCGGTGGCCTCGTCGTCGGCAGTCACGACGAGGGCCGCGCCTTCTTCGTGCGAGGCGTGTTGAAGAGCGCGCGGTACCAGCAGCAGACGATGCAGAGCGCGCTGGCGGCGATGTCACGGCTCCAGGTGGCGTGGACGTTCACCGAAGGCGCCGAAGGGACGGCGGGCGTCGTCGACTTCGAGAGCGACTCGGGCAGCGACCCGTACATGATGACGTACCGCGAGAACACGGTGCCCACGCGCACGACGACGGGCGAAGTGCCCATCGTTCAGGCGTTGCCCGAGCCGCCGATTCTCGCGGGCACGCCGCTGCCACCACCGTCTGCGCCACCGGCGCCTGCGCCTGCACCGGCCGTCGACGTCGAAGCCGCGCGTACGCCGATTCTCTTCGTCGATGACGACCCTGCCGTCGTCACCATGCTCGCGAGCTACTTCACCAAGAAGGGCTACCCGGTGAAGACGGCCGGTGACGGCGTCGAGGCGCTGAGCCTGCTCGCCGCGCAGTCCTTCGACGTGGTGGTGGCCGACCTCAACATGCCGAGGCTCGACGGCTGGGGCCTCTTGCGGCTCATTCGTGAAGACGTACGCACGCACGAAGTTCCGGTGGCGCTCTTCTCGGCGCAGGACGACTACCGCGAGTCGTTGCGGCTCTTGCACGCGGGCGCGCAGGCCTACTTTCCGAAGACGTTGCGGCTGACCGCGCTCGAGGCGCAGGTGAAGGAGTTGGTGGAGCCACGGCGCCGCTTCCTTCGCAACCTGCCTCCCGAAGGTGGCCTCTCGTTCATGTTCGGCGCGCTCGGCCCGCAGTGGGTGCTCAAGGCGCTCGCCGCCGCGCGGTTCTCGGGGCAGCTCGACGCGCGCGACGCCTGGGGCATCTGGCGCGCGTGGTTCGAGGGCGGCCGGCTGGCGCAGATGACGGCGAAGATGGGCACGTCGTCGATGAACGGCGATCGCGCGCTCTGTACGTTCCTCATGGCGAGGCAGTCGGAGGGCTCGCTGGCCCGTGACGGGCGGGCGCCAGAGGAGGGGTTCGCGCGGCACTCCACCGACGCGACGCTCGCGCGCCTGGTGCCGTGGCTCAACGACGAGCAGAAGCGGGCGCGGGAAGATCAGCTGTCGAAGGCGAAGTCACTGGTGCCCGACGAAGAACTCTATCGCCTGTACCTGACCGTGGGCCCGCCCGCGTGGCTGCCCGTGGCGCGCCTGCTGTGTGAGCAGCGGCTCACGCCCGTCGAGGTGATCAACCGCCTGCAGGTGACGCCGATGGAGGTCGCCGCGGTGGTGAAGGACCTTCTGCGGCGCGGCGTGGTCGTGCTGCAGTCGTGAGCCGATGGGCGCGCGCGTCGAGCTGCCGAAGGGAACGATCGTCACCACCAACGCGCCCGGCGTGACGGTCGAGAGCGACGAGCGCACCACGCACGCGTTGATTCGGAGGCTCTCGGCGAACGGCAGCTCACCGCTCTACCCATCGGTCGACGATCGCGTGACGTGGCCGAAGCAGGAGCCGTACGTCGCCACGCTCAGACCCTCGCTGTACGTGATCGAGTCGATGACCCCTCGTCAGTTCGCGGTGGCCGGGCCTCAGCCGAAGGTGAACCGGTTTCGGTACCTCGAGGTCACGCCCGGCCACGCGGAGTGGATCGACGAGGCGACCTCGTTGCGAAAGCTGGGCGCCGTCGAAGCGCTGAAGGCCCTGGGCCTCGACGACGCCGCGGTCTCACTCACGATGGGCGACCTCGACGCCGCCCGCGTGCAGTGGCTCCGGTGGAAAGACGGTGCCTGATCAGAGCACTTCGAACTTGATGGTCTGCTTGCCGCTCTTGTTCTTGTCGAACCAGCCGTCGATCTCGAGCGAGCCTTCCTTCTTCAGCAGCGCAGACTCGAGCCGGTTGATCACCTTCTCGAGGTCTTCCCCCTTCTTGACCGGCACCGAGATGTTCCGCGAGCCGTAGGTGAAGGCGATGGTGCCGTCCTTCGAGGCGGTCTTGCCCGAGACGGTGACGTCGAGCGTGCGCGCGAGGTGCGAGCCCCAGTCTTCGATCTCGAACTCCTTGGGTGCGCTGAGCTTCACGCTGATCTCGGGAATCGAGCTGGCCACGTTCAGCTTCGCGGTCGCGAGCTCGAGGGTCCCATCGATCCATTTCTTCGGGTCGGCCTTCACCGTGACGCCGTCTTCGGGATCGTACGGGTTGGGAATGTACTCGTCGCGCTTCTCGAAGCGGCTCTTCGGCAGCGAGGCCAGGCGCTCGAGCTGCTTCACCTCGGAGGCCGAGAACTTCTTGTCCTTCTTCACCACTTCGAGCACTTCCCGCGCGTCGTCGGGCGTGATCTTCGGCTGGGCGAGCTTCGCGTCGACGAGCTTCTTCAGGTTCACGGGCGGCATGGGGGCTCCAGTGACTGCGAGAGGCGGCGAACGCTAGCCAACGGCGTCGCGCTGATCACGTCACGAAGCTGTCTCCGTGCGTCAGCGCGTGGTGAGCGTCACGTTGAGCGCGTGGCTCGTGTCGGGCTCGTAGCGCCCGGCCTCGCGGTTCCACCAGTGCCGGGTGACGGCCACGCGGCGCGCCGCCACGTCGATGTCGTAGACGTTGTACCCGCAGCGCATGTGCAGGTCGGTCGCGCTGCCGGCGTTGATGATGTGGCGCTGCTTCGTGCGAATGGTGAACGGCCGATGGAGGTGGCCGTGCAGCACGAGGTCGACGGAGACGTCGGCGCGATCGAGCAGGTGCATCACCTCGACGTCGTCGCGAAGCCCGTGCGGGCGCGAGTCGCGTTTGCCCGTCATGCGCAAGAGCCCGTAGTGCAGGGCGACGATGACGAAGCGGTCTTTCAGCGACGGGTCGCTGAGAATCGAGAGCGCCTTCGAGCGCTGTGCCTCGCCGATGAGCCCCGACGAGTCGATGAGCGACGTGGGCCGCGCGGCATCGAGGAGCACGAGCGTCACGCCCGAGGGCAGGTGCTTCACCGCCGGAAACGAGGCGCCTTCACACAGCGTCGCGAAGTGCTTCTCGAAGAGGCCGGCAGCGCTGGTGACGTAGCGATCGTGATTGCCTGGAATGACGGTGTAGCGGTCGGGCTCCCGCAGCCGGTCGCCGAACAGCTCGGCCGCGCGCTCGAGCTCTCGCTCGGTGGCGACGCCGGTGAGGTCGCCCGTGCAGAGGGCGTGGTCGACGTTCTGCGACTCCACGTGCGCGAGCAGCGCGGCGATGCGCTGGTCGCTGCCCTCGAAGTGTTTGCCGCGTCCGGCGAAGGAATAGCTCGTCACCGCCGCGAGCCGCTTGAGCGCGAAGCCTCCCGAGAGGGGAAAGTGCGTGACGTGAATGTCGGAGAAGTGCGCGAGCTTCATGCGTCGTTGACGGTCGCGCGGAAGAGGGTGCCGTTGCCCGAGACCTTCAGGGCTCCATCGGAGAACGGGGCGAAGGCCGAAGCACCCCGCTCGAGCACGAGGCCGTTCACCGTGACGCTCCCCGCCGTGCAGAGCACGATGTCGGGGCCGAGGCGCGGCAGCTCGAGGGGCGCGCTCACGTCGAGGCGCGAGAGCCTGAAGTCGGGGAACGGCGTCGGGTACACGGCCTCGGCACCGGTGGTCGGCGTCACCACGCGCACCGGGCCATTCGAGAAGTCGAGCACGCGGAGCAGCTCGGGCACGTCGACGTGTTTCGGCGTCAGCCCACCGCGCAGCACGTTGTCGGAGTTCGCCATCAGCTCGATGCCGGTGCCCTCGAGGTAGGCGTGCAGGTTTCCCGCTCCGAGCGCGAGCGCTTCACCGGGTTTGAGCTCGACGAGGTTCAACAGCAGCGCGCCGATGACGCCTACATCTCCGGGGTACGCCTTCTCGAGCGCGACGGCGTTGAGACACTCGGCTTCGAGGCCCGGCACCGGCGTTCGCCCGCAGGCCAGCACCACCGCCTTCACCAGCGGCTCCCGAGCCTGCATCGGCAACGTCATCACCTGCTCGAAGAAGCCCGCGAGGCCCTTGCGATCGAGCATCTGAAGGAGCGGGGCCAGCGCCGGAACCTCGAGACCCGCGAGCAGCGTGCGCGTCTGCGCGACGTCACGAAACCCGCACAGCGCGCGAAACGGCGTCAGCGCGCAGATGAGCTCGGGCTTGTGGTTGGCGTCTTTGTAGTTGCGGTGATTGGCCGTGAGCGGAACGTGCGAGGCCTCTTCACGAGCGAAGCCCGCCTTCGCCTGCGCGAGGCTCGGGTGCGCCTGGAGCGAGAGCGGCTTCGCGGCGGCGAGCACCTTGAGCAGGAAGGGGAGCCGGGCTCCGAACCGCTGCTGCACCGAAGCCCCCAGCATCGCCGCCGGCGCCTCGGTGATGAGCGCCTCGAGCGAACGGCCCCCGACCTTCGAGGGCGCCGAGGGGTGCGCGCCCAGCCAGAGCTCGGCCTGTGGTGCCTTCGTCTCGGGCAACCCGAGGAGCTGCGGAATCGCGGTGGTGCTGCCCCACGCGTAGGCCTGAGTCGTGTTGTCGAGCCGGTGCACGGCCGTGGGTATGCCTCAGGCCAGCAGGCTGCGCAGCATCCACGCGGTCTTCTCGTGAATCTGCAGCCGCTGCGTGAGCACGTCGACGGTCGACTGGTCGTCGGCCTTCTCGGCCACCGTGAACACCTTGCGCGCGGTCCGCGACGCTGCGTGGTGGCCCTCGACGAGCAGCTTCACCATGTCGGTCGCCGCCGGCACGCCGGGTGACTCGGGAATCGTCGAGAGCTTCGCCAGCTCGGAGTACGTCGCGCGCACCGGAAAGCCGAGGGAGCGGATGCGCTCGGCGATGAGGTCGGTCGCCAGCCACAGCTCGTTGTAGTGGGTCTCGAACATCAGGTGCAGCGTCTGGAACATCGGGCCCTCGACGTTCCAGTGGAAGGCGTGGGTCTTCTGGTAGAGCGCGTAGGTGTCGGCCAACAGCGCGTTGAGCCCCTCGGCGATGGCGCGGCGGTCGGTGGTCGAGATGCCGATGTCGACGATGGGTGCTGCGGTCACTGCGGTCTTGCTGGTCTTTGCCATGTGCGTTGCTCCGTTCGATGAGGTGCCAGTTCGATGCAGGGCGCGGGCGCGCGTTGCGGTCTCTTTTGGGTTGCGCCTGTCAAAGTCTGGATTAAGTCTAAACCCGAAATGAGTCCAGACCTCCCCCAGCGGCTGAAAGACGCAGGCATTCAGCCCTCGGCGCAGCGCCTCGCGGTGGCCGAGTACGTCTTGTCGACCGAGGAGCACCCGTCGGCCGACCAGGTGCTGGCCCGCGTGCAGTCGCTGGTGCCGATGCTGTCGCGCGCGACCGTCTACAACACGCTCAACCTGTTCGTAGAGAAGGGGCTCTTGCGTCAGCTCGTGCTGGCGGAGGGCAAGGTGGTGTTCGACCCGAAGCTCGAGCGACACCACCACTTCATCGACGACGACACCGGCCACATTCAGGACATTCCCTGGGAGTCGGTGCGCGTCGGCGACGTTTCACGGCTCGAAGGTTTCGAAGTCACCGAGTACATGGTCGTCATGCGAGGTCGAAGGCTCGGCGGGCCCCGCAAGACTGGCAGCAAGAAACGCTGAGTCGTTCCTCCAACCGCAGCACCACGAAAGCGAGCATCACATGTTGGTTCCTGGTTCGAAGGCCCCCGAGTTCAACGTTCCCGCCTGCGTCAGCGTCGAGAAGGGCAAGGAGTTCAAGAACGTCTCCCTCAAGGAGAACGCGGGCAAGTGGGTGGTTCTCTACACGTACCCGAAGGACTTCACGTTCGTCTGCCCGACCGAGATCGTCGAGTTCGACAAGAAGCTGAAGGACTTTGGCGATCGCGGCGCGGTCGTGCTGGGCGGCTCGACCGACAACGAGCACTCGCACCTCGCCTGGCGCAACAACCACGCCGACCTGAAGGGCCTCAAGCACCCGCTGCTCTTCGTCAACGCGACGATGGCGCAGGCGTACGGCCTGCTGCACCCGTCGGCCGAGGTCGCGCTCCGTGCGACGTTCATCATCGACCCCAACGGCGTCGTTCGTTACGCGACGGCCAACGACCTCTCGGTCGGCCGCAACGTCGACGAGGTGCTCCGCGTGCTCGACGGCCTGCAGACGGAAGAGCTCTGCGCCTGCAACTGGAAGAAGGGCGAAGAGACGCTCTCGGCGAAGATCAAGAAGGCCGGCTGATCGACTCAGTCGAGTCGAGCTGCAACACGGGCGTGGTGTGGGGAGCGCTCCCGCCACGCCCGTGGTGTTTCTGAAACCCCTCGTGAAGGACGACCATGGAAAACACCGACAAGCTGCGTGACTCGTTTCCCGACGCCGCGCGCGACATCAAGATCAACCTGCAGAACGTGCTGCAGCCCGGCACGCTGAACCTCGAGCAGACGTGGGGCGTGGCCGTTGCGTGCGCCTGGGCTGCTCGAAACCGTCAGCTCACCCACGCGCTCGTCGCCGACGCGAAGGCGAAGGGCGTCTCCGACGCGGTGCTCGAAGACGCGAAGGCCGCCGCGGTGATGATGGGCATGAACAACGTCTACTACCGGTTCCGCCACGTCATGGGGAAGGAGTCGTACGAGCAGAAGCCCGCGCGCCTGCGCATGCTGCGGCTCAAGCAGGTCGCCTCGAACCAGGTCGACTTCGAGCTCTTCTCGGCGGCGGTCTCGGCCATCAACTTCTGCGAGGCCTGCCTCAAGTCGCACGAGCACGTGGTGCTCGAAGGTGGCCTCACCGAAGACCAGGTGCACGACGCGATTCGCATCGCAGCGACCATCAACGCGGCGGCCGTCGCGCTCGAGGCCATCTGACGAAGGGCTGGCGAGTTACTGAGTGTGCGGTGAGTAACTCGTCATGGCTCGACCACGACAGGTGACCGATGAAGAGCTCGAGGCGAAGGCGCGCGAGGCGTTCCTCGAGCTTGGCCCCGCTGCACCCGTGTCGGACATCGCGCGTCGGCTCGGGGTGACACAGGCGGCGCTGTTTCATCGCGCGGGCTCGAAAGAGGCGTTGATGTTGCGGGCGCTGTCTCCGGGCGCTCCCCAGGCGGTGGCCGTGCTCCAGGCTGGCCCGAGCGATGGGCCGCTCGCCGGGCAGCTGTCGCCGGTGCTCCGGTCTCTGCTGCAGTTCCTCGACGTGGCGATTCCCGGGCTGATGGTGCTGCGCGGCGCAGGGGTTGCGATGGAGGGCGCGGGCCCGCCTCCACCTCTGGCGCTCCGGGCCGCGTTGACGCGCTACCTCACGGCGGCTGGAGCTCGTGGCCTCGCGACGCTCCCCAGACCGGCCGCGACCGCCGACGCCTTGCTCTCGTCGCTCGAGGCGCGTGCCTTCAACCGGTATCTCGGCGGGCCGTCGTTCGTGCGTGGCTCCGACGCGGCGTTCGTCGAAGGGTTGCTCGAGGCGGTGCTGTCATGACCGCCCGCGTGTTGGTGACTGGCGCGCTGGGCAACGTCGGCCAGGAGGTGGTGCGTGCGTGTCGCTCGGCCGGCTTCCTCGTTCGCGCGACGGGAGCCCCGCCGAAGGTTCACGCGCGGTGGCCCGACGTGGAGGCCGTCGAGTTCGACTTCACGAAGCGGGCGACGTGGGCTGGTGCGCTCGACTCGGTCGACTTCGTTTTCCTGCTGCGGCCTCCTCCGCTCGGACACATGTCGACGACGATCAACCCCTGCGTCGACGCGGCGTACTCGGCGAAGGTGAAGCACGTCGTCTTCCTCTCGGTCGCGGGCGCAGAGACGAAGACGTGGGTGCCGCACCGCAAGGTGGAAGATCACCTGAAGGCGACCGGCACCGCGTGGACGATTCTTCGCCCCGGCTTCTTCGCGCAGAACCTCGGTGACGCGTACCTTCGCGACCTCGTCGAAGACGATCGGCTCTTCGTGCCGGCTGCACGGGGCAGGGTGGCGTTTCTCGACGTCGTCGACGTGGGTGACGTCGTGGCGAAGGTGCTCGAGAACCCGCTCCTGCATCGAGGCCGGGCGTATCGGCTCGCGGGCCCCGAGGCCGTGACGTTCGATCAGCTCGCCACGCTGCTCACCGACGCCCTCGGCCGGTCCATCACCTACCGGCCCGCGAGCATCGCTTCGTACGCCTGGCACCTGTGGCGTCACCGTCGCCTGCCGTTGATGCAGGTCGTGGTGCAGACGGTGCTCCACGTCGGGCTGCGATCGGGTGACGCCGAAGCGGTCGACGACGTGCAACGCTCGTTGCTCGGTCGAGAGGCGACGCCGTTGCGCGTGTACCTGGGCCGTTCGACGCAACGGTGGACGCGCGCTGCCCAAAGCGCGTAGTGCCGCTGCTTCGTGCGCCGTCACCTGCCCGCAGCCGCGCTGAGCCTCGTCTTCC
Source organism: Archangiaceae bacterium (assembly GCA_016879935.1). Lineage (GTDB taxonomy): Bacteria > Myxococcota > Myxococcia > Myxococcales > Myxococcaceae > Xiheimicrobium. The sequence continues at coordinate 26,546 of JAACJQ010000299.1, read as the reverse complement.
GCTACGTCTGCTACGGCGTGATGGTGTGGCTGGCGTTGTGGGCCGAGGCGCGGCCCGCGCCGACGCTGCCCGACGTGGTGCTCGAGCACGTGCCCTACGTCGCGTGGGTCGACCGCTGGAACTACATCGTGTGGATCGGCGCGTACGTGCCGGTGGCGGTGCTCTTCTTCGTCACCGACGGCGCGCGCTTCGTTCGGTACATGATCTCGTCGGGCCTCGTCGCGCTGGTGCGTGGCGTGTGCATCGCCGTCACGGGGCTCGGGCCCATCAGCGGCACAGACCTGCACACGGGCATGAGCTTCGAGACGCGGCTGACGGCGTTCCAGGGGTTGATGACGCCGGCGTTCTTCGCTCCTGATTCGGGCGCGCGCGTGTACCTCACGAAAGACCTGTTCTTCTCTGGCCACACGGCGACGACGTTTCTGCTGCTCCTCTACGTCTGGCCGAACACCAGGCTGCGCTGGCCAATGCTGGTGGCCCACGTGCTGGTCGTGGCGAGCGTGTTCCTCTCGCACCTGCACTACACCATCGACGTCATCGGCGCGTACGCCATCACCTTCAGCCTGTTCGTGCTGCGCGAAGGCTGGCCGAAGCGGGCGGCGGCGTGACGTTGCTCGAACGTCTGCGCAGCTCGTGGCTGGTGCGCGGGCTCGGTGCGGGCGCGATGACGTCGGTCATCGACCACCTCGTCGGAGTCACGCTCGCGTTCCTGGGAGTGCCCACTCGCGTCGCCGCCGGAGGAGGGAAGGCAGCCGGCGCCCTCTTCAGCTACTTCGCGCACCGCCTCTTCACCTTCAAAGACCACTCCCAACCGGTGCTGGGTTCGAGCCTCAAGTACCTCACCTTCGTCGTGCTCATCGGAGCTGGTCACGGCCAGGTCGTGGTGTGGCTACGCGATGGGCTGGGCTGGCCCTACCTGGTCGCGGCGGTATTCGCTGACGTGATTCTGGTCACCCCCGCGTGGATGCTGGCCCTTCGGTACGTCGTCTTTCCGAAAGCACCCGGGAAGACGTGAGTCGGTCGATCGGTTCTGAGCGTCGCGGCAACCAGCAGTTTTTCCGTTTCGAGGCCGGACCGGGTCTGTTTCCCGCTGCAAAGGTTGGCCAAGTGGCGGTTGTGACGCTACACGGCTGACGGTCGTAGAGGTTCCCATGGCTCACCGCACCCGGAGGGGAGTCCACTGATGTCTGGTCCGCTGCGAGTGGTCTTCGCCTCCGTCCACGCGGGTGGCGGGCACAACACGGTTCGCGACGCCCTCGTGCGCAGCGTCACCCGGCAAGATCCCCAGCAGCAGCGCATCGTGCCCATCGCGTGGACGGCGGCGAACGGCTTCGACACGTTCTACCGCTTCTGCGTGCAGTGGAAGCTGCAGGGCCTCGTGTTCTGGCTGACGAACTTCTCGCTGTCGGCGTGGTTCGCGACGGTGCTGAACCCGCGCCTGATGATGGAGCTGTTCGCGCTCCTCAAAGCCCAGAAGCCCGACATCGTGGTGTCGACGCACGTGCAGTTGACGGCGTGCTTCCAGCTCGCGCGGTGGTTGCTCAAGAGCAAGACGCGCATCATCAACGTGATTCCCGACTACGGGCCTCCGACGCCCACCTTCTTTCCGTCGATTCGCGCCTTCCGTGCCGACGCGACCCTGGTGAATGGGCCTGACACCTTCGAGGTGGTGAGCGCGAAGGCCGAGCCGAACGAGGTGTTTCGCATCGGCACGCTGGTGAGCGAGGCGTTCGACGAGCTCGGGGTCGAGACGCGCACGGCAGCACACAAGGACCAGTGGCGACGTGAGCTCGCCGAGGCGATTCCCGACCTGCTGCGCCTCGATGCGTCGAAGCCGGTGGTGACGTTCTTCGGCGGGTCAGGCTTCGCGTCGGGGTGTCGGCCAGTCATCGATCGGCTGATTCACCACCCCGACCTGGGCACGAAGTTCTCGATGGTGGTGCTCGCGGGGCGGGACGCGCAGTTCGAGACGGAGTTGCTGACGTTGCACGGCGGCAAGCCGGGCTTCTTCGTGCTCGGGTTCATTCCGCACCCGTTGTTGGCAAGACTGTACGCGCTGACCGATGTACCGGTGATGGGCAGCATCGCGCACTCGACGTTGCAGGAGATGCTCGAGATGCGCTGCGGGCCGCTGCTGGTGCATCGGGTGATTCCCGGTACGGAGCCGCCCTACCTGCAGGTCCTCGAGCGCGAGCGTCTGGGCCTGTACGAGCCGAACCCTGATGCGATGTCGGCGCTGGTGCTCGAAGCGGCGGGAGTGACGTCGGCGTCGCTCACCTTGCGCTCGCTGAAGCAGGGCTTTGCGAGCCGGGCGAAGAAGCTGCGTGAGGAGCACAAGGCGATCGCACCGAAGCTGCTCCATCAGCTCGAGCTGGCCGCGGGCCGTGAGCCGAGGCGGTTGCCTGATTCGATCGCCGTCGGTGACGAGATTCCGTCGGCCGACTGAGCTGGGAGGAGTGAGCAGAGCGTCTATTCCACCCAGAACGGTGATGAGTCGACTGAAGACCGCTGGAGGGGCAGGCGTGCGTCGAGGACTCGTCCTCCGCTGATGGTCGACTGCGTCGCAAAGACAGAGACGATGTAGGGACGCCCCGCAAACAGCAGGCCGGATGGGATTCTGAGTTGGCTTTGGTCGGTGAAGAGTGTCGCAACCGTCACCTTCCGGAACGAGGACCCAGATCGAACGAGTTCTACGACGGCGAGACCGCTGACACTCGGAGTTCCACTTGTTGGTGCCGACCAGGAGACGGTTGGGCTGGTGGATGTGATGCGCGTCGACCGCTGCCCGTCGATGAGGATGTTTGAAACGGCACCGAGTTTGGGAACGGGACCCACCAGGCCACCGTCGCTCGAGACTTTGTCCGTTGCCTCGACCAGCGTGGTCAGACCGACGATGAGGGCGCTTCCGGTGGCGCCCCGCTCGACGCCTCCGTCGGCCGAAGGGACCTGCCTCGGCTCAGATCGATAGCAGAAGGACCTCGCTCTGAATTGGCCTTCTTCAGTCGTTCTGAAGTCCACATCCAATGACCAGACCATCGCGGGAAGGTCGGAAAGGAAGCGCGTTGATTCATTGATGACAACGTGTGCGGGAAAGCTCTCATAGACTTCAAAACTGCATCCAGTCGGAGATTGGCCCAGCATTGCGCTGATTGCGCCACCGTCCAGTCTCAGACTTGCGTGAGCAGTGTTCGTGGGCTCAATCAGTGACGCAGCGATTGGCGTTCTAAGACCCGAGATACCATTGACTGTCGCGGTCGAGGCGACCACATAGGCAATCACGCCAGAGTCGAGTTCAACGCTTCTCAACTGGGAAATCCGAACTTCGTCTGCAGCTGAAAAGGCCTGCCCCCTGACTCCATAAGGCGCAACCGCCGTAGACAGAAGACTGATTCCGTCGTTGGTAATCGGGGCCGCAGACAGGAGGCATCCGGCGCTGGCCGAACTGACTTCGACGAGGTCGGTAGACACCCATGGCCGCACCGCGAGTTGCAGATTGAGGAGAGTGTTCGAGGGAATCAATGGGCCGGGACGACCGGAGTATGTGACATATGAGATGTCAATGTTGTCGTCAGCTGTATCGACCAAGACAGCTGACGTGCTCTGTCGAATCGACTGAACCATCCAACGCCCAGCAGGGGCGTTCTGAAGAACGAATTCACCTCCACCATCACTGACCAAAGACAGACGCAGCAGCCCACCATCAGACTGCCAGAACAGGGCGCTCACCAATGCTCCAGGTCGAGCGTATGCATCGATTCCTGCATCGAGTTGGGCATAAAGATCTTGGTCGATCACCACCAAGACCCGGCCAGCATCTCGTTGGTTGCCTCCGTCACCGGCTCCCGCGTCTCCTTCGAACACCCCCCCGTCATTCGAGCCGGCATCCACGACACTGAGTCCCGCATCGAGCCCGGCATCGTGCGGGCCTGCCACGCCACCAGCATCTGTGCCGCCACCAGCATCTGTGCCGCCAGTCGCTGAACCGCCGGCGGCGTTGGTTGTGGGCCTACAGAGTCCCGCTTCGCAGCTTGTGCCGGAGGGGCAAGGAGGAAGGGCGTCGCCACATCGATCGCCGATGGGGACCGTGCAGGACGAAAGCCAGAGGACGACGATGGTCGGCAGGGTCTTGCGCATCTATGCCCCATTGTTTCTGAAGCGAATTCAGTTGCAGATTGGGTTGCAAACCTGCTCGCAGACTCCAAAGTTGCAGTCAAATCCGAATGGGCATCTGACGCAATTATTTCCATCGGTGCCACATGTTGTCAGCGCTGAGCCAGAATAGCACACCCCGGTTCTGATGCAGCCAGTGCAACACGCTCCCGACGTACAGCGTCCGCCAGGGCAGGCGGAGAGGTCGGCGACATTGGCCCCATCTACGCAAACAGGGCTCCCTGTCGCGCATGAAATGGCGCCGGCCTTGCAGGGGTTTGCATTGCCTACGCAGGTGCCACCGGGACTGCAGGCGACACACGAGCCGCCAATACACGAACCACCAGGACACGAGGTTCCATCGCCGACGTTGCCTGATTCGTTGCACACGCCAGCGCCGGAGTTGCAGTCAATACTCCCCGTCTTGCACGGGTTCGCCGGGCTGCAACTCGCTCCCGCGCTGCAGGGGTTGCACGACCCTGCGTTGCACACACCGCCGGGACACGCCGTGCCGTTCATCTTGTTCGCGCCATTCGCGCAGACTGCACTTCCCGAGCTGCAATCAATGCTGCCATTCTGACAGGCCTGGTTCGAGTTGGTCGTGCACCCGGCTCCGGCATTGCAGGGATTACAGGCGCCCGCGTTGCACACGCCGCCGAGGCACGCGGTGCCGTTTCCCTTGTTGCTGCCGTCGACGCAGACCGCACTGCCGGTGCTGCAGTCGATGACGCCGTTCTTGCACGCGGCACTCGGGTTCGAGGTGCACCCGCTTCCGGCTGAGCACGCGCTGCAGAACCCACCGCTACACACGCCACCCGGGCACGCCGTGCCGTTGCCCTTGTTGCTGCCATCGACGCACACCGGACTGCCAGTCGCGCAGTTGATCGTTCCGTTGCGGCAGGCCGAGTTCGGGTTCGTCGTGCACGACCCTCCTGCGCTGCAGGCGGCGCACGTGCCTGCGTTGCAGACGCCCGTCGGGCACGTCGTTCCGTTCGCTTTGTTACTGCCATCGACACACACCGCGCTGCCAGACGCGCAGCTGATGGTGCCGTTGCGGCAGGCGCTGTTCGGGTTGGTCGTACACGCCGCGCCGTCGCTGCACGCGTTGCATGAGCCCGCGTTGCACACGCCGCCCGCGCAGACCGTGCCGTTGGCCTTGCTGGTGCCATCGACGCAGGTGGGCGTACCGCTGCTGCACTCGACCGTTCCATTCCTGCAGGCAGAACCGGGGTTCGTCGTGCACGAGGCGCCCTGCGTGCAGGCCACGCACTGGTCCAGGGAGTTGCAGACCTGATTCACGCCACACGTCGCGCCGTTGCCCTTGCGCGCACCATTGGTGCACACCGGCAGACCGGTCGTACATGCGATGGATCCGTTGAGGCACGGGTTGGGCGGTGTGCACGAACTGCCGGCGGCACAGTTGGTACACGCTCCGGTCGGGTCGCAGACCTGCCCAGAACCACAGCTCGTTCCCGGCGTCTTGTTTCCACCATCGATGCACCGCAGCGCCCCCGTCGAACAGTCCGTGACTCCATTCTTGCACACGCCAGTATTGGTGCCGCAGCTGTTGCCAGCACTGCACGCAATGCAGGCACCTGTTCCGTTGCAGACCTGACCGGCGCCGCACGAAAGCCCTGCAGCCGCGTTCGTCGAGTCCATGCAGACCGTGCTGCCCGTCGAGCAATCGGTTCGGCCCGTCTTGCACGGCGCGCTGGGGTTCGACGAGCACGGCTGGTTCGCCACGCACGCCCCGCAGTTGCCGTTCGAGTCACACACCTGGCCAGAGCCACAGTTCGTTCCCGGGGCCTTGTTGCTGCCATCGACGCACCGTTGTGCGCCGGTGCTGCACTCGGTGATGCCGTTGCGGCAGCCTGGGTTGGGGTTCATCGTGCAGGCGACGTTGGCCGAACAGCTCACACACGCGCCGGTGGCGTTGCAGACCTGGTTCGTTCCGCACGAGGTGCCCGCCGCCCGGTTGCCCGAGTCGACACAGGTCTGTGCGCCGGTCGTACACGACGTGAGGCCCGTCTTGCAGCCGGGGTTCGGGTTGGTCGTGCACGCGGTTGATGCCACACACGCGACGCAGCTGCCGCTCGCGTTGCAGACCTGGTCGGGGCCGCACGAGGTTCCAGGCGTGACGTTCGTGGAGTCGACACATCGGGTCGCGCCAGTGCTGCAATCGATGACGCCACTCTTGCAGGGCGCGCCGGGGTTCGATGTACAGGCATTGCCGGCAGTGCACATGCCGCAGAAGCCGTTCGCGTCGCAGACCTGCCCCGCGCCGCAGTTGGTGCCCGCAGCCTTCGGAGCGCCATCGACGCACGCCTGCGCTCCCGTCGCGCACGAGAAGACGCCCTGTCGGCACGCCGAGCCCGGGTTGGTGGTGCACGCCCCACCCGCCGTACACGCCACGCACATTCCGGTGGCGGTGCAGACCTGATTGGTACCGCACGCCGTGCCCGCCGGCTTCAGGACGTCGTCGACACACACTGGAGCGCCGCTCGAGCAGTCGACGACGCCGCGTCGGCACGCCGAGCCGGGGTTCGCGGTGCACGACGCTCCCGCGGTGCACGCGACGCAGGTGCCGGTCGTGCTGCAGACCTGATTGCTTCCGCACGAGCTGCCCGCCGGAGCGTTCGTTCCATCGATGCACCCGGGCGTCGCGCCACAGGTGGTGAGGCCGCGGCGGCACGGCGCTCCCGGGTTCGACGTGCACGCCGCGTTCGCCTGGCACTGCAGACAGTTTCCGCCGACGCAGACCCGGTCGACGCCGCAGGCGATGCCCGTCGGTGCTGCCGGTCCATCGACGCAGCTCGCCGCACCCGAGCTACAGCGCACGACGCCCTGCACGCAGGGCGAGCTGGGATTGCCAGAACACGTCGCGCCTTCGTCACACGTGATGCAGGTACCCGTGCTCGTGCAGACCTGCCCGGTTCCGCACGACGAGCCAGCAGGGCGCTGCCGTGTCGAGTTGGCGCACGACGAGGCCGCGCCGCACACCGTTTCACCCTCGACGCATTGATCGCTGTTGGTGGAGCAGGGCGTTCCCGGCGTGCACGTCACGCAGAGCCCGCCACGACAGACGAGGTTGTTTCCGCAGCTCACGCCTGCTGCGGAGGCGGGCCCATCGATGCACGACGCCATGCCGTTCTGGCAATACGTCACGCCAGTGCGGCAGGGGGCTCCGGTATTTCCTGTACAAGGTTGGTTGTCTTGACAGCCCGCCGAGCCACCCGCGCGCCCTCCCGCGACGTTTCCGCCGCCGGTCGCCGCGCCACCGCCCATCGTCGCGCCCCCGGCCGAGGCCGAGCCTCCTCCTGTCGCACTGCCGCCGCCTCCACTCGCGGTACAGCTGGTTCGACAGACGCCGTCACAGCACTGCAGACCTTCGCCGCACGCGTCGCCGTCGCCACACTTGAACGTGCTCACCTTCGAAGGGTCGACGCACACGCAGCCAGACACGGCCATCAGCGTGACAGAAAGAAGCAGGCGGTTCATGGGGCGACTCCAGAGATCGAACGTGACGAGTGTGTCACACGTCTTTCCCGGGCTCGCGTTCGACAGGGTGCGACCCGGGCGCACACCTCAGTGTGTGGGAATGATGGGGCCCTTGAAGTGCCGGCGCACGCCACCGAACCAGGCGATCACCAGCACCACTGCCATCGCTCCCATCGTCACGCCGACTTCTCCCGTCGGCGGCAGCGACATCAGCACCGACATGAAGACGATCCACCCGATGGCCGCGACGTTCAGCGCCGCTCCGTAACGACCGAGCGTCCACGGGCCCTTCCTCGGCCAGCCGCGTTTGCGCGCGAGCAGCGCCATGAGAATCGGCAATCCATAACTCGAATACAGCGCGACCGTGCTCACGGCAGTGACCGTGCTGAGCGCAGACGAGGTCGTCGTCTTCAAGAACGTTCCGAGGCCGACGGCGAGAAACGCGACACCGAGCGCGCACACCACCGACACCCAGATGGCCACGTGCGGCGTCTGCCACTTCGGTGAGACCTTCGAGAGCTGGGAGGAGCCGGGAAGCCCGCCGTCACGTGCGAAGGCCCACAGCATGCGCGAGTTGCTGGTGACGCTCGCGAGCCCACAGAACCACATCGCGCCGACGCAGACCCAGACGAGCACGGTACCGAAGCGGCCGAGACTGTGTTCGAGCACGAACAGAAATGCGTTCTGCGCCTCGAGCGCTTGCGGGAGCGACGGAATCGCAAGCGTCACGCCGATGATGAGCACCCACCCTGCGATGGCGCTCGCGATGACCGCCGTGAGAATGCCTCTCGGCGCGTTGACGGCTGCATCGTGTGTCTCCTCTGACGCGTGCGCCGATGCGTCGTAGCCAGTGAACGTCCACCCGGCCTGCAGGAGCGCCACGAAGAACCCCGGCAACCACGCGCCCGTTGGCGGCGTCACCGTCTCGAAGAGAAACGACACCGGCTGCTTCGGGGCGAGAATCAACACCGCTCCGGCGAGCACCACCACGCCCGCCACGTGGTACCAGGCCGAGACCACGTTGAAGAACGCCACCACCTTGATGCCGACGTGGTTCAGCACCGCGTGCGACGTCAGCAGCAACACGAACAACGGCAAGACATGCGAGAGGTCGGGCTCCATGCCCAGCAGCGGCGCGAGGAACTCGGCGAGCCCGTAGTCGATGCCCGCAGTGATCGCGAACTGGCCCAGGGTGTTCAGCCACGCAGTGCCCCAGCCTGCGCCCGTACCTCCGAGAATCGACGCCCAATGATAGAGCGCTCCGGCGGTCGGAAACGCCGATGCTAATTCTGCCAGCGATGTCGCGATGCACAGCGTTCCCAACACCACCAGCGGCCAGCCCACCGTCATCGCGAACGGCCCGCCCCAGGTGAGGCCGTGGTCGTAGAGCGTCACCGCTCCCGTCAGCACCGAGATGACCGAGAACGAGAGCGCGAAGTTCTGAAACGCGCTGACGTCTCGTTTGAGCTCCTGCTTGTACCCGAGTGACGCGAGGTCGTTCGCTTCGGTCGCGTCAGACATCGAGCACCCGCCACAGGTACCAGGCCGCCACCGAGCGGTACGGCTTCCACTTCTCGGACTCGAACAGCAACGCCTTCGGCGCGATGAGCCCCGCCTGCTTCGTCAGCACCGAGTAGCCCTTACGAACGCCGAGGTCGTCGACCGGCATCACGTCGAGCCGCCCCAGCCGGAACATGAGCATCATCTCGACCGTCCACTTCCCGATGCCCTTCACCTCGGTGATGCGCTCGATGATGACTTCGTTCTCGAGCCTGTGCAGCTCGCGCGCCGTCGGCACCGTTCCATTCAGCGTCTTCGCCGCGAGGTCCTTCACAGCCAGCGCCTTCGCCTGTGACAGCCCGCAGCTGCGCAGCGTCGGCACCCGTACCGAGAGCACCTGCTTCGGCGTCGGAAAGTCGCCGTCGTTCAGCCTGTCTTTGACGCGCCCCAGAATCGTCGCGGCCGCCTTGCCTGACAGTTGCTGGTGGGTGATCGACGTCAACAAGGCCTCGAAGGGCTCGAACGTCTCGGAGCGCTCGAGGGTGCACGGCCCTGCGCGCTTCACGATGGAGGAGAACCGTGGGTCGGCGCGCACCAACGCCCGTTCGGCGGTGCGCAAGGAGGAAGCGAACGTGGCTTTCGGCACGACGGCACTGTAGCCGCCTGACCCACCCCCACCGAGGGAATCAGGCACACCCCGGCTCGCCACGAGGTACAGTCGCCGCCGCATGAGCGCCCCGGTAGCTCCGAAGGTCCCCGGTCGAATTCTCGTCATCGACGACGACCGCTCGGCCCGCATGCTGCTCGAGCGTGTGTTGACCCGCGCCGGCCACAGCGTCTCGCTCGTCGACACCGCCGAAGAAGGTCTGGTTCGCCTGAAGGCCGAGCCATTCGACCTGCTCGTCACCGACAAGAACCTGCCCGGCATCGACGGCCTCGAGGTGCTCAAGCAGGCCCGCTCGGTGCGGCCCAACTTGCGCGCGCTGCTCATCACTGGCTTTCCCACGCCCGAGACGCAGCTGGCGGCGAACGACCTCGGCGTGCATGCGTACGTGACGAAGCCCTTCGGCGTTCACGACATTCTCGACATCTGCGAAGCGGCCATTCGGGCGTCGCGTGGAGCCGCTGCGTGACGTCGCGTCGCGTGCTCGTCGTCGATGACGAGGCCGAGGTCTGCGTGCTGGTGGCGCGTACCCTGACTCGCGCCGGCTACGAGGTGCTCACGGCGCAGTCGGGTGAAGCCGCGCTCTCGCTGCTCGACACCGGCCCCGTCGATTGTCTCGTCGTCGACAAGATGCTCCCCGGCATGCACGGCGGCGAGGTGATGATCGAGGCGCGTCGTCGCCAGCCCACGCTCCCCGTCGTGCTCATCACCGGTCACCCCGAGCCGTTCTCGTTCGGCGAAGAGCGCCCCGAGGTGACTCTCGGAAAACCGTTCAAGTCGTTGCAGGCCATCGAAGAGGCCGTTGCCATGGCCATCGCCAGCGTCGAGCAGCCCTCGGCCGTCGACACGCTGCGCGAGACCCTCACGCAGGTCGTCGCCGAGATCGCCCCGCTGCGGCGGAAGCGTGAGTGACGACCGTGGCCGAGACGCGCTCGTACCGTGACGTCGTGGTGGCTGGAGTCGGTGCGCTCATCGCGGTCGTGTCGCTCACGGCCGCGCTCAAGCCGACGCCGCCCCACCTGCGCACCACCAACACCGTCGCCGGCCACATTCAGCTCGCCGTCGGAGCGCTGCAGGTTCGGCCCGCCGAGACGCTGGGCTGGGGGACCGCCACGCGCGGTGACGACGTGCACGAGTCTGACGCCGTCTACGTGCCGCCCGGCAGCGAAGCGCGCGTCGAGTTCCTCGATGGCACCGTGCTCGAGCTCGATGAGCGCAGCCTCGTCGTCATCGAGCCGCAGCGCGGGCAGGGCCGCTCGGTGACGCTGCGGCAGGGCTCCATCGCCGGCGTCGCAGGCCAGGTGCCGCTCACCCTCGCGACGAAAGATGGCACCGCCACTCTGCCGCCTGCTGCGTCTGCGCGTGTCGACGTCTCGAAGGGCCAGCTCGACGTCAACGTGACGAAGGGCACGGCGCAGGTCTCGGCGAAGGGCAGGACGACGGGGGTCGACGCAGGGGCGCGCGCGCGGGTGATGGACGAGATGGTGCTCTTGCCGTCGTGGCCGGTGACGCTCCTCGCGCCCGAAGCGCAGCACCGCCAGCTGTTCCACGGCGCGCCGCCGACCGTGACGCTCAGCTGGAGCGAGGCTCCCAAAGGCGCCCGGCTGCAGATCGCCCGAGATCGGCTCTTCGCGTTCCTCTCGAGCGACCTTCCCGTCGACGGCTCGCAGAAAGAGCTCTCGTCGCCTTCTGGTGGCGTGACGTGGTGGCGCATCGTCGACTCGGCTGGTGTTCCGCTCTCGGAGGCGCGCCGCTTCTCGCTCGTGGAGGACCTGTCGCCCGCCAACCGCATGCCACGGCCCGGTGAGGTCGTGCTCGCTCCGCCCGGCACCCGCCTCGAGTACGCGTGGACGCCGCTGCCCGGCGTGGGGCGCTACCTGCTCGAGGTCAGCGCCTCGCAGAGCTTCGAGCCGCTCGCCGTCTCCGAGACGGTCTCGGGTACGCAGGTGAAGCTCGTCTCGTCGCTCGCCGAAGGCAGCTGGTTCTGGCGCGTGCGTGCGGCCGACGACGCGCTCGGTGAAGCCTTGCCCTCCGAAGCGTCGCGTTTTCGCATCATTCACAAGGCGATTCCCGAAGCGCCCGAGCTGCTCAACCCCGAGATCGAGGTGACGCCCGCCCGTGGGAAGTGACGCGCGCCGGCTCGCCGTGGTGGGGCTGTTGCTCCTCACGCCATTGATGGGCTTCGCCCAGAGCGCCCGCATCGTGCTGCGGTGGAAAGACGTGCCCGGCGCGAAGGGCTACGAGCTGCAGATCGCCAAAGACGCCGCGTTCGTCGAGGTGGTGCTGCAGACGCGCGTGCCGACTCCTGCCTATCGCTGGGAGCAATTGCCCTCGGTGACGCACTGGTGGCGGGTGCGCAGCTTCGACGCCGAAGGCCGCGCGAGCGAGTGGAGTCAGCCCCGCACCGTCGCGCTCGAGTCGACCGTGCCCGTTCCGAAGCTGCCGCTCGACGAGGCGCTGCTGCCCTGCGCGCAGCCGGTCGAGCTCTCGTTCGAGGCCTCCCCACTCATCACCGAGTTCGTCGTCGAGGTCTCGCAGTCGAAAGACTTCGCGCCCGCCCGTCAGCTCGCCTCGAAGTCGCCGAGCGTCTCGCTGGGGCAGGTCTCGGCCGGCACCTGGTACTGGCGCGCCAAGGCCGTCGACGTGCGCGGGCGAACGGGCGAGTCGACCGGCGTGCGGCGCTTCACGATTCGGCCGGGCGCTCCGAAGGTGAAGGCCGCAGGCGACGTGATTCTCGGTACGCCCACCGTCACGCTCGCGTGGAGCGAGGTCGCCTGCGCTGCCTCCTGGGTGCTCGAGGCGTCGACCGACACGAAAGAGAAGGTCTCGCTCACCTCGACCACGACGACGCTCGCGTTCAAGCCGAACGCCGCGGGTGAGTACCGCTGGCGCGTCGCGGCCATCGACGAGCGCGGCACACCCGGCGACTGGAGCCAGGAGAGCGTCTTCAAGGTTCGCCTCGCGACGCCAGTGCCCCGCGGAGATTCTTCGACGCCGCTCAAGCTCGACCTCGCGTGGACACCCGTCGTCGGGGCCTCGCAGTACCGCGTGGAGATCGCCACCGAGCGTGACTTCAAGACCGTCGTCTCGTCGGGCGTCGTCAACGCCTCGCAGTTCCGCGCGACCGACGTGCCCCCCGGCAAGGTCTGGTGGCGCGTGCAGGCCCGTGACGACAAGAGCCACACCTCGCTCTTCAGCGAGCCCAGAGCCGTCGACGTCGTCGCCCCCGACCCGCTCGCCAACGTCATCTGGATTGCGCCCGAGCAGGACGTCGTCGTGAAGCCGGGTGAGCCCGTCGAGGTGGCGTGGAGCCGCGTCGACAAGGCCGTGTTCTACGAGCTCGAGGTCGATGGGCAGATTCTGCAGGTGCCGTCGGCGCCCAAGACGCTGAACGACCTCTCCGAAGGCGCGCACAGCGTTCGAATTCGCGCGAAGGGCAACGCGAGCCGGGTCTCGTCGTGGACCGAGCCGAGGGAGATCTTCGTCGGCGTTCCGCCCGTCGCGCGCGCCGAGGTCACGCTCGTCGGTGACGAGGTTCGGCTGGTGATGCGAGACGGCAAGGGCAGGCCCGTGATGGACATCGCGCCGCGCCTGTCAGTGCAGAAGGGCCTCATCGACGCGCCCGTTCCCCACGATGGCTTCTTCTCGGCGAAGTGGTCTCCGCCGGGTGATGGCGAAGACGTGCTGCGCATCGAAGAGCGCGAGTTCACCACCGAGCTCGACCTCTTCCGTCCGCTCCCGCCCGTCGTCTCGATCGCGGCGCGTGCCGGCGGCCTGTTCAACTTCTCGTCGGTGACCTCTCCAACTGCCACGCTCGGGCTCACCGTTCGGCTCCCGGTCTTGTCGCGGCGGCTCGGCGTCGAGGCGCGCGCGGGCGTCTACACCGCGTCGCGCTCGGTCGACTTCGGCCCTGAGCAGATCGAGGCCCGAGCCTGGGTGTTCCCCTTCAGCGTGCTCGTCGGCTGGCACCAGCCTGTCGGCGCCTTCGTGCTGCACGGTGGCATCGGCCCTGCGTTCCAGCTCGCGCTGCTCACCGTCGGCAACGCGCGTGAGACCCGCGTCGTCGGCGACCTCGAGCTCGCCTTCGCCATCGGCCGCAAGCTGGGCCCAGGGCACCTCGAGGTCGAGCTCTCGGGGCTGTTCGGAACTCTCGATGGGCAGCTCGCGAAGGTCTCGACGAGCGGGCTGGGGTTGCGGGTGGGGTATTCGTTCGAGCTGGGAGGTCCCTGAATGACTCGACTGTCGATTCGCGCCCAGGTGGTGCTGCTCATCAGCCTGCTGCTGACGGCGGCGATGGCGCTCTACCTCACACTCGCGACCCGCATCGTCACGCGAGACAAAGAGGCGACCGTCTATGACGTCAACGCGCTCGTCGCTGGCGCCGTGGCCGACCAGGTCGAGACCACCGTCGATGGCTTCACCGACAAGCTGCGCTACTTCGGTCAGGAGTACGCCAGCACGCCGGGTGACGCCGAGCGCCGCGCGAAGTCGTTGTTCTCGGCCGATGACGAAGTGCTCTCGCTCGAGGTCGACACCGTCTCGGAGGCCGGTGTCGAGCGCGCCTTTCTCTTCGTCGACGCCGACCGCCTCTCGACGTTGAACATCGAGCGTGAAGACATTCTGCTGGCGCGCAAACAGACCCCGGTGCCGTTCGACGTGGTGCGGAAGTCGGGAGTGTTGCTGCAGAACGCCAGCCTCGCGCCCGACCTCGCGCTGCTGCGCCTCTCGGTCGTCACCGCCGACGGCAAGGCCATCATCACCGCCGATCTTCGGCCCGAGCGGCTGCTGCGCACCGTCAACACCGGCAGCGTGACGCGGGTGTTCCTCGTCGACGCCATCGGCCGTGTGCTCGCGCATCGTGATGCCTCGAAGGTCATCGCGCACGAAGACTTCTCGGGGCTGACGCCGGTGAAGAGCGCGCTCAGCGGCAAGGCGGCGCGCGGGGCCGAGCAGTACGACGGCGAAGGCGAGCAGCGCCTGGCCAGCTATGCGCGCGTGGGGCAGGGGCTCGCGGCCGTCGTGGCCGAGGTGCCGGTCGCCGAGGTGTTCGGGGCGACCCGTGAGTTGTCGAGTCGCTCCTTCTTGTTCGCGGCAGGCATCGTGGCGCTCGCGCTCGTGCTGGCCGTCTTCCTCTCACGTGCGCTCACCGCGCCGCTGCGTCGGCTCAGTGACACCATGGCCGTCATCTCGAAGGGCGAGTACGGCGTCGAAGTACCCGTCGAAGGGGCGCCCGAGATTCGGTCGGTCGGCACGGCGCTCAACGAGATGAGCCGCGAGTTGATTCGGCGCAGCGACGACCTGCAGCGCGCGCACAACAACCTCGTGCAGTCCGAGAAGCTGTCGGCCGTCGGAGAGCTCGCTGCCAGTGTCGCGCACGAGGTGAAGAACCCGATGGTGGGCATCCTCGGCTTCGCACAGCTCGGCAAAGAGGCAGACACCATGGTCGAAGCGAAGGAGTACTTCGGCCTCATCGAGTCGGACACGCAGCGCGCGAACAAGATTCTGCAGAACCTGCTCGAGTTCGCACGGCCGCCCGAGATGGAGATGGAGCCGCTCGTCGTGAACGAGGTGCTCCAGGGCGCGCTGACGCTGTGCCGGCATCAGCTGCAGATGCAGGGCGTGAAGGTCGAGACCGCGTTCGGAGACGGGCTCGGTGGCATTCTCGGCAACAACAACCAGCTGCGGCAGGTGCTCCTCAACCTGATGATGAACGCGGGCCAGGCGATGGCCGAGTCACCGACGAAGCGGGTGACGGTGGCGACGGCGGCCGACGGCGACTTCGTGAAGGTGCTCGTCTCGGACACGGGCCCGGGCATTCCTCCCGAGGTGATGCAGAACCTGTTCAAGCCGTTCTTCACCACCAAACGGCGCGGGCTCGGCACGGGCCTCGGGCTCTCGGTGTCGCGCAGCATCATCGAGGCCCACCGCGGCACGCTCACCGCCGAATCCACCGTCGGGCAGGGCGCGACGTTCATCATGCGGCTGCCCGTGAAGAAGAGCTGACGGCCACCTGGTTTGGTTCTTGCTCCCCTCGCGCCCAAGGGGGAGCACATGCGAGGGCTCAGCATTGTTTTTGTTGGGGTGATGGGGTGCAGCGGTCCAGCCGGAACGCTCGATCTCATTCCAACACCAGGGACGGTCAGCGTCTTGGGTACGAGCTCGGAGATCGAGATTCGTGCGCGAACGCCCGAAGACAACGTCGGCACCGGCTCGGTGACGGTCGTGTCCTCACACGGGAGTCTTCGTACGCCTGTCACCGTTCAACTCGATTCGTTCGGCTCCGCCTTCGTCGACTTCACCTGCGCGGCGACCGAAGACGAACGCTGCCTGAGCGGGAAGTCAGCCACCATCACCGCCGTGTGGAAGAGCGGTGCGAAGGAGGCGAGCGGCGAGACGCTGGTTCAGATCAAGGTGCCTGCGACCACCGAGGGCGACTGTGCAGACCGTGCCGACAACGACACCGATGGCCTGATCGACTGCGCAGACCCTGATTGCGAAGCGGGGCTGTGTTCCGACGGCAACGCCTGCATCACCGGAAAACGGTGTTCGCAACGTGCGTGTGTTGGCGGTGCGCCGGTCGTCTGTGGAGCGCCTTCCGAGCCGGAATGCATGGCCGCCACCGCCACCTGCGACCCCTCGCGTGGCTGTGTCTACGCGGCGGTGAACGTCGGCGGCGCGTGTTCAGACGACAACCCATGCACCACGGGCGATCGGTGCTCGACCGACGGCCGGTGCGTCGGCACCACGAAGTCGTGTCGCAACCCGTCGCCAGGCCGCTGCGACGACCCGAACGGCACCTGCAATCGGTCGACGGGCCAATGCCAGTACAAGTCGAAGAGCGATGGCACCCAATGCACGGGAGCAACCGTCGAGTCTGAACGCTGTTGTGGTGGTTCGTGCGTCGACATTTCCTACAGCCGCGGCAACTGCGGCGGCTGCGGCGTGGCCTGCACGGGCTCGTTCCTGTGCAACGACGCGACCTACCCCCTGGGCTGCGGCCCCGAGCTCGGCGTCTCGGGCCGTTGCGGATGCAACGAGAACAGCGACTGTCCGCCGTTTCACGGCTGCGTCGAGGGCCGGTGTTCGCCCAGCGCCTGCCGCGCCTTGCAGAATCGAAGGCAGGTGAGCGACTTCTGCGCGAGGTGGTGCGAGTACTGAGCGCGCTGAGACTTCAGTCTGGCAGCGGCACCCGAGCGCCTTCCTTCGATACCCGAACCACGCCGCCGCTCGCGAGCAGCGCCTCGGCCTTCGCGCGGTGGGCCTTCGTCGCGCGCGAGGTGAAGCAGACTTCATGGAGCGTTCCAGCGAGTGGCGCCGCCGCTTCGAGGAGCACGTCGTTCGGCACGCTCGTCGTGCCCTGGTACCCGCGCCCCGCGAGCTCGAGCACTCGCCGCTCCGTCGAGCGGTGCAGCCTGAACCGGTAGCCCTGGTGGCAGCAAAAGCTCAGGTCGAGGTCCACGGTGGGCGGCACGCGCTTCAGCAGCCGGTCGAGCGTCGCCGCGAGCCTCGAGCTGTGGGTGAAGTTCACGCCAAACCACCGCAGCTGCGCCATCACCGGCAAACTCGTCACCCAGTCGAACGCGTCGTCCGCATTCTGATAGCCGTCGAGCGCGAGTGAGGTGAGGTTGGGGAACGTGGCGGTCAGCCTGCGCTGCAGCAGCGCCACGTCTGCGCTCCGCGACTGGTACGACGGCAGATCGAGCGCCACCTGCCGCCACGGCCACGCCTCGGGCGCGTTCAACATCGCGCGTGCAGCCGCCTCCCGAATGAGCGTCACGGCCTCGAGCTGCTTGAGCGCCGGAGATCGCAGGAGCGTCTGCGGCACGTCGCTATGCAGATGCAGGTGACGCACGGTGGCCCAGGCCGGGTCATTCGCCACCGAAGCGAGCAGCGCCGGTTGGCCCGTCGTGAGCTCGCACGCCGCGGGGAAGCCGCGCTCGAACCGAACCGTCGTCGGCTCCACCACCGTCGCCAGCGCGCCGAGCCACGTCGTCGCGTGCTTCTCGAGCAGCGCCTCTTCACGTGCTTCCTGCTCTTCGCTGAGGCGGCCCACGAGCCGTTGCTGCTGCAGCGCCATGAACTCGCCGCGCTCGTCCCCCTTCTCGAGCAGGTAGTCCGTGAGCACCGCGGGTGCCTCCGACTGGGGCGCCGCGAAGACCTGTGCCTCGAGCTGCGTCACGGTGTCGGTCGCCACGAGGCGTTCGATGGCGGCCAGCGTCGCTTCGTCGGCTGCTCCGATTCGTGGAGCACCTGCCTTGTGCTTCTTGCGCACCGCCGCGAGCACCGCATCTCTCCGCTCGGTGAAGAACTCGGCTGCGAAGGCCTCCACGTTCGCCTGGCCTGGTCTCACCAGCAGCGCCGCGAAGTCGAGGGCGGGGAGCCGCTCGAGCAGGCGAGGGTCCGCCGTCTGCTGCAGCAGCTTGAACAGTCGTCGCCACGCCGACTGGGTGCCCGAGCCGGTGAACGGAGGATTCGTGAGCAGCCGGAGGAACGGCGTCGTCCAACGCGGGTCCGCTGGCCAGTCGAGCAGGGCCTCGAGCTGCTCCACCATCTGCTGCGAACGCGTGGTGCCGATGACCTCCGCGAGGCGCGGCGGGTCGAGCGGGTTCTTCTCGGCCACACGCTCCAGAAACGCGCGCGTCAGCTCGGCCTGGTTCTTTCCCTGAATCGGGCCGCGAGGGCTGCGCTTCGACAGCCCGTCGAGCACGTCGGCGATACGAGGGGCAGGCACCGCCCGCCACGCCTCGAGCAGCGCGACGACACCTTCGCTCAGCTTTCCCGACTCGAGCGCCCGCTTCGCCTGGTCGAGGGACATGCGCTTCGTCGTTACTGCTCGAGCACCAGCTTCTTCGCTTCGATGAGCAGCTCGTCACTTCCCTGGTGCACCGACACCCACGAGGCCGTGTTCTCGGTGCGCGCCCACATCGACACGCCGTCGCCGATGGCCAGCTCGAGGAACCCCTTCGCCTTGCCCTTCTGCGAATAGTCGAGGCGCAGCGCGACGGTCGGCTCCTTGCCGTTCGGCAGCTCACCCTTGCCCAGCACCTCGGTGACGATGAGGCGGCCCCAGACCTTGTCGTGCCAGTTCTTCACGAGCTCGTCGGGTTTGTCCGGAGTGGCCGCGCGCGCGACCTTCGCCGTCGTGGGAATCTCGGCGTTCGTCTGCACGAACGAGGCTTCTTTGCCCTCTGACTTCACGGTGAAGGCGTCGAACTCGCTCTGCTTGAAGACGTGCAGGCGGCGGTCGACGAGCACCTGCGACTGCGGGTCGAAGTCCGACAGCAGCGAGCCGGGCAGCAGGTACACCTCACCCGTGCGCTCTTCCTGAATGTACGTGCCGAAGATGCCGGGCAGCGTCTTCGCCACCTTGAACACGCGCGCGGTGCTCGCGACCATCAGCTCGAGCTTGCGATCGGTTCCCGTGAGGCCCAGCTCGGCGAGCTTCTCGTCGGTCAGCGAGCCCAGCGCCCGCGTCGCCTCGAACGGCATGAACTTCTGCAGCGCCGTCTCGGCACGCTCGTTCGCTTTCACCTCGCGCGTGGGAGCCACCTTCGGCGCCTTCCTCGACACCTCGATGAAGCCCGCGTCGATGACGCCACCATCGGCATCGAGCCCACCGTCGGCGGGAACGAACGT
This sequence comes from Archangiaceae bacterium, assembly GCA_016879935.1. Classification (GTDB taxonomy): domain Bacteria; phylum Myxococcota; class Myxococcia; order Myxococcales; family Myxococcaceae; genus Xiheimicrobium. Next base: position 7,099 of record JAACJQ010000299.1, on the reverse strand, counting down.
CGTCGTCACGCCGGCGTCGGGCGGCGCGGGCTCCTTGCCGGGAATCCACCCCGAGGTGACCCAGAGCTCACCTTCGACGCGTTTGAGCGAGAGGAAGCGCTGGCCGTCTTCGTACTTCACCGACTCCAGCGACTGCTTGCTGGCGTCGAGCACCTTCACGTTCGTCGAGGCCGCCGCCGTCTCTTTCGGGCGCTGCCACGTGGTGTACGCGGCGAGCAGACCCAGCCCCGCCAGCGCTCCCGTCATCGCGACGCTTCGGGCCTTCACGACTTCACCTCCTGCTGCTTGCGCGGCCGGCTCGTGCGCCGCCGCATGACGAAGCCCAGCGCCAGCACCGCGACCGGCGCGAGGAACGTCGTGCCGTAGAACCACACGGAGTCTTCCTTGCGCGTGCGCGTCATCGGCACGTCGAGCTCGCTGTTGGTGTTCCCCTGCAGCTGCTCTTCACCGAGCAGCCATTTGAGGCCGTCGACGACGAGGTACTGGTTGCCCTGGAGCAGCGGCAGCACGTCATCGGCGATGCCGTCGGAGTCTCCCAGCACCAGCACGCGCAGCTCGTCTTCGAGCTTGTTGCTGGCGGCGCGGCGCGTGACGGCCGAGAGCACGCCGTAGGCCTGACGCACCTCGGTCGGCGCGTCGTATTCGAAGTTGTTGTTCACGTCGTTCCACGTCGTCGACTGCGAGCGCAGCGCCATGTCGATGACGAGATCGGCCGGGTGCGTCTGCAGCTCGGTGATGGCGCCCGAGCCGACGAGCAGCACCGGCTGCTGGGAGCGCGAGAGGTAGTTCACCGACGGGTGCGACGAGAAAGTGCGCGTGCCGATGTTGCGGCGATCAGACGGGCTGGCCTGCGCGCGCATGCGGGCGAAGCTCTTGTCGTCGGTGAGAATCTCGGGCTTGAACGAGAGGCCCAGCGGCGTGAGCAGCTCTTCGAACGACGGGCCCGCTTCGGGGTCGAGTGCGATGAAGAGCTTGCCGCCTCGTTTGCCGTACTCCACCAGGGCCTGGGCTTCGGGCGGCGTGAAGGCGCGCGTGGGGCCGATGACGAACACCGCGGCGGCGTCACGGGGCACATCCTGACCAAGGCCTTCGGCGGCCGAGAGCGTGCGCACCTCGAAGTTCTGGTCCTGCAGGGAGCGCCAGAGAATGTCGATGTTGGCGCGCTGCTCGTTGGCGATGGGGTCTTGCGTGCGCTCGCCGTGGCCCGACGTCATGTAGACGGTGCGCTTGCTCTTGGCGATCTGCAGCACGCGCTTCTGAATCTCGACGTCGAGGCCGCGCAGCTGCGTGCGGGCCTTCTCGGCCTCGGTGCCGAGGAAGAGCGTCTCTTTGCGCGCGCCCTTCTTGATGACGACCGAGCCGTTGTTGCTGACGCCCAGGTCTTTCGACTTGATGGGCTCGAGCGCCTGGTCGAGCAGCTGCACCTTCAGCATCGAGGAGCCCTCTTTGAGCTCGTCGAAGTACGCCTGCACGAACGCTGACGCGTCGGAGGCGGGCGGGAAGAAGAGGAAGACCTCGAGCGGCTCGTCGAGGGAGTTGATGAGGCGCTTGGTGGCGTCTCCGGGGCGCGCCGCGCGGAAGTACGAGAAGTCCTTCTTCACGTCGCGCTCGGTGACGACGTACTGCACCGAGAACGCGAAGATGAGCACGAAGCCCAGGCCGAGGCCGGCGTTCGTGGCCTCTTGAATGCGGCCGATCTCCATCACCGGCGCCTTCGCCATCGCGGCGTACGAGAGCTCCACCAGCAGCGTGGGAATGAGCGCGAGCACCAGCACGGCGGGGACGAGGACGGCGACGACCCCTGCGAGCTTCGGCCAGTCGGTCTCGAGCGTCTGGCCCGCGACCTTCGCCCACAGGTCCGACTGCCAGACGTAGAGGCCGACCGAGAGGAAGGTGAGGCCGTGCAGGCCGAGGAGCGTCTTTTCGATCTGCCCCGAGTTGGCGACGTTCACGCGCATGAAGCGCAGGCCGATGGCGAGGGCCATGAGCACCGCGCCGCCAGCGGTGAAGATGGTGCGGGTGTCACCGTCGACGATGCGCTCGCCGATCCACACCGAGAGCAGGCCGGCGCCGACGAGCAGCGAGAGAATCCAGCTTTTCTTGAGCATGGCTTACCTCCACCTCCGCGCTTCCAGCACGCGCGTGGCGGCGAAGAGCGCGACGAAGGTGACCAGCCCGAAATAGACGGAGTGTTTGAGGTGCACGAGGCCCTGACGGAACGGCTCGAAGTGCCCGAACCAGGCGAGGCCGGTGATGATCTCGGTGAAGGGCCGGTCGACGACCTTCGCGACGATCCAGCACATGGTGAGCGCGACGCACATGACGCCCGAGCTGACGGCCGCGACGACCTGGCTCTTGGTGAGCGCGCTGCCGAAGAGGCCGACCGCGAGGCTCGCCGCTCCGACGAAGATGAGGCCGAGGTAGCCCGAGAGCACGTGGCCCAGGGAGATCTTCCCGTACACGGCGACGAGAATCGGCATGTACGCAGTGCCCGCGTAGAAGAGACAGAGGAACGCGAGCGCCGCGAGGAACTTGCCGGCGACGATCTCGCGATCGTGCACGGGCGACGAGTAGAGCAGCTGCACGGTGCCGGTCTGACGCTCCTCGGCGATGAGGCGCATCGAGAGGAACACGGCGCCGGCCATGCCGATGCCCGAGGTCCAGAAGAAGAAGTCGGCGAGCACCTCGGAGGACTTCTTGGCAGTGCCGGCGACAGCGAAGGCGTTGAAGGCGAGGCCGTCGAGGAAGAGCAGCACCGCGATGATGACGTACCCGCTCATGGTGCGCAGGTAGGCGCCCAGCTCTCGGCGGGCGATGAGCAGCACGGTGTTCATCACGCGTCCTTTCCGTGGGTCAGCTTGAGGAAGATGTTCTCGAGGCGGTGCGCGGCGCGATCGACGCGCAAGACGCCGATGTCGGCCTGCACGAGGGCTTTCACGAGCTGGGGCCTGATGTCGTTCTTCGCGTCGACGTGGAGCGAGAGGTTCTGGCCGTCGAGCTTCACCATCGTGATGTCGACGACGCCGTCGACCTTCTTGAGGAGCTCGATGACGGGGCCGGCCGCTCCGACGCAATCGATCTCGATGGGCCCGCCTGAGCCGAGCTTGTTCGAGAGCTCGGCCTCGGTGCCCTGCGCGATGAGCTCGCCGCCTTGAATGACGAGGTAGCGATCGCAGACCTGGGAGATCTCTCCGAGGATGTGGCTCGAGACGAGCACGGTGTGCTCGCCTTTGAGCGCCTTGATGACCTCGCGCATCTCGACGATCTGCACGGGGTCGAGACCGCCCGTGGGCTCGTCGAGGATGAGCAGCTTCGGCTTGTGCACCAGCGCCTGGGCCAGGCCGACGCGCTGCTGGTAGCCGTGCGAAAGCGTGGAGATGATGTCGTCGTGTTTGTCGGTGATGGCCGTCTTCTTCTCGGCATCGGCGACGAAGTTGGCGACGTTGGCATCGGCGACGCCTCGCAGCTTCGCGACGAAGGCGAGGTACGACCCGACGGTCATCTCGTCGTAGACCGGCGGCGTGTCGGGCAGGTAGCCGATGCGCTTGCGAATCTCGTGCGGGTCTCGCGTGACGTCGAAGCCGTCGACGATGACACGCCCGGAGGTGGGGAGCAGCACGCACCCCAGCACCTTGAGCGTCGTCGTCTTGCCCGCGCCGTTGAGACCGAGAAAGCCCACCACCTCACCGGACTGAATGGTGAAGGACAGGCCTTTGATGGCGGCGTGTTCGCCGTAGTACTTGCTCAGACCGTCGACCTGGATCATCGGCCGGGGTGGTTAATACGCGTCGATCAGGTGTCAAGGCGCGTCATCTGCCGAGTCCAAGACGACGTTTCTGATGGGGCCGTCCTGTCACCAATCTGGTCGGAGCGGGGTCTCAGCAGTTGATGAAGCAACTGTCGGGACTCGGCTGGCAACACTGATAGCCAACCTCAGGCTCGCAATTGTACTGGTTCGGACAAGGGTCTCCCCAGCCGAGCCTCCTGCCGCCGAACCGCCTGCGGCTGAGCCTCCTGCGGCCGAGCCTCCAGACGCCGAACTGCCTGCCGCCGAGCCGCCTGCCGCGGAGCCACCCGCCGCGGAGCCACCCGACGCGGAGCCACCCGACGCGGAGCCACCCGACGTGGAGCCACCCGACGCGGAGCCACCCGACGCGGAGCCACCCGACGCGGAGCCGCCCGACGCAGAGCCACCCGACGCGGAGCCACCCGACGCGGAGCCGCCCGACGCGGAGCCGCCCGACGCGCTACCCGATGTGCACATCCCACCGGAACAGAACGTCTCCGTGAACGCCGGGAGCGCGTCAGCGCTGATTGAGCCACGAGGCGAGGAACCACCCCGCACCGTTCAGCACGATGGCCATTCCCAGTATCAGTGCGTCGCGTCGAAAGTCAGGCCGAAGCGCAGCGCGAATCACGGCGTAGAGCAGAATGACGACGGCCAACACCGTCAGCGCGACCAGCAGCACAATCAGCGCGAAGTCGGCGGTGGTGAAGCCGTACTCCTGATGCGGGAGTGGACGGAACCACGCAGCCGGCATGAAGAACCGTGGTCGCGCAGCGACGACCGTGTTCGCTGCGAGCATCACCAGCAAGACCCAGGTGCTGGTTCTCACCTTCATGTCTGCGCGATCTGAACGGGTCTGCTTCGGGCGATCGAGGTGCCGACCTCGGAGACGAGCACGCCAGCGACGATGAGGCCACCGCCGAGCAGCTCGGGGGCGCCTGGCGACTCACGGCCGAGAACGACTGATGCCGTAAGCGCGATGACGGGCTCGAGCGAGAAGATGACGGCGGCACGCACAGCCGAAGTTCGGGTCTGTGCCCAGGTCTGAATCGAAATGGCGAGAGCAGACGCAATGAGGCCCGTGGTCGCGACGGCGCCCCACCAGGCAGACGTTGGCTGGAACCGTGGCGTCCCGAGCGGGATGCAGATGGCCGACAGCGCCGCCACCGTGAGCAGCTGGACTGCGACGAGCCCCACCGACGCCCCTCCCTTCGCGAACTTCTCGGTGAGCGCGATGTGGAGCGCGTACGCGACCGCACACCCGAGCGTGAGCAGGTCTCCGCGGCTCAGCGCATCGCCAAGACCGAAGCCAGTGAGGCGCGCGAGACCGGCGATGGCGACGAGGGCTCCAGCAGCCGATGCCCACGACGGCGCGCGCCGAAAGAGCACCCAGGAGACAAAGGGCACTCCGATGACCGCGAGCCCGGTCAGAAACGCGGAGCGCGACGGTGTGGTGCTCTCGAGCCCGAAGGTCTGAAACGCGTAGCCCGCAAAGAGCACCAGCCCGAGGCCAAGTCCGTTGGTGATCGTCGCGCGCTCAAAAGCACGGCGCCGCGCCCAGAGCAGACTGGCGACGGCGCCGAGCGCGAACCGAAATGCGAGGAAGGTGAACGAGTCAGACGCGTTGAGCGCGTCTTTCACGACCACGAACGTCAGCCCCCAGATGAGCGTGCACAACCCCAAGGCTCTCGCGCCCGGGCTTCCCAGTTTGCCGGGCACGGGTCAGACGGAAGTCATGGAGGAGCGTCGCACTCACCGGGAGGCTGGCAGCTGCCCTCGTTTGCCGTGCCCGGTCCGCAGCACTCAAGAGCACCACAGAAGAGGGGAGTGCACGCCAGCAACACGCTTTTTTCTCCAACCGATGCTGATTTGACGGAAGGGGTGACGTAGGGCTTCTTCGATGACGCCATAGTTATCTCCACAGTACGACTTGGCTGTTGCCCTCATCACCAAGAATCAACTCAGGTCGGCCATCCCCATCAACGTCATGAATGAGGTTGACTCGTCCAAGGCGGCCCGAAGGCGGCCCGACGATTCGTGAGAGCCAGGACTTGGCAGGACCTGGAACGGGAGTGATCTGGGCTGCGGTTTCGAACGGAGCACCAATGCCGCGCTGGTAGACGACGAAGTTGTTGGCGTTGGCCACGGAGTTTTCAGTGACCACGAGATCTGAAAGCCCGTCCGCGTTCAAGTCCCCAGCTGAGGCGTTGAATCCGAACGTCACCGCTCCGACGATGGTCGCCGTTGGCATCGTGGGCACCGAACCCGTTACACCTGTGTACACATAGACGGCGTTTGCATTGGGGTTGCTGACCACGAGGGCCCGTGACCCTTGCACGGTCAGATTCCCGATGGCTCGGCGGGCGAAACCATCGACGCTATTGCCAGTGCTCTCTCCACTTGGAGCAAGCAGGACTTGGTAGCCATCGACGGTGAGTGAGCGGGGAGCCACGATGTCGACCACCAATGAGGTGGATGCTGGATTGGGAAGACCGGTGTTGGTCGCTGCGACGCGCGCACCCGAGAATGCAACCAAGCGATTTCTCGCCAGCTTTGACATCGGAATTGCGAAGTCCTGACGCCCATCGTTGTCAACATCGCCGAGTTGCGTAACGCCCCAACGCAGCCGACCGAATTCATTGCCGCCAGATGCCACAGGCGTTGGACCGGCGAGAATCCAGTTTGCAGCAGATGAACTCACAAAGCCGCCACTCCGACTCGTGTACCAGTTGTCATTCGCGTTGGCGGGGGTGCCAGTGGGGTTCGCTGAGCGGCCTCTGAAGATGTACACCCGGCCCTGGCCTCCGCCCTGAGAGTGGGCGGAGATCGCCAGTTCGTCGAGACCATCGTTGTCGATGTCCTTGATGATCTGAGCTGTCGAGCCGAATGCCTCTCCTGCGACTCCTCGAATCTCGATGAAGTTGACGGTGTCGAGCGTGGAGTTGCTCGTGCCGAAGTAGATGAAGACACGCCCCTGCGCAGTCGACGTCACGTTCGTGGGCCAGGTGGGCTGGGCCACGACGAGGTCTGGCAGCGTTTCCGCAGCGACATTTCCGACGTTGCCGCCGGTCGAAACATCGGTGCCGTACAAACCGGGCTCAGGCGTAGGAGGCTGAAGCTCCTGACATCCCGCCCCGCAGGCACCGCCGTCGATGGTGCCTCCTGTGTAAACGAACACAGAGCCGATATTGGTCCCTCGAGCCGATGCGCCAACGATCAAGTCGGACTTGGAGTCTCCGACGATCGCTCCAGCTGCCATCGCAATGCCGAAGTTGATCCCCGTTGTCGGTGAGAGCACCAGCCGGCCCGGCG
>JAACJQ010000042.1 GCA_016879935.1 Archangiaceae bacterium | reverse complement strand
CTTGGCGGACGAAGTGGGTCCGCGAAGCAGGGCGAGCGCGCGAAGGAACCCGCGCTGGCGAGCGCTTGGCGGACGAAGTGGGTCCGCCAAGCAGGGCGAGCGCGCGAAGGAACATAGCGAGGGCGCATCGGGTGCTGCATGCTCGATGCGCCCTTCAGCCCGAGAACGAACACCATGGCCTCCAGAGTTCTGCTCATCGACGACGACGCGCGGCTGCCCGAGCTGCTCCAGAGCTACATGGGGCAGAACGGCGTCACGCTCGCGCATGCGCCTGACGGCCCCAAAGGGTTGGCCATGCTCGAGCAGGGCGCGTAGGACGCGGTGCTCCTCGACGTGATGATGCCCGGCATGGACGGCCTCGAGGTCTGCAAGCGCATTCGCACCAAGTCGAACGTGCCCGTCATCATGCTCACCGCGCGCGGAGACGAGACCGACCGCGTGGTGGGCCTCGAGATTGGTGCCGACGACTACGTGGGCAAGCCGTTCTCTCCACGTGAGCTGCTCGCGCGGCTGCGGGCGGTGCTGCGGCGGTCGCGGCCCGAGGTGGTGAACGAGCAGCTGCAGGCCAACAACATCGTCGTCGACGTGCCCGCGCGCACCGCGACGGTCGAAGGCAAGGTGGCCGACCTCACCGGCATCGAGTTCGACATTCTCGTCGCCCTCATGCGTCGCGCTGGCCGGGTGGTGCCGCGCGACGCGTTGCTCTCGGAGGCCGGCCGCGGCGACGTCGTGGTTGGAGAGCGCACCGTCGACGTGCACATCAGCCACCTGCGCCAGAAGCTCGGCGATGATCCACCGAAGTTGATCAAGACGGTTCGCGGTGTCGGCTACGTGCTGACGAAAGACTGAAGTCGTGAAGCCCTTCCACTCGCACCGAAGACCGAAGATGGGCCCGCTGGGCCGGTTCGTGCGCGTGCGGTTGCACCGGAGAATCTTCGCGTGGTTCGCCGGCGGCATCGCGGCCACGATGATGCTGACGTCGTTCGTGTTCATGGTGCTGGGCCCCGAGCCCGAGTGGCGTCAGCAGGTGAACCGCGGCCTCGCGTGGGTCGGCACCCAGTTCGCCCGCCAGTGGGACGACCCGGTGGCGCGAAAGAACTTCGCGAAAGAGACGGCCGAGACGCTCGAGATGAACCTCGAGTTGTTCGACGCGAGCGGTGTCTCGCTTGGAGGCCTGGGAGACCCCTGCGGCCGGCGCGCCTACGAGATTCCCGTGGTTCGCAACGGCACGACGCTCGGCCTGGTGCGCGTGTGTGACCCGCATGGAGGCCCGCACGCCTGGCGCTTCGGCCTGGGCTTCGCCATCGCCATCGGCGTGCTCTGGCTCGCCTCGGGAAAAGTGGCGCGTCGCCTCGCGCGGCCGCTCGACGACCTCACCCAGGTCGTGAAGCGCATCGGCACCGGCGACCTCTCGGCACGGGCCGAGCTGTCGTGCCACGAGCCCGATGAGCTCGGCGTCGTCGCCGATGCCGTCAACGACATGGCCACGCGCATCGAAAAGCAGCTGGCTGATCAACGCGAGCTGCTCGCGGCCGTCTCCCACGAGCTGCGCACGCCACTGGCTCGCATGCGCATCGTCTCCGAGATCGCGCGCGATACCGGCGCCACGCCGAAGACCTACGACGACCTCGATCGCGAAGTGGAGGACATGGACGCGCTCGTCGGACAGCTCCTCGCGAGCTCACGTCTCGACTTCGGCGTGCTCACGATGCGCGAGCTCTCGGTGCGTGACGTGGTGACCCGCGCCGTCGAGCGAGCAGGACTTCAGCCGACCGTGGCGCAGATCGAAGGCGATGGAGATCGCCTCACGGGCGACGCGACGTTGCTCCAGCGCGCCATCGCCAACCTGCTCGACAACGCGAAGAAGCACGGAACGGGCGTCGAGACGCTGCGGGTCGTCATCAGGCCCGAGAAGGTGTCGTTCGACGTGCTCGACCGCGGCCCCGGCCTTCCCGAGGGTGGCGAAGCGGCGCTCTTCCAGAAGTTCCAGCGCAAGACCGACGAGAACGGCACGTCAGAAGGGCTCGGTCTCGGGCTCGCGCTCGTGAAGCGCATCGCGCAGGCACACGGCGGCACGGTGTGGGCGCGGCAGCGTGACGGTGGCGGTGCGGTGTTCGGCTTCGACGTCGCGATGAAGGTCGCTGATCAGTCGAAGAACCCGACGTAGCGATTACCGGGCAGGCGCTGCGCGACGAGCGCCTTCGTCTTCTCGGACGACGCGTGCGGAGCCTGAAACCCGGTGAGCTCGGGCAACAGGTCGAGCAGCTTCATCACGGTCGCGTCTTTCACCGTCGTCGTGACGATGGAGAGGTACTTCAGCTTCGGGTGCGCCTTCGCGATCGCGAGCACCTCGTCGTCGGACAGCTCGGGCAGACTCAGCCACTCGAGCTTCGGCGCCGCGTTGGCGGCCTCGGCCAACCCAGCCGACAGGTGCTCGCAGCGCCCAATGAAGAGCCCGGTGAGCGACTTCCAGAACGGAGCCCGAGTCAGCTGCGCGAAGTCGGCGTCGGTGACCTCGAGCCGTGAGAGGAGCAGCCGCTTCAGCGAGCGATGGGTCGAGAGCGCGGTCAGGCACTCGCGGCCCAGCGGGTTCATCTCGAGGTTCAACTTCGTCACCTTCGAGAGCAGCGGCGCCGACAGCAGCGGTGCCACGCGGTCGTCGATGCGGTTCGCGGCCAGGTCGATGAAGTCGACTGTCGGGTGCGCAGGCGCCTTCACGATGGCGGCGAGTTGCTCGCGCTGGAGCCCCGTGAGCTTCGCCTTCTCGAGCGGCGTGCGCGCCAACGTCGTTCCCGAGGCGGCCGCGAACTTCGAGAGGTCGGCGATGACGTCGTTCACGAAGCCGCGCCGAAAGCCCCACTGCCGAATCGCGCTTCGAATCGGCGCCACCCAGCGCTTCTCGTAGAGCTTGAGCAGCTCCTGTTCGCGCGCCTCGAGCTCCTCGCGCGTCTCGAAGGGAAGGGTGCTCTTCGCCGACCGAACCCACTTTCCACCGGCGCCGAAGCGGCCACGGCCCAGCGCGCACTGCACCTGAATGAACTCACCGAGCGGGTCGCCGCGCTCCGCGAGCCAGTCTGAGGCCACGAGCCGGGGCGCGTCGTCATCGGGAGCGGCCAGGACTCCGTCGAGCAACGCCTTCGGCAGCGCCACCTCGACGTCAGAGGGCCTGGCGGCCTTCGCCTTCTTGGCCGGTGTGAGGGCGTCGAAGCCCGGCACCACGAGCTCGTGTTCGTACTGGTAGAGCAGCACGCCGCACGCGAAGCCGTTCGCCATGCCCTGCAGCGCCGCCTCGTCTCCTTCCGGCGCGAAGTCTTCGATGAGCGTCTTCGCCGTCTCTCCGTGCGGGCCTGAGAGCAACGCGGGCCCAGACCGACCGGCGGCTCTCACGAAGCGCGTCACCGCGGCTGCCGCGCGCAGCACCTGGCCCTTGGAGCGCTTCTTCCCATCGATGTGTTTCGCGAGCGCGTACCCATCGAGGAACGCGACCATCACCAGCGAGCGCGAGATTGGCAGCGACTTCGACAGCTCGTTGCCGACGTGCACGACGATGTTCAGATGCGTCACGTGCGGAGCGAAGCCCATCGCCTTCGCCATCGTCGGCAGCGTCTGCTCGTAGTGCAGGTAGTCGCCTGCCTTCTCCACCGTCAGGCCGTGCGCCTTGCGCGTCGCCAGCACCTGCTTCGAGAGCGCGTTCACCGAGCCTCCAACCGAGTGAATCCGTTCCACTCGCACTGCGTCATGGCACCGTCGTTGCGCAGTGTGCCTACCGGGGGTGTGATGCTCCACGTGATTCGCCGTCTGGTCCTGGGCGCCGTGCTGGCCCTCTCTTCCACCGCGCTGGCCGGCAAGGTGAAGGTGCCCGCCGATTTCGGCATCGGCCCCGAAGCATTCTGGTTCTACGGCCCGCTGCTCGAGAACCGCGGCGCCGTGCCGCACTTCGCGCTGGCGTTCAACCTGTACGCCATCATCGACAAGGACTGGATTAACGAGAACCGCGACCGCATTCCAGCGAACTATCGCGGGCAGGCCGACAAGATCACCGAGCTGAAGATCGGCCCGAGCATCTTCATTCCCTCGACCATCTACGTCTCGCCCAGCATCGACGCGCTCAACGGCGTGGGCCTCTTCGGCGCGACGTGGAAGCCGCTCGGCCTCACGCTGGTGACGACGGGCCAGAAGTCGGAGCGCAGCTGGAATCAGAGCCGCGGCCGCTTCAACCTCGACGCGAACCTGCTGCTGACGGCCATGTACATCTACTCGAACATCGGCGGCACCGAGCTCGCCGGTATTCCGAAGACCTTCTTCCTTCGGCCGGGAGTCGAGCTGCAGACGACGCTCTTGCTCAACGTCACGCGCACGGTGCTGATCAGTGTGGGCGGCGGCGCGCAGGCGTACATTCCGCAGCGGCTCGGCGCGTTCTTCGACGTTCTGCCCATCGAGCGCACGGTGTGGCTTTCGTTCTTCGCCTTCTTGAAATTCCACGTCCGCTTCCCCTACGAGGTCGCTCTCTGATGCCTGCTCCCCTTCGAAACAACCCGAACGCCCCGACGATCCCCACCACGCCGACGACGCCCGCGACGAACACCGCGCCAGCGACGGCACCGGCTGCTCCCGCGACGCCTGCTGCTCCCGCGGCCTGGGGCACGACGGGCCCGGCTCCGAAACCTGCGAGCGATGGCTTTCGCAACGTCGCCGCTTCCGTCACCGGCAAGGTCGCGCAGGCGCTCGGTGGCGTGAAGAGCAGCCCCTACGACCTCGTGCCCGGCCGGTACCCCGCGCTCGTCGGCTTGCCGCAGGTGTTGCAGGGCCTGTCGAACTCGCCGCAGGGCGCCGCGGCCGCCGGGAAGATTCTGGAAGGGTTCCAGAAGCAGACGGGCATCGCGATTCCTCCAGCCGTGGTGGCCGCGGTGAAGGCGAACCCGTCGGCGTTGACGAACGCGCTCGAGGTGACGCCGCAGCAGATGTCTGGCGGCATCGGTGCGCTGAATCAGGCCTACCGCGCCGGCAAGGTGAAGAACCCCGAGCCCCGCAAGGACCTGCTGCCCCAGAAGTTCGACCTCGCGAACATCGACTCGGTCTCGTACCCGCGTCCAAAGTCCGAGCTGAAAGAGGTCGCGCCAGGCCTCTTCACCGGCGACGTCGCCAGCAACGTGCCCGACGCGAAGGTGAAGCAGAACTGCGTCTTCTCGGAGATCTTCCAGCGGCTCTCGCGCAACCCGACCGCGCCGGCTGATCAGAAGTTCGAGGTCGCCTTCAACGGCAAGTCGTACACGCGCATGGAGGACTTCGCCGGAGCGCTCGAGAAGGCCGGCTACGACGTCTCGGTGCGCTTCGACTCGCGCGTGGCGAACTTCGCGGCGCTGAAGACCGCCGTGCCCGGCACCAACCCGCCGCAGTTCGTCGACGTCGCCGCGCCGCTGATGGTGAAGACCGGCATCAAGGACGCCTCGGGCAAAGAGGCCGTCGTTCCCGCGGCGCACTCCGAGATGATGGTGTCGATCAAGTCGGGGCCGAACTCGCAGGGCCCGAAGCTCGACGCCACCACGCGTTTCTACCAGGGCGTCAGCGGCACCGGCTTCTTCCCTGCCGAGGTGCACGCCGACTCCGAGTGGCTGGGCCGCACGTCGAGCCCCACCATCGGCGGCAAAGACGCGCTCAAGGCGCTCTCGGTGGCTGGCGCGTTCACCGACGTGGTGGAAGACGCAGCGAAGCGGCTCGACCTCTACGCCGACGGCTACGGCATCACCGGCGTGTGCAACGACTCGGTCGCGGTGGTGCAGCAGGCGGTGACGGGCAACGCGACGCAGTACCCGCTGCTCATGAACGACGACGTGCTGCTCGGCGAGCTCAAGAAGCGCCTGTCTGATGGCGACCGCACCGGCGACGCGACGTACCGCTCACTCAAGAAGGCCATCGGCGACCTGCCGAGCGACACGAGGCCCAACCCGAGCGCCCAGCGGCGGGCGTTGCAGTCGCTCCCGTGGGAGGCCGGCAAGGAGCCGCTGCAGTCGACCGTCGACGCCCGTCGCATTCTCGGCGGCTGATGCACGGAGCGCTGTAGGGTTCGGCGAGTGAGGTGGTTCGTTCTCGTCGCCCTCGCCGGGGCCCTCAGCGCGTGTGACACCGAGGTGGTGCTGGGCCTGGTCCACCAGCTCGCCGCCGATGCGGGCGACGTCGACGGCGGCCGTACGGCCTTCGGCTCGCAAGACGCTGGCACGCCCGACCTCGTGCTGGTGAACGCTGGGGGCTGGCTGCTCGAGGCCGGCACCGACTACGTCGTCGACGTGACGGTGACGAACCCGGGCCTGGCTGCCGCGCTCGACACCTCGGTCGACCTCGGCTGGCCGATGGAGACCACCTTCGTCTCGTCGGCCGGGTGTGTCGCCAACCCACCGACTGCCCGCTGCGCCATCGGCGTGCTCTCACCGCAGGCCAGCCGGCGGGTCACGACGACGTTGAACCTCGGCGCAGCGCCGCATTGGCTCGAGATCTCCGCGCGCGCGTTCTCGACGTCGCTCGACCAGAACCCCGCCGACAACTACCTCGTCCTCCCGGTCGCGCTCACGCCTACGGGCACGGTGCCCGTCGCGCTTTCAGGCGAGCGTTCGTTCTCCGTGCAGTCGTGCTTCGACCCCACCATCACCAGCTTCTCGCGCTGTGTGGTTGGCCGCATTCAGACCGGCCAGGTGCTGCTCCACGCCGATGGTGGCGTCGAGGACGCCACCGGGGTCTTCGGTTTCTGGAGCCAGTCGACGCATCACCGAAACGTCGCGTGGCGCTACGTCAATCGTGACGGAACACGCGGCGCGAGCTTCGTCGGCGGCAGCGTCTCGGCCACCTGCTTCGAAGGCGTGTTCGACGACAGCAGCGGCGCGGTGACGTCCGGCGCGTGGAGAGGGTGTCTCAACTGAGCGCTCTCGTTCTTCTCGTGCTGCTCGCGGCCACCCCCGAGCCACGGCCGACGCTGGTCGAGTATCAGGCGCCCATCGGCTGCCCTGATCAGGCCGCGTTTCAGGCCGAGCTCGCTGCGCGCACCGACCTCGTTCGGTTCGTGCCGAAGGTGAGCGAAGCGACCGCGCGCGTGACGGCGCTGGTGTCGTTCAAGAACAAGCGCTTCGAAGGAAGCCTCGTGGTCGAGCTCGCCGATGGAGCGCGCTCGAAGAAGACCCTGCGCGGCCCGAAGTGCGAGACCGTGACGCGCGCGATGACGCTGACGGCAGCGCTCGTGCTCGACCCCGAGAACGCGAAGACGGTGTTGCCTGAGCCACCGCCGCCCGTGGTGACGCCGCCACCTGCTCCAGTCGTCGTCGAGCCGCCGGTCGTCGTCGCGCCGCCTCCGCCAGTCGTCGTCGTCGAGCCCGTCGTCGTCGAACCGCCGCCCGTCATCGTGACTCCGCCTCCTGCCGAGATTCGTTCGCTCGAACTCGAGGCGCGCGCTGGAGCGTGGCTGTCGACCGGCGTGAGTGGTCAAGTCGACCTCGGCGCTGGCGGCCGCGTTGGCGTGAACGTCGGACGAGTGGAGCAGCCGCTCCGTTTCCACGCGTCGCTCGGCGCTGCAGGGCTGACGGGCCGCACCGTGACCGCGACGCCCGGCAGCGTTCGGTACGCCACGCGTCTGCTCGTCGAGCTCGATGCCGCGGGCGGCTTCTCGTGGCGGTGGTTGCGGGCGCGCTTTGGCGGGTTCGTTCAGCTCGCGCCGGTCTTCGTCGAAGGCCTCGATGGAGACACCCGGTCGACCTCTCAGCGCTGGTTGTGGGCGGTCGGCCCGCTCGGGTTCGTCGGGGTCGAATTCTCCGGCTGGCAGGTCGGGCTTCGGGTGGGTGTAGGCGTCGCGCTTCGGCAGGAGTCGTACGTCATCGTTCCCCGAGGTGAGGTGTTCTCGGTACCTGGAGCGTCGGTCACCGGCGCGCTCGAGGTCGGGCGGGCGTTTTGATCAACTTTTCAGGCCCACGGCATCGAGCACACGACGTCTCACCCGCGGCCGAAGGGCGCATATGGTCATCATGCGTGCGTTGCTGCTTCCGCCCTGGTGGCCCGTCATGACGGCGACGTTGCCGGGGGCGCGGCTCGAGGCCGTGAAGAAGGAGCGCGTGCGTGTGCTCTACGAAGCGCACCACGACGTCGTGGGGCGGTTCTTGCGGCGCATCGGTCTGGACGAAGCGGCCGCGGGAGACGTGACGCACCAGACGTTCCTCGTCGCCATCGCGCGGCTCGACGACATCGAAGCCGGCAAGGCGCGCTCCTTTCTCTGCGGCACGGCGCTACGGCTCGCGAAGAAGTCGATGAGCTCGGCGCGGTCGCGTGAAGACCTCGTCGAGGAGCTGCCTGAAATCGACGCCGGCGCCCGACCTGATGATCAGGTCGAACACCAGCGGCGGCTGCGGCTGCTCGATGCGACGCTGCGGAAGCTGCCTGAAGACTTGCGCGTCGCGCTCGTGCTGCACGACCTCGAGGGCTACTCGCAGCGTGAGATGGCCGAGCTGCTCGAGATTCCCGATGGCACTGCGGCGTCACGCCTGCGTCGCGCGCGGGAGGCATTCGATACGCTCCTCGAAGCCCACGTCGAACGGGAGGCGCGATGACGAAGCCCACCCGAGATGAGTTGAAGGACCTGCTGCGTGACAGCCATCAGCGCGACCGGCGTGACCCGGCTGACCGCGCGAAGGGACTCGATGCGCTGCTCGCCGCGACCGAGGCGCCTGCTCCCATTCCGCCGCCGCCTTCGAATGGAAAGAAGATCGCCGGAGTCGCGGTCGCCGTGACGGTCGTTGGAGTCGCGCTGTGGTGGGTGAACCGCTCGCCGAAGCAGATGCCCGAAGCCGTCGTCGACGCCGGAGTCATGCAGGTCGTCGTTCCGCCTCCGGTGGTGGACGTCGTCGTCGATGCGGGCATGCCGGTCGTCGAAGTGGTCGATGCGTCGGTGCCTGTCGCGGTCGTGCAGCCGCCGGCGCCCGTTCGTCCGAGAGTGACGGAAGAAGACGAAGAGGAGACGCCCGACTCGCTCGCACGTGAGCTGGCGCTGCTCGACTCGGCACGCACGCAGCGGCTGACCTCGCCGTCGTCGGCGCTCTCGACGCTCGTGACGTACGAGCGGGAGTTTCCTCGAGGCTCGATGCGCACCGAAGCCGCACTCGTTCGCGTCGAGGTGTTGCTCACCCTGAACCGCCGCGCCGAGGCCGAGAAGCTCGCGCGCAGCCTCATCGCCGCCGACCGTGACGGGCTCGTGAAGCGACGGGTCTCGAAGCTGCTCGACGCTGGAGTGCCGTGACTCAGCTCCAGTCTGAGCGAGTGACGAGCGAGGCGGTTGCGACGCCAGCTTCGTTGCGCAGCGGCCGCCCGTAGGCGAGCGAGACGAAGCAGCACCCCGATTCAGTCTCGGCGCGCGCGAATGGTCCCACGGGAGGCGGAGTGCCGGGCGGGCTGGGACACACACCACTGTCCGGAATCGCGTCGCACCACACGGCGATCACGTCGCAGCTCGAGAAGGTCTGCGCGCCTCCGTCGAACAGCGTGACGCTCCGTGGGCTGCACGGCGGGAATGCAGAACCGCTGTCGATCGCGCCTGCGTCGACTCGCGCTCCGGTCAGTCCTCCGCACGAGGTCGCACCAAGCAGAGCCCCTCGAAGCGCGGCACGTCGAAGTCTGGGGAGCCAATCGGTCTTCATGGTGTGAGCCCCATCGATTCGAGCGCAGGCCGCACGGTATTGCGCATCGCCTCTCGTTGAAGCTCGAAACGATCGAGTTCGCTCATGACGCCCCACGGGCGCAGATTCATCGACGGGCCGGCTGGTGCCGGAAGTCGCTCGTACGCTGCGAACTGTTCGTGCGTGGTCTCTCGGAGCGCGTCGGCAAGGGTAGTGCCTCCGGTCTGAATCGCCCAGCCAACGAAGGTGTAGGCGAGCTCGGCATGTCGCGCTTCGTCTTCGGAGATCTGTCTGAGGACAGCTGCAATCACGGGGTCGGTGGTCCAGGCGGCGGCGTGCTGCGCCTCGTTGGCCGACAGCGTCTCGGCGACGCAGCCTTCGATCAGCGTCGCTCGCGCAGCTCCGATGAGCGTCGTGTCGGGCATGCCTCGCGGGAGCGGCAGAGGACCGGGGCCCAACGGAGTGCCGGCGAACGCCGACACGATGCGGAAGGAGAGTCGTGCATGTTCGATCTCGTCGAGTCCTGCGCGATGCGAGGCGCTGAGGAGTTCGGGAGGTGCTCCGACCGCGAGGAGCTGCAAGGTGAACTGCGCGAAGGAGCCGATCGAGGCGTGTTCTCCGAGAGCAGCGTTCGACCAGCGCTGTGCGAGCGCGGCTCGAACTTCGCCATCGAGTGACCGCGCGCGCTCACTGAACCGAGCCCAGTCGTCAGTCGAGATCGCCGGTTCAGCGCCGCCAGACTCCGGCGGCACTCAGCACCAGCCCGTTCTGGAAGAGAGTTGGGCGACGCGTACCTCGGTGCCGTCTCGAAGCGGGCGCCCCACATACGGAAAGGCGAAGTAGCAACAGCCGGCGCCGCCGTCCGAGCGGAGGTACGGCCCCTCCACAGCCGTCGGAGCCTCTGGCGTTCCAGGATCGGGGCAGATGCCTGAGATCGGCACGCCAACGCATCGCGGAAACAGTCCACGTTGGTAGTCGGTGATCGAGGCATCGGACGGCGACTCCGGCAACGGCCTCAGCGCGCCTCCGTCAGCGCCTACCGGAGTGCCTCCGCACGAAGAAGAGGCAGCGAGCAAAGCGCCTTGCATCGCTGCTCGTCGAAGTCTCGAGACCCAGTCCATCGTCATTCAACACCAGTCGTGTTCTTCCGGCCCGCTCGACCCTTCTGGAAGCGAAGAACACCTCAGAAGTGAGCGCAGTGCCAACGCCCTGGACTTCTTGCGGTTCCCGGAAGCAACCCGAGGCCTACATCGACCGACAATCTCACCATGAACGTCTTCCGCTCTCTGGCCCGCGAGCTGATCAGCCTGGCTGGCAACGAGGCCACGAAGCAGACCGGTGAAGTCGGCCTTCGTTCGGCGCTCGAGAAGCGAGTCGTTCCCGCGGTCGTCGACCTCGGCCGCTACCGCGACTCGTTCGACCGCATGCCGCAGAACTTCCAGGGCGCGATGAACTCCCTCAAGGGCGAGCGCGCGTTCACCAAGTCGTCGTGGGCGTCGCTGGCGATGACGCCCGAGGTCGCCGCACCGAGCGCACAGCCTTCGTTCCGCGCCTCGTCGCCTGCTTTCGCGTCGCACCTGGCCGATGGCTTCGAGTCGGCCCGCCGGTCGCCCGTCGACCTCAGCGGCGGGCTCAAGCCTGCCGTCACGCTGGCTGCGCAGAAGCCAGCCTCGCGTTCGAACGGCTTCACCGCTTCGCTCGCCGACCTCTGACCCTCGCTGGACGACCTGCGCTGACTCTGACTTCCCGCGGCGGGTCGTGTACCTTGCCGAACGCGTGCAGCTCGTTCTCCCATCGCGCAACCGCACCCTCGGCACCATCGACGCCCTCGGCATCGTGGGGCTCGTCGGGCTGCTCGTCGCCCGCTACGTGCCGGTCGCGCGCATCATTCCGTTCTGGGGCTGCACCTTTCGCGAGACCACCGGCGTTCCGTGCCCGGGCTGCGGCCTCACCCGCGTCGCCGACCGCGTGGCGCACTTCAACGTGCTCGGCGCGCTGCACGCGAACCCGCTCGGCACCGTCGCCGCCGTCGGCTTCGCGCTCGCCGTCGTGTTGACCATCATTCACCTCGTCTTCGGCGTGCCGCTCCCCGAGCTCGTGCTCGACGACAAGGAGTGGAAGCGCGCCCGCTGGATCGCCATCAGCCTCTTCGTCGTGAACTACGGCTTCGTCGTGTTCGCGTACCGGGTGCTCCACTGGCGCTGACTGTCATCGGGCTCATCGCGCTCGGCTACCTCTCGGGCTCCATTCCTTTCGGAGTGCTCGTCACGCGCGCCTTCACGAAGAAGGATGTTCGCGACCACGGCAGCGGCAACATCGGCGCTACCAACGTCGCGCGCGTCGCCGGCAAGAAGGTCGGAGCCTTCGTCCTGCTGCTCGACGCCGTGAAGGGCACCCTGCCGGTCCTCGCGGCGATGCACGTCTTCCCCGAAGGGCCGCTCTCGCACGTCGCCGTCGGCTACGCGGCGTTCCTCGGCCACGTCTTTCCCGTGTGGCTCAAGGGGCAGGGCGGCAAGGGCGTCGCGACCGCGCTCGGGGTGCTCATCGTGCTCGTGCCACAGGCCGCGCTCGTCGGCGCCGTCATCTGGGGCGTCATCGTGGTGGTGACGAAGGTGAGCTCCATCGGCAGCCTCGCGGGCGGCGTCGGCGCCATCGTCACCAGCTTCTTCCTCGGCAAGCCCATCGAGTACCCCGTGCTCGCCGGTGTGCTGCTGCTCTCGATGGTGTGGACGCACCGCGGGAACATCGAGCGCATGATGAAGGGCACCGAGAACAAGGTCTGACGCTTCAGCGCTCGGCCCACACGCCCAGCTCGTTGCCGCTCAGGTCGGTGAAGTGAAAGCGCCGGCCACCGGGGAAGGTGAAGGGCTCGGTGCTGATGCGGCCGCCTGCCGCCCGAACCGCCTTCACCGTCGCGTCGAGGTCGGCCGAGAAGAGCACGACGAGCGGCCCACCACGGCCCGAGGGCACGCCCTTCGTGAGTCCGCCCTGCTCGCGACCGTTGCCCTGAATGCCTGCGTAGTCGGGCCCATAGTCGGTGAACTGCCACCCGAAGGCCGCGGCGTAGAACGCCTTCGAGGCAGCGACGTCGGTGACGGTGATTTCGACGTAGTCGATGGCGTGGTGCGTGTGATTGCTCATGAGTTCCTCATCGGGCTTCGGGGCTGATGACCAACTTTCCCCAGCCGGGTGTGCGGCGCATGTCGGGAGGGTGATTCATCCACAACAGCAGCATCGCGGCCGTCGCGCGCACCTCGGGCGCGCCTTGTTGCACCAGCCGCAGCAGCAGGTCGTTGGGTACCGAGCAGCCGCTGCGAAACTGCACCCACGGCGCGGCGAGCTCGAGCAGCGCGCGTGACTGCGTGGCGAAGTCGGGCGACGCGAGGCTGGTGATGAGCGTGCGGCACAGGTTCGGAGGCGGCTTGCCGGGCACGTCGGGCGGCGAGGGTGGCTCCACCGGCTCGAGGCCACGGCACGCAGCGGGCGGCACGTCGATGTTGAACTCGGTGAGCGTGGTGCAGAGCTGGGCGCGCTCTTCTTCTTTGCGGGGCGGCTTCATCGCGAGGCTGCGCTCGAGTGGGCCGACGGCGATGGTCTGACGAAGGGCGCGCACGGCCTTCACCGCCGCGATGCGCACGCCCTCATCGGGGTCGAGCACGAGGTCGGCGACGGCCGAGGTGCCGGGCTCCCACTTCGAGGTGGCGGCGAAGCGGCAGAGCTCGAGGCGCGTGGCGACGTCGTTCGCGCGGCTCTCGGCGGCCCACGACAGGGTGTCGGCGCGCGCGAGCTGAATGAGTCGAACCCTCGCGATGGCGGAGGCACAGCACGAGTCCTGCGCGACGAGCGTGTCGAGCCGCGCGGCAGACTTCTTCGTGTCGGCCACCGCGTAGAACCACGCCTCCTGGCAGGCGTCGTAGGGGAACGGACCGCGCGCCACGGCCTGCTGCAGCTCGACCACCGTCATCGCGGTCGCAGCCGGAGGTGGAATGTTCTTCGGTGCACAGGCGAGCGTGCAGGTGAAGAAAGCGACGAGACAGCGTTCGGGGGTCGTCACGGCGCGAGAAGCTACTCCACACGCGGTCGATGACGTTCACCACCATGCACGCCTCCCGCCTGAGCGTGCTGCCGGGCTTCTTCGGGCGCGTTGCGAGAATGCGGGCTGCGCCACGTCGCTCCACGACGATGACAGCGCAGTCGCTCGAACGCACACGAGCCTCCGTCGCAGGCCTGCGGTTCGTCGAGACCTGGCGCGCATTCGGAGGAATCTCGTTGCTGCAATCGAGCGGCGCTCCGAGGCATGCGTCGTTCACGGTGCACGGGTCGGCGCGCTACCTCTGCGGCAGCGCCTTCGTGCGGCCGAGATTGCGTGCGCTGCCATGGATGTTCGGTGTGCAGGCCCTGGCGCTCGGGTGGTCGCGTCGCTGCCGCTCACTGACGCGGCTGAGAACGCGCTGACACAAGCGCGCGCGACTCCCCGCTCACCACCACGTGTACCCGATGCCGAGGAGCGCGACGATGGAGAGCGGAATGCCGGGCGGAGCCCTCGCCCCTCCGAACCCTGTCGAGTTGGCGTAGGCGAACCCGGGAGTCACCTCGCCGAACAGCATGAAGCCACGCCGCGCGACGGCCAGACGTTCGCGCTCCGAGAACATCCAACTCACGCGCGCGGGAATGCCCACGTACGACGCGCCCGGCGCATCGAGCCCGCCGAACGCACCCCATGACGCGCCGATGCCGAACAGCACGCGCTCTGACAGCGCGAGCTCGAACTGAAGGCCGGCCGACAGCAGCAGAAAGATGGTGCCAGTGAGGCGCAGCGTGATGGCGTAGCGGTCGGCGAGAATGAGACCGGCGTCGGCCGAGAGCCCGACACCGAACGCGAGGGCCCTGGTCGCGAAGCCCACTGCGGCGCTTCCCGCCAGCGAGATGCCGCCACGCCCGCGCGCCTCGGCACGAAGCACCGAGATTTCATCGTCCTCTGCTTGTCGAACGGCGTCGTCGATGACTTCGGGCGATGGGGCCGCCGCGAGGATGAACACGATGGAGAGGAGAGACATGACCGTCATTTCTGCGGGCGCTTCAAATCGTTCGCTCGCGCAGATGTAAGTGGCGCGAGCAGGTCGATTCCGTGGCCTGCGGGGGCGCCGTCACCTCGGCGGCAGAGACACCACTACTTCTGCGGTCGCTTCAAGTCGTTCGCCGGCGGAGGCGTGTGTGGCGCGAGCGGATCATCTTCGTCGCCACCCAGGCGCGAGGCGGGCTTCGGCGGCGTCTTCTTCGGAGGCGCGGTCACCTTCGGCGGCTTCACCGGCGTCACCACGGGCAGCGCCTCGACCTTTGGCGCGACCGGCTCCTTCTTCGGAGCAACCACCGGCTCCTTCTGCTTCACCGGCGTGGTGTCGTTGAACGCCTTGTCGATGGGGTCGACCTTCGGCTCCTTCTTCTCGAGCGTGGCCTTCTCGGCAGCCGCCTTCTCGAGCGCGGCCTTGTCGACGGCGGGCTTCGGCGGAACGACCGGCGTCTTCTCGGGCTCCACCGGCTTCTCGGGTGGCTTCACCTGCAGCTTCTGAATCATCTCGAGGCGCGGGCCCGAACCGGCGGCCGTCACCGTCATCGGCAGGTAGCCGTCTTTCTGGAGCGTCACCTCGGCCATCGCGCGCCCATCGACTGCCACCAGCTCCACGTCGAGCGGCGTCACGCCCTTGATGACCTTCGCGATGACGACCTGCGCGCCCGCGGGTTCGGTCTCGATGTGGAAGAGCACCTTCGCTTCGTTCGCCTTACCTGACTTGCGCAGGACGATGGCGGTGCCGCCGATGCCGACCAGCAGCGCCACCACGAAGCCCGCGATGAGCAGCGGCGTGTTGTTGCGCGGAGGCACCGGAATCTGCAGCGGCGTCGGCGGCAGCGGCGTCTCGAAGGCCGGCGTCGCCACGGGCGAGGTCAGCTCGCTCATGGCCTGCAGCACCTCGTCCATGGACTGGAAGCGGTCCATCGGAGACTTCTGCAGGCACTTCGTCACCACCGCCGCCATGCCCTCGGGAATCGTCTCGAACTTCGCCGGCGTCTTCACCGGCGGAATCGGCTCGTTGACGTGCTTGAGGATGATCTCGAGCGGCGCCGAGCCCTGGTACGGCGGCTTGCCGGTGAGCGCCTCGAAGAGAATGCAGCCCAGCGAGTAGATGTCACTGCGCGGGTCGGCGCGGTTCTTGTCGCCCTGCTCCGGCGCCATGTACGGCGGGCTGCCCATGAGCATGCCCTGCTGGGTGATGGCGCGGCCCTCGAGCTCCTGGCCGTCGACGAACGACTTCACCAGGCCGAAGTCGAGCACCTTCACGTGGTCGGTGTCGTCGTCGGCCGACAGCATCATCACGTTGGCCGGCTTGAGGTCGCGGTGCACCACGCCCAGCTCGTGTGCTTCACGCAGCGCGCGGGCAATCTGCTGGCCGATGGAGAGCACGCGTCTCCACCCCAGGGGCCCCTTCGAGAGCGCGCGGTCGAGGGTGTCGCCCTCGAGGAACTCCATCGCGAGGTAGAAGATGCCGTCGCTCGAGCAGCCGTAGTCGAAGATGCGCACCGTGTTCGGGTGCGAGAGCTTCGCGGTGAGCGCCGCCTCGACGAGAAACCGCTGACGGAACGACTCGTCGCGCCCCGCGCCGTAGTTCGAGTCGAGCACCTTCAGCGCGACCGCACGGTTCAGGCCGACCTGCACCGCCCGGTACACCTTGCCCATCGCGCCTTTGCCGATGCCGCCCACGATGCGGTAACGCCCGTCGAGCGTGACGCCGATGAGCGGATCGAGCCCCTCGGCGTTGGTCTCAGCGGTGACGTCTTCCTGGGCTTCACTCACGGACACAGGTGGGGAAAGCGTATACCGCTACCGGGGCTGCATGGGCACCCGGGCAGGGTAGTGGATGAGCTGGCATGCAATCGCCCCATTCCACAGGGGTTGTCGCGAGGCCGGGCGCATGCCGAAGGCGCTCTCGAAGGCCTCGTTTCCCGCCAGCACCGAGAACCGCCAGCCGTTCCACCGCTTCAGGTTGCTGCCCAGCTTGTGGAAGAACGACTTCATGCCCTTCTGGCCGCCGGTGCCGAGCCGCTCGCCGTAGGGCGGGTTGGTGCAGACGAGCCCCGGCGTCACGCCTTCGGGAGCATCAGCCGTCGTCGCGTCGGCCTGCTCGATGCGCACCGTCGTCGAGAGCCCAGCCGTCACCACGTTGCGCTTGAGCGCGGTCAGCACCTCGTCGTCGTAGTCACGGGCGATGATGGGCGCGGGGGCAGGGCGCAGCTGGGCGTGGGCCGCTTTGCGAACGTCGTCGAGCAGCGGCTTCATCTTCGGCGCGAACGACGGCCACTGCTCGCAGGCGAAGGCGCGCTTGAGGCCGGGCGCACGGCGGGTGGCGATGAAGGCCGCTTCGATGGCCAGCGTGCCCGAGCCGCACATGGGGTCGAGGAACGCCTCGCTCCCGTCGTACTTCGAGCCCATCAACATCGCGGCGGCCAGCGTCTCTTTCATCGGCGCGGCGGTGGTGGCCTGGCGGTAGCCGCGCTTGAACAGCGGCTCTCCCGAGAGGTCGAGCGAGACGCTGAGCGAGGTCTTCGCGAGGTGCGCGACGATGTGGAAGGTGGGGTGGTGCGTGTCGACGTCGGGCCGGCTGCCCCACTTCTCGCGCAGACGGTCGACGAGGCCATCTTTGAGCTTGAGCGCGACGAAGCCCGAGTGCGTGTGCTCGGTGTCTTTGAGCGTCGCCTCGATGGAGAACGTCGAGCCGCGGCCCAGCCACTCCTCCCACTCGATGGAGCGCGCTGCTTCGTAGAGGCCGTCGGCGCCCTTCGCCTCGAACTGGCGCAGCGGGTACAGCACGCGCATCGCGATGCGCGAGTGGAGGAGCACCCGCGAGATCTCGTCGAGCGCGGCGAAGAAGCGCACGCCTCCGCGGTCCTGGCGAATGCGTTTGCAGCCGAGCGTCTCGAGCTCTTCAGCGAGGAAGGGCTCGGTTCCGCGGGTGGCGGTCGCGAAGAGCGGCAGGCGTTCCATGCGACGGGCGCGTAGCACGGCGCGGGGCCAGCGGTGTCTTGTCGGCGGCACTTGCGGCTCGGGCCCGCTTTGGGCCTACATGCGGCTCATGCGAGTCCTCCTGGTGGCCGTCATCGTCAGCGCCTCGGCCTGCCAGTGCGGAGGCTCGGTGCTCGTGAAGTCCGGCTCTGACC
Source organism: Archangiaceae bacterium (assembly GCA_016879935.1). GTDB lineage: Bacteria > Myxococcota > Myxococcia > Myxococcales > Myxococcaceae > Xiheimicrobium. The sequence goes on along the minus strand of JAACJQ010000042.1, from coordinate 14,131 downwards.
GGCCCGTGGGCGTGTTGATGAGCGACGCGGGGCAGGGTGGTGGCTCGGCGGCGGGTGGTGCGGCAGGTGGCAGCGCGGCTGGCGGTGGCGTCGCTTCGGCGGGCGGCACGGCTGCGGCCGGTGGCTCGGCGGCGATTCCCGACTGGTGCGCGTCTGACTGTGATTGCCCTTCGGGCCAGCGCTGCGTCGCGACGGGGGTGGAGATCATTCTCAACCGCTGCCAGCCCGGCGGCGTGAACGTGTGCACGACTCCGTGCGCGGTGATGTGCCCGCAGGGCTCGCAGTGCGTGAACGGCGCCTGCCTCGCGAACCCCTGCACCGGCGCGAGCTGCACGACCTCGTTCTCGACCAACATCAACGGGCGGTACCAGACGTACTACGAGCTCGACATCAGCGAGTTCGCGCAGCGGGCGAGCGACATCGTGAAGCTGCTCGACCTGCTCCGCGCCATCACCTCGGGCATGACGACGAACTGCTCGACCTTCGGCAGCATCGAGCAGCAGCTCATCTGCTACGTCGGCAACCTCGTCTCGCAGAACATTCAGGCGCCGCCCTGGGTCGGCACGCTGTTCCAGGTGCTGAGCGACATGTTCCGCTTCGGGAACCGGCCCATGAAGGCGCGCGGCTTGATGGATCTCGTCGAAGGGCAGAACGCGCGCGTCGCGGCGGCCGAGCAGTGGAGCGAGCTGTGGCTCGACTACAACGGCCAGGTCGTCAACGTGATGAACAACCCAATGCTGGGCGCGAACGGGCAGATCAGCGTCACCGTGCTCGCGTTCGGCGGCACCCGCACCTCGCAGGAGGTGATTCTCGGGCCCCGCACCATCGAGTTCGACGTGAACAAGCTGCTGGTGAACCTGATCAACGTGGCCATCATGGCGGGCTCGAGCAATCGCGCGCACGACGTGGGCGAGCTGATCAACCTGATCCTCTGCGATCAGATCGGCTCGACCCAGAACAGAATCGCGTGCGCCGCGCTGGCCAATCAGCTCGCGCAGAACTTCGAGATCGGCTCGGGGCTCGGTGGGCTCCGGTTCGACGAGCAGCGGGCGACGATTCACGACCTCGACGGCAATGGAACGGCCGATGCGCTCGGGTTGCCCTCGGCGCGTGGCCGCGTGACGGGGCGCATGACGAACGGCGTGGTCTCGGGCTCGCTCGGGCCCTTCCCCAACTCGAGCTGGTACGGCACGAAGTGATCAGAACAGCGCAGCGACCCTGACGGTCACCTTCGGCGCGACGGCGCTGGTGACTTCGCGGCCTTTGCCGAAGCGGTGCACACGTTGGTATTCGCCCTTCTTCGGGTCGAGGTGCACGACGAGCTTCTCGGTCTGCAGGTCGACCACCCAGTATTCGGGGATCTTCGCTGCAGCGTAGAGGCGGGCCTTGAGGCCGAGATCGAACACGCGACTCGAATCGGCTACCTCAATGACGAGCGCTGCTCTCGACGGATGGTCCTCGTCGTTGTGGATGTCGGCGTCCGACACGAGCGCAAAGTCCGGCTCGGGTTCGGAGTGCGGTGAAATCGCCAAGGGGAGTCCGGCTCTCACCCACACCTGATCTCCGACCTGGCTGGTGAGAAGCCGGGTCAGTCTCATCACCGCAGTGGCGTGAGGACCACGCCTTGCGTTCATGGCGATGATCACTCCCTCGATCAGTTGAACGCGCTTGCCCTCGAACGCACCGCTCTCACCAAGCCGGTGATAGCCCGCACGATCGATGCGATGAATGTCGAACGGAGCGTCTTTGATGACGTTCAGCATGGGCTGGAGTCTGTGCTCCTCGCCGCTGGGCCGCAACCCGCTCACTGCGCGGCGGTCACCTGGAAGCGCGCCGCCATGATGCGGTTGTTGCCGTCGTTCGGAATGACGTCCTTGTTCACGAGGGGCAGGCGGGCGTCGGTCTTCGGGTCCCAGAACCCCATGAGGATGTTGAGGCCCCGCACGTTCATCTGCGGAGGAATGGGAATCTCGAACTCGTCGCGCACCATCTCGCCGGCGGTCCACTTCGAGGTGGGGCGGGCGCCGCGCATGGGCGCGTGGTCGACGTTGAGGCGGTCGACGCGGCCGTCGATGTCTTCGACGTGCACGAAGATCATGTAGTCGACGTCCATCTGCTTGAGCACCTTGAAGTTCAGGCCGACGCGCACGGTGTCGCCGACGAACGCGCTGCCGGGCGCCACGATGGTCGACACGAGCTCGACGCTGTCGCCGAAGTTCGCGCCGCTCTTGAACTCCTGCGGCGGGCCGGCGGGCGGGCGGGCTTTGACGCCCTGAGTCCCTTCGGAGGTCGGGGCGGGCACGATGCAGGCCGTGAGCGAGACGCAGAGAGCGATGAGCAGGGAGCGCATGCGCGCCGGTGCGTACTTGAGGCCTCCCCGGAGCGCCAGCGTGGAACGAACCGGCCCGCGTGGTAGAGGCGCGCCCATCATGATGCTGGTCCTCGCCGACATTCCTGCGCAACCCGAGTCGAGCCCGGTGGGCACGGTCGTCTCGGTGATTCTCGGCGTGGGCTTCCTGGTGTTGATGCTGCTGGTGCTGCGCAAGATGCTCTCGCGCGGCGGCTCCACCACGACGACGTTGCCGACGAAGCAGCCGACGCTTCCGTCGCAGACGAAGGTCGAGCCTGCGCTGGAGCCGTCGAAGCCGAAGGTCGAGCTGCCTCCGAGTGAAGCCGAAGCCAGGGCGAAGGCCGACGCCGAGGCGCGCCGCCTGGAGGCCGAGCGGCTGAAGCTCGAGCGTGCGGCGCTCGAGAAGGGCTCGGCCGAAGCCGAGGCGCTCAAGGCGAAAGAAGAGGAGCTGAAGAAAGAGGCCTACCGCGCGCAGAAGCAGGCCGAGGCCGAAGAGAAGGAGCGCAAGAAGAAGGAGCGCGAGGAGTCGGAGCGGCTGGCAGCCGAAGAGAAGAAGCGCCAGGCCGAAGCCGAGGCCGAGGCGAAGCGGCAGGCCGAGCTGGCGGCGCGTGCGAAGATCGACGCCGAAGCGGGCGCGACGCTGGCGGCGGGGCTGGCGAAGACGAAGTCCGAAGGCTTCATGGCGAGGCTGAACGGGCTGTTCGGTGGTGGCCCGAAGGTCATCGACGAGAAGGTGCTGGCCGACCTCGAAGAGGTGCTGTTCACCGCCGACATCGGAGTGAAGACGGCGTCGTCGCTGGTCGAGCTCGCGCGCGACAAGGTGAAGGCGAAGGAGACGGACAGCGCGGACAAGCTGAAGGCCGTCATTCGCAAAGAGGTCGAGCGCATCGTGTCGCTGAAGGGCAACACGCGCCTCGAAGGTGGCGGGCCGCCGCACGTCATCATGGTGGTGGGCGTGAACGGCGCGGGGAAGACGACGACCATCGGCAAGCTGGCGGCGAAGGCGAAGGCCGAGGGGAAGAAGGTCGTGCTGGGGGCGGGTGACACGTTCCGCGCGGCGGCGACGGAGCAGCTCGACGTGTGGGCCGAGCGCGCGGGCGCCGAGGTGGTGCGCGGGAAGGACGAGTCGGACCCTGCGAGCGTCGTGTTCGAGGCCATCAAGCGGGGCAAGGAGATTGGCGCCGACCTGGTCATCGCCGACACCGCCGGGCGGCTGCACACGAAGGCGAACCTGATGGAGGAGCTGAAGAAGGTGAAGCGGGTGGCCGAGAAGGCGCTGCCCGGAGCTCCGCACGAGGTGCTGCTCGTGCTCGATTCGACGATGGGCCAGAACGCGATTGCCCAGGCGAAGCAGTTTCACGAGGCCGTGGGCGTGACGTCGATTGCGCTGACGAAGCTCGATGGCACCGCGAAGGGTGGGGTCATCATCGGCATCTGTGACGAGCTGAAGGTGCCGGTGTCGTGGGCCGGCGTGGGTGAGAAGGTCGCCGACCTGCGAAAGTTCGAACCGAAGGAGTTCGTCGAGGCACTGTTCGACGTGTGAACGCGCTGCCGCCGTCCGAGCACTCACGAGGCCAGATGCCCGCGCACGAGTGTTCCCACGACGTTGGAGACTTGAGGAGGCCGTCCCAAAAGAGTTCGTCGACGCCCCGTTCGATGCTTGATTATCAAAGCACGTGAGCGTCTCGGGGAGGGACATGTCGTACCGCAGGGCCGTTCCGGACGATCTTCCGGCCATCGTCGACCTTTGCCGGGTCGCCCTGCGTTGGTCGAACGACGCCCGCAACGAGCAACTCTTCCGCTGGAAACACCTCGAGAACCCCTTCGGTGCGTCGCCCATGTGGGTCGCCGAGAGCGGCGGCCGTCTGGTCGGGTTCCGCGCGATGATGCGGTGGCAGTTTCGTACGGGCGGTGTGGTGAAGCATGCGGTTCGCGCAGTCGACACCGCGACGCACCCGGACTTTCAGCGCCGTGGCGTCTTTGCCGCTCTCAACGAACTGGCCATCGAGGCGCTCACGCGTGAGGGCGTCGACTTCGTCTTCAACACTCCAAACGCCGAGAGCCTGCCGGGCTATCTGAAGCAGGGCTGGGTCGAGTTGGGTCGAGTACCCATCGCGGCGCGACCCACGGGCCTCCGGGGTGTGCTGGCCATGCCGTCTGCGCTCGGCAAGGCCTCGAAGTGGTCTGAGCCGCTCGACATCGGAGCCAGCATCGACCTGGTGCACCCAGTCGGCCTCGGCACCACCCGCCTCTCGACCGACACCTCGCCCACCTTCTTTCACTGGCGCTACCAGAGCGGCCCCGTCGCCTACCGTGCGCTGAGCGACTCCGGTGGTGGCCTCGTCATTCGACTTCGCAACCGCGGCAGGGCGCGTGAGCTCGTCATCGCGCACTCGTGGGGCACCGAGGTCGTCGTCGCCAGGTTGCTGAAGGAAGCGCTCCGGGCGTCGCGCGCGTCGTACGCGGTGGGCACGGCCCACGCGCCGGGCCACTCCATCATGGTGCCGCTGCCGCCCATCGGCCCGCACCTCACCGTTCGCTCGCTGGCGAGCCCCGCGCCTTCCATGAACGAGTTCGGACTGCTCCTCGGAGACGTCGAGCTGTTCTAAGGGGCCCGCATGCCCGATTCGCTGCGTGGCAAACGGCTGGTGCACGTGCTCACCGTCGCCGACTCGCTGCCCTTCATCCGGGAGCAGGTGGCCGAGGCCCGCGCGCGCGGGATGGACGTGACCGTCATCACCTCGAGAGACGAGCGCCTCGACCGCTTCGGCCTCGACCTCGGTGTGCGCACGGCGTCGGTCGAGATGCCGCGCCGGGTCTCTCCGCTCAACGATTGGGAGAGCCTCGGCCGTCTCACAGCGAAGCTGCGTGCGCTCGAGCCCGACATCGTGCACGCGCACACCCCGAAGGGGGGCCTGCTCGGCATGCTCGCCGCCGCCGCCATCGACGCGCCGGTTCGGCTCTACCAGATGCGCGGGCTGCCTCACGTCACGCTGAAGGGCGCGTTGCGCCAGGTGGTGATGATGACGGAGCGGTTGAGCTGTCGGGCCGCCACCCGCGTCGTCTGTCAGAGCCGCTCGTTGCTGAAGACGGCGCTCGAGGACCGCCTGGTGCGTGCCGAGAAGGCGCTGGTCGTGCTCGAGGGCGGCAACGGCGTCGACCCGGTGCGTTTCGACGCCGAACGCGTGAAGTCGCAGGGCGCTGCCCTCCGCGCCTCGTGGGGCGTGAGCGCTGACGACGTGGTGTTGCTCTTCGTCGGACGCCTCGTTCGCGACAAGGGTATTCCCGAGCTGCTCGAGGCGTTCGCGACGGTGCACGCACAGTGGCCGCGCACCAGGCTCGTGCTGGCCGGGCCGCTCGAGGAACGTGACGCGCTCGACGCTGCCACCATCGCGAGGCTCTCGAACGAGGGCGTGCTGCACCTCGGGTTTCAGCGCGACACCCCACCGCTCTACGCCGCATGCGACGTGGTGGTGTTGCCCAGTCACCGCGAGGGGTTCCCCAACGTGCCCCTCGAAGCCGCGTCGATGTCACGCCCGGTCGTGTCGACGCTCGTTCCAGGTTGCACCGACGCCGTGGCTGATGGCTCGACCGGCGTTCTGGTTCCCGTGAACGCCCCGCTCCTGCTCGCCAACGCCCTCAGCAGGTATGTCGCTGATCCAACCCTTCGACTGCGCCATGGGAGGGCGGGCCGTGAACGCGTGATGAACTCGTTCCGCCGCGAGGCCATCGTCGAAGCGATGATGGGGCTGTATTCCCGCGAATTGACTGCGACCAGTTGACCCAGAGGCCATGCGGGTGCTTTGGGGCCCGTGAACGTTGGGGGTGGCCTTGGGCACGAACACAACCGAGATGACCGAGTCGAGTTCTCTGCTGCTGAGATATCGCCGGCTGGTGTCGGTGGTCGTGCACCTGGCGCTCTTCATCGTCGCCCAGGCCGGCGCGTTCGCGCTGCGCTTCGAGTTCTCGATTCCCGCCGATTATCTGCCGCTCGCGACCGTCTGGCTGGCCGTCAGCCTTGGTATCCACCTCGCGGTGTTCGCCGTCTTCGGCATGTTCTCGGGCATGTGGCGGTACACGGGCGCGAACGACCTCATCGCACTCGCGAAGTCTGCTGCGCTTTCGACGCTCGTCTTCGCCGGCTTCATCGTACTCGGTGGCTTCCGCAGCTACCCACGCTCGATTCTCGTCATCGAGTTCCTGCTCACGATGATGCTCGTGGGCGGCCTGCGCTTCGGGGTGCGCTCCTTGTGGCAGCTGGCCTCCACCGTGGCGCAGAAGCGTGAAGGCAAAGCGCGCCGGGTGCTCATCGTCGGGGCGGGTGACGCTGGTGAGATGCTCGCCCGCGAGATGCTCAAGACCCACGGCGGCCGCTTCGAGCCGGTTGGCTTCGCCGATGACAACGCCGCAAAGCGGGGCGCGCGCATTCACGGGGTGCCGGTGTTGGGCACCATTGCCGACGTGCCCGAGCTGGCGAAGCGGCATGCAGTCGAAGAGGTGGTGGTCGCGATTCCCTCGGCGACGGGCCGCGACATGCGCAGCATTCTCGAGGCCTGCAAGACCTCGGGCATCTCGGTGCGCACGATGCCGGGCATCGACCAGCTCATCGAAGGCCGCGTCACCATCAACCAGCTGCGCAGCGTGAACATCGAAGACCTGTTGCGCCGCGAGCCGGTGAAGCTCGACATGGAGTCCATTTCGCGGCTCGTCGAAGGCCGTGTGGTGCTGGTGACGGGCGCCGGCGGCAGCATCGGCTCGGAGCTGTGCCGGCAGGTGGCGCGCTTCAAGCCCGCGCGCATCGTGCTGGTGGAGCGCGCCGAGAACGCCCTCTTCGAGATTCACCGCGAGCTGGTCGCCAAGTCGCCGACCGTGCCGGTTTCTCCCTGCATGGCCGACATCTGCGACGAGGCCCGCATGCGCCGCGTGCTGATGGAGCACCGCCCCACGGTCGTGCTCCACGCTGCCGCGCACAAACACGTGCCGATGATGGAGGAGAACCCCGGCGAGGCCGTGAAGAACAACGTCGGCGGTACGAGACTCCTGGCCGACCTGTCGAGCGAGTACCAGGTCGAGCGCTTCGTGATGATCTCGACCGACAAGGCCGTGAACCCGACCTCGGTCATGGGCGCCACCAAGCGCGCCGCCGAACTCTACATTCAAGGCCTCTCGCTCAAGTCCCGCACGCGCTTCGTCGCGGTGCGCTTCGGCAACGTGCTCGGCTCTGCCGGCTCCGTCATTCCCATCTTCAAGGAGCAGATCGCCAACGGCGGGCCCGTGACCATCACGCACCCCGAGATGCGGCGGTACTTCATGACGATTCCCGAGGCGAGCCAGCTCGTGCTGCAGGCCGCCACCATGGGCAACGGTGGAGAGATCTTCGTGCTCGACATGGGCGAGCCCGTTCGCATCGTCGACCTCGCGAACGACCTCATCTCGTTGTCGGGCCTGGTGCCCGGCAAGGACGTCGAGGTGGTGTTCACAGGCCTGCGCCCCGGCGAGAAGCTGTTCGAAGAGCTGTCGACGGAAGAGGAACAGGCCGAGAAGACGCGGCACCCGAAGATCTTCATCGGCAAGCTGCCCTCGCGCCCCTACGACGAGGTGTCGGGCATCGTGACCGACATGGTGCGCAACGCGACCGGCTCGACGCTGCGTGACGTTGTCGAGCGCCTGCGCGTGCTCATCCCCGAATTCCAGCGGCCGCGTCAGGAGCAGGCCGACGTGATTCCGCTTCGCACCCGAACGTCGTGAGCCTCAATGCGTGGGCGTGCCCATGAACTCAGGCATCGTCGCGTGCTGACCCGCCGAGATTCCGGCCGGCCGAACGACACGCAGCACCGTCATCGCGAGAATCTTCGTGTCGAGCCACAGGCTCTGGTTGTCGACGTACCAGACGTCGAGGTCGAACTTCTCTTCCCACGACAACGAGTTGCGGCCCAGCACCTGCGCCCACCCGGTGATGCCCGGCTTGACGTCGTGACGGCGCGCCTGGTGCGCGTTGTAGCGAGGCAGGTACTGCATCATCAGCGGCCGCGGGCCAACCAGGCTCATCTCGCCCTTCAGTACGTTCACCAGCTGCGGCAGCTCGTCGATGCTGGCCTTGCGAAGGAACTGGCCGAGCTTGGTCAGGCGCGCGGCGTCGGTTCGCGGGTCGCCTTCGGCACCAGGCACGCGCTTCATCGTGCGGAGCTTGTAGAGAACGAACGGTTTGCCGCGCAGGCCTGGCCGCTCGTGTTTGAAGAGTACGGGCGCTCCCATCGTCACCCGCACGGCCAGCGACGAGAGCGCAAGCACCGGAGCCGTCATCACCAGCCCCGTCGCGGCGCCGGCGACGTCGATGGCTCTCTTGGCGATTCGCCCTGCGAAGTTCAGCACGCGTCAGAGGTACCCACGGCCCGTGAGGCTGTCAATTCGCTCAACCCCTTCACCTGCTCGCGCTAGAGACATTCACCGATGACGACTCCCCGGCTCTACCTGTCTCCTCCGCACATGGGCCCGGACGAGCGGCGCCTGCTCCTCGAGGCCTTCGACTCGAACTGGGTCGCGCCGCTCGGTCCTCACGTCGACGCCTTCGAGAAGGAGATGAGCGCAAAGGTGTCGGGCCTGCACTGCGTCGCGTTGTCCAGCGGCACCGCCGGCCTGCACCTCGCGCTGCAGATGCTCGGCGTCTCGCGTGACGACGAGGTGCTGGTTTCTTCACTCACCTTTGCGGCCAGCGCGAACCCCGTCACCTACCTCGGCGCGAAGCCCGTCTTCATCGACGCAGAGGCCTCGAGCTGGAACATGGACCCCGTGCTGCTGGCCGAAGAGCTCGAGGCCTGCGCGAAGCGCGGGAAGCTGCCGCGCGCCGTGGTGGTGGTCGACCTCTATGGCCAGTGCGCCGACTACGACGTGCTGCTCGCTGCGTGTGCGAAGTACCAGGTGCCGCTCATCGAAGACGCGGCCGAGGCGCTGGGCGCGACGTACCAGGGCAAGCCGGCTGGAACGTTCGGCGCGATGGGCGTGCTGTCGTTCAACGGCAACAAGATCATCACCACCAGCGGCGGCGGCATGCTGCTCGCGAGAGACGAAGCGTTCGCCACGAAGGCCCGCTTCCTCGCCCAACAGGCGCGCGACCCCGCGCCGCACTACGAGCACTCGCACATCGGCTACAACTACCGGCTCAGCAACCTGCTCGCGGCGGTCGGGCGTGGGCAGCTCTCGGTGCTCGAAGAGCGCGTGAAGGTTCGCCGCGCGACCAACGCGTTCTATCGCCAGGCCCTCTCGGAGCTGCCCGGGGTCGCCTTCATGCCGCTCTCGAAGAAGGGCGAGTGGAACGCGTGGCTGTCGGTCATCACCATCGACCCGAAGGTCTTCGGTGCCGACCGCGAGACGATTCGCCTGGCGCTCGAGAAGGAGAACATCGAGTCGCGCCCGGTGTGGAAGCCCATGCACCTGCAGCCCGTGTTCAAGGAGTGCCGGGTGCGCGGCGGCCGCGTCGGCGACCAGGCGTTTGCGAACGGCCTGTGCCTGCCAAGCGGAACGGCCATGACCGACGGCGACCGTCAGCGCGTGGTCGACGTCATTCGGCGCGTGCAGCGCCGCTGACTGGCTTCTTCTCTCGCAACAGCAACTCCGTGAGCAGCGTGCACTCCGGAGCAAGGGTACGGCAGCGCTCGAGCAACGGCGCGCGGTCGTACGAGACGCGGTGCACGTCGCAGTGCACCTTCGCGCCGACCTCGATGATGGCGTAGCTCGCGCGCGGGTCGCCGTCGCGAGGCTGACCGCACGAGCCGACGTTCACCAGCCAGCGGCCGTTCTGCTCTCGCACGAGCGGCCGGTGCGTGTGCCCCATCAACACCACGTCGGCGTCGACGGTGTCGAATCGCTCGAAGGCGGGGAAGTCGGGGTACACGTATTCGTCGCCGGGTCGCCAGGGGCTGCCGTGCACCTGCAGCAGCGTGCGGCCTTCGACGACGAGGCGCTGCTCCGAACGAAGGCCGGCGAGGAAGTCGACCTCTTCGGTGGTGAGCGCGCTGGTCGCGAGCTCGAGCGAAGGCCCGTAGCGTTTGCGGTACTCGGCCGCGGTGGGGGTGGGAATGTCGTGGGGTACGGGCCGGCCGAGGTGCGAGAGGAAGTAGAGGTCGTGGTTTCCCAGCAGGCAGTGCGCGCCGAGCTGCCGCAGACGCCTCAGAATCGCGGGGCCGTCGAAGTAGTAGCCGAGCAGGTCTCCGCCGAAGAGGAGCAGGTCGACCTGGCCCATGTGCGCGAGGCACGCCTCGAAGGCGCCGAGATTGCCATGCACATCGGAGAGTACGCCGACCCGCTTCATGAGGGCGCTCGCAGCACCGACGCGATGCCCTCCGACAGAGGGAGCCCTGACGCGACGGAGAGTTCGGAGCGCAGCCGCGTGACGTCGACGAGCGCGCGCGCCACCAAGCCCGGCGTCTGGTCGAGGTCGTCGGCGCTGCGCCCGCAAGCGGTGAGCACGGTGCGCGCGAGCTCGACGATGCTCGTCTCGACACCGGCGGCGACGTTGAACACGCCATCGCTCTGCGCCGAGACCGCGGCGACGGTCGCTCGCGCGGCATCGACGACGTGAACGAAGTCTGCGTGCGCACCGACGGTGGCCGTCAGGCGCTTGCCCGCGCGCGCCGCGTCGATGAAGGCCGGCAACACGCCAATCCACACCATGCCGGGGCCGTACATGGCCGAGAACCGCACCGCACTGAACGAGCGCTGCGCTGCGCGCATGATGGAGCCCGCGACCAGCTCTCCACCGAGCTTCGAGGCGGCATAGGCCGCGACGGGTCCAGTGGGCGAAGTAGGCGCGCTCTCGGTGAGCGGCACGGGCCACGGACGATTCGTGACGACGAGTGTCGAGCCGAAGACGAGCCGGTTCGCGCCACGCTTCACCGCCCAGTGCGCGACGTTGGCGGCGCCGATGGCGTTGACCTCGAACATCTCGCGGTGTTCGGTGAGCGTCGATGGCGTCGTGGGCACTCTGGCGGCGAGGTTCACGACGACGTCGCAATCGAACGACAGGCCGTCGAGGCTCTGTGGCTGCGTGATGTCGGCGACGAGCAGTCCCTCAGCAGGCGCGCGATCGACGCCGACGACTGCATGGCCTGCAGCGACGAGCTGGCCGCGAACCTCTCTTCCGAGGAAGCCCGCGGCGCCGAAGAGGACGACCTTCATGAGGCCCGCGGCGTCACGAAGGCCATCACCTCGGGCGTCGGCTTCTCGAGCGTGCCCGCCTTCGTGAAGGTCGAGAGCTGGTCGGGCTGCACGAAGATGTCGGACCACACGCGCAGCACCGCTCCCGCACGCAGCGTTGGCCGTGTGATGGGCTTTCCATCGACGAGGTTGTCGATGATGGCCTCGACCTCGTTGAAGCCGAACAGCGCGCGCAGCGGCGTGGTGCCCGAGAAGCGGGCGTTGATCTCGAAGATGACGGGCTCACCCTGCTTCACGCGGAACTGGAAGTTCGAGGGCCCCTCGATGCCGAGCGTCTTCGCGATCTGCGCGATGCGGGCTTCGTAGCGGTCAGAACCATCGTGGTACGCGCGAAAGGTGTTCCCGTCGCGGAGGTCGCGGCGCAACACCACCACGCCACCGACGGAGCCGTCGACAGCGCCCACCGCTCCTGCCGTGAATTCACCGGGGTCGTCAGGCAGGTACTCCTGCACGACGAGGTCGCTCTGCGGCGAGAGCAGCGCCTCGAGGTCGGCGTTCGTCTTGACCACACGAGCGCCGACGGAGCGCGCTCCACGACGGGGCTTGGCGAAGAGGGGGAAGCCCGCGTCGCCAGCGAGGGCGCGGCACGAGGCGGCATCGTTCGCGAGCGCGGTGCGAGGGAAGGGAAAGCCGTGCTCCTTGAGGAACTGCGCGGTGAGCCATTTGTCGTCGGCGATCTCGACGACGCGCGGCGTGGCCACGACGACCTTCGTGCCGAGCGCAGCGAAGCGGGCCTTCTCGGCGGCGAAGACGCCCAGCTCGACGTCGGTGCCGACGAAGAGCACGTCGATGCGCTCGGCCTTCACGAGCCGCTCGAGCGCGGGAATGAACTGTGCGTCTTTCGCGAGCGGAATGGTGTGGGCGACGTCTCCGAGCCAGTGACCCGCTGCGCGCGGGTCGGGGTCGGCGGTGACGAGGTGCATCGGGCGCTTCATCTGCCGGAGCAGCCGCAGCGCTCCCTGGCCGACGAGAGCACCAGCACCGGTGACGAGGACTCGAAGTGTCATGGGAACCTGCGGTCGTCTGTACCAGAGGCAAAGAGCACCGTTCAATTTCCTGTGAGGTGCAGGCGCCGAGTGGTCGTGACAGATTTGAGCTTCGGCCGGAACGCGGGGTCCCATGTTGAACAGAACTGGCGTGGTCGTGGGCGTGCTGCTCGTTGCGGCCTGTGGTGCCTCTGACGGCCAGTGCCAGAAGGACACGGACTGCAAGGGCGCACGTGTGTGTGTGCAGGGAGAATGCGTCGATCCGCCAACCGCAGGAGGCTCGTCGGGTGGCGGGTCGGCAGCGGGCGGTTCGACAGCAGGCGGTTCGACCGCAGGCGGTTCGACCGCAGGCGGTTCGACAGCAGGCGGTTCGACAGCAGGCGGTTCGACGGCAGGTGGTTCGACGGCGGGCGGTTCGACGGCGGGCGGTTCGACGGCAGGCGGTTCGACGGCAGGCGGTTCGACGGCGGGCGGCTCGACAGCGGGCGGCTCGACGGCAGGCGGCTCGACGGCAGGCGGCTCCTCTGCAGGCGGCTCCTCTGGGGGAAACAGCGGCGGAGGCGTGGGGCCCCTGCCTGATGGTGGCTGTCAGCCTGAGAACGACGCCCAGCTGTGCGCGGTGACGGTGCGGCCTTGTGGCGCGCTTCAGACGACCGACGCTTGTGGAGCATCGCGCGTAATCGTGTGCTCCCAGTGCGCCTCTGACAGCGGTGTTCCGTTCGTCGACGCGGGCACAGGCACGCTCACCTGCGTTCGAGGCGCGCTGGAGCCTGGGAGACCCGCAAGCCCCTTTGCCTTCGAGATGATTCGTCAGCACCCGACGGTGGCATTCCTTCATGGAGGGTTGACCGACGCGGGCGTGCCAGTCGTACCCGTGGTGCTCGACCTGCCACTGGCCTACCCATACCCGGTGCCGGCGTTGTTCACGCTCATCGGTGACGCAGGCTCGGCCACGCTTGGGCAGATTCCCGAGAGTGCGCTGACGACGGTGAGCCCCGGTCCGAATGCAGCGCGCCGATTTGGCAGCCGCCTTGCCGTCGATGCCCAGGCGTGGTCGCCACGGCAGGCGGTCGGGGGCTTCCCTCCGATGCTCTGGTACACGCGGTGCTCTGGCGTCGCGGACGTTGCTCCAGCTGAGTCAGACTCGGCCTTCTGTCAGGCCAATGGCTTCACGTGCAGCTCGGTGACGGCAACCGACAACACAGGCGCTATGCGCACCGCCACCTGTGGCCCATGTCAGGGCGGGCAGGTGTGTCGTCCCTCGACGTCGGCGGGCTGGCCTTCGATGCGGTGTCGAGCGTGCGTGGTCGAGAGTGACGCCCAGTTCTGCAGTCGGCTCGGCAAAGACTGTGGCTCGGTCACCGCGCTCGACGACTGCGACGTGATGAGAACCGCGAATTGCGGCTCCTGCTCGATGCCTTCGAGCTGCGGCGGTGGTGGCACCGCGAACGTTTGCGGTGGCGGCACCGTCACCTGCACGTTCTATCGGAACACGCTGCCGTCGGGAAGCGGATCAACGTCGTCCACTTGATGCCGACATTTCGGTCCACGAGCAACTGCGACACCTTCTTGAACAACGCGG
>JAACJQ010000298.1 GCA_016879935.1 Archangiaceae bacterium | reverse complement strand
GTCGAGGATCTGCATGCGGCCGCGGCGAGCCTGCTCCATGGCGCGCAGCATCAGCTCGGTGGTGATGCCGGGGACCTTGATGTCCATCTGCACGGCCGTGATGCCCTTCCGCGTGCCACAGACCTTGAAGTCCATGTCGCCGAGGTGATCTTCGTCGCCGAGAATGTCGGTGAGGATCGCGACCTTGTCGCCTTCCTTCACCAGACCCATGGCGATGCCGGCCGCAGGAGCCTTCAGCGGAACGCCGGCGTCCATCATGGCGAGCGCGCCGCCGCAGACCGACGCCATCGACGACGAGCCGTTCGACTCGAGAATGTCGGAGACGATGCGCACCGTGTACGGGAACACGTCCTTCGAGGGGACGAGGCTGCGCAGCGCGCGCTCGGCGAGGGCACCGTGGCCGATCTCACGACGGCCGGGGCCGCGCAGGGGCTTGGTCTCGTTCACCGAGAACGGAGGGAAGTTGTAGTGAAGCATGAAGCGCTTCACCTGCTCGCCCAGCAGGTACTCGATGCGCTGCTCGGAGTCGGCGGTGCCCATGGTGGCCGTGACGAGCGCCTGGGTCTCACCGCGCTGGAAGATCGCCGAGCCGTGCGTGCGGGGCAGCACACCGACCTCGAGCGCGAGCGCGCGAACTTCTTCGTGCGACCGGCCACCGATGCGGCCGCCCGACACGGTCATGTCGCGCATGTACTCGTACTTGAGCTCTTCGTAGATCGCCTTGATCTGCCCGAGCTTCTTCGCGAACGCCTCGTCGCCGAGCTCGGCCTTGAGCTTCTCCTGCAGCGTCTTCGAGACGGCCTTGAGCGCCGAGTAGCGGTCGAGCTTGTCGTTGATCTGGTAGCCGGCCTTGATGCCGTCCCACGTGATCGTCTTGGCCTTGGCCTTGAGGTCCTGGTCGAACTTGGCGGCCTTCTCGTACTCGCGCGTGGTGACCTTCAGCTCGGCGCGCATCGACTCGATGACGGCGATGATCTTGCGGCACGCGTCGTGGGCGAACTCGAGGGCCTGCACCATCTCGGGCTCGGTGACCTCGTTGGCGCCACCTTCGACCATCACGATCGCGTCCTTCGAGCAGGCGACGACGAGGTCGAAGTCGCTCGTCTCACGCTGCTTGTAGGTCGGGAAGAGCACGAACTTGCCGTCGAGGCGGCCGACGCGCACGCAGCCCACGGGGCCACCGAAGGGAATGTCTGAACACGCGAGCGCCGTCGACACGCCGTTGAGGGCGAGCACGTCGGGGTCGTTGTTCTTGTCGGCCGAGATGACGTTGACGATCAGCTGGGTCTCGTACGCGTAGCCCTCGGGGAACAGCGGGCGGCACGAGCGGTCGACGATGCGGCTGGTGAGCGTCTCCTTCTCGGTGAGCTTGCCCTCACGACGGAAGTACCCGCCGGGGATGCGGCCGGCCGCGTAGAAGTTCTCTTTGTACTCGACCGTCAGCGGCAGGAAGTCGATGTCCTTCTTGTCCTTCGCGCTGACCGAGGTCGCGAGCAGCACGGTGTCGCCGTAGCGCACGGTGGCCGAACCGTCGGCCTGCTTGGCGAGCTTGCCCGTCTCGAGAATGAGCTCGAAGTCGCCGATCTGAACCTTCTTGGTGATGACTGCCATGGTGATGCTCCTGTTCGTACGTCTGGTGAACGGAGCTCCTCATCGGATGTCTCGTCTGGATCCCTGATCGCAACAGCCGCCGTCGAGGCAGCTGCTCCGACCAGAAAGCCAGCACGAAGAACTTCAGCCGCGAGGAGTCCGGTGCTGCAGAAACGACTTCGTGAAAAACGTCTGAAACGACAAAGGGCGCCGGACCACCCGACGCCCTTCGTTC
Organism: Archangiaceae bacterium; assembly: GCA_016879935.1. Lineage (GTDB taxonomy): Bacteria > Myxococcota > Myxococcia > Myxococcales > Myxococcaceae > Xiheimicrobium. The sequence goes on along the minus strand of JAACJQ010000298.1, from coordinate 16,822 downwards.
GACTGCGGCCTTTACTTGCGGATGCCGAGACCGTCGATCAGCTTCTTGTACCGATCGGAGCTCTTGTCCTTGAGGTAGTCCAGCAGGCGGCGGCGCTGACCGACCAGCTTCAGCAGACCGCGACGGCTGTGGTGATCGTTCTTGTGGCCCTTGAAGTGCTCGGTGAGGTGGCTGATGCGCTCGGACAGCAGCGCGACCTGCACCTCGGGAGAACCCGTGTCCTTCTCGTGGGTCCGGAACTTCGCGACCAACTCGTTCTTCTTCTCTGCCTGAACCGACATCGTCTTCTCGTTTCAACCCGCTCCGTTATTCGAATCCGCCCGGGTCCGCGGAGGGGTGCAGACCGGGTGGGCCCTTGCCTGAAGCGGCGAAGGCGCGCGGCTTGTATGCCGAGGTGGCACACAGGTCAACCCGCTGCTGACGGCTGGTTCAGCGGCGACGGCGCAGCTGCTTCTTCTCACGGGTCTCGCGCACCAGCGACTCCAGCTCGTCGAGCTTGCGCTTGAGCACGGGCATGAGAATCGGGTTGGCGTCGACCCGATCGAAGAGCGACAGAATCTCGTCGACCTCTTTCTCGATGGCCTCGGCACGCTCGGGCGTGATTCGCCGCAGCAACATGTCGGCGCCGGCTTCGATCAACACCCTCGCGACGGCGTCACGATCGGCGAGCGGCTCGATCTTCTTCTGCCCGAGGCCATTGATGACGCGGAGCTTCGGGGCGGCGTGAAGCTGGAACTCGAGCTGGCGATCGTCCTTCTTCATGTCGAGCCACCATACGGGCCAGGGCTGACACGGGAATTTTTCGGCCGGGGTGCTGCACGCCTGTAGCACCCGTTCGTGCCCCGGCGGCGCGCGCGGCTATGGTGGCGGCTCCGATGCGCCGTCTCCTCGTTCCGACGATCCTCTTCTTCGCCGCCTGCAAACCGCCACAGCAGCTCGGAGGCATGCGTGTGGTGGTGTCGATCGACGAAGGCTCGATGATCTCGTGCGTCGAGATCGCGGCCGAGTCACTCGACACGCGCACGATTCTCACCAGCCAGGCCGACGTCGCGAACCGGCCCGTGTTGCAGGTCGGCATCACCGAGACGCCGAGCTTCACGGGGCGCGTGCGGGTGACGGTGCGCGGGTTCTCGACGCCGGGCTGCACGCAGGTGCCGTCGGTCGTGCTGCCCGCGCAAGAGGGCGTGCTCGGCCCGCCTCCGTTCGAGATGCCGCTCGAGTTCCGCTTTCGCAAGGCCGCTACCGATGGTGGCGTCACCGATGCTGGTGTCGACGCAGGCCTGCTCGACGCCGGGGTCGCCGATGCCGGAGCTGCCGACGCCGGGGAGCCCGATGCAGGCAGCCCCGATGCGGGCATCGCGTGCGACATGACGTCGTGTTCGTCGATGAACGAGTGCGCGACGGCCACCTGTGCGCCGAGCGATGCCTGCATTCGAATGAACCGGCCGGCAGCGACGCCGTGTGATGGAGGGCTCTGCAATGGAGGCGGCGTGTGCGTCGCGCCGATGGGCTGTCAGCTGGGCTCGGTGTGTGACGCGGGCTTGAGCTGCACGACGAGCGGAACCTGCTCCGACGCGGGCGTCTGTGTACCGTCGTTCGCGGGCTGTGTGGCGCCTGCGTGCATGCGGCGGCTCGACATGTGCGCCGCCGATGGCGGGTGTGCCTTCGAGATCGACCCCTCGCGCGTCGCGACGTCGTGCGGCAGCGGGTCGGTCTGCTACGCGAACGGCGAGTGTCAGCCCTTTCTGCGCGCGGCGAACGTCTCGGCAGCGCGCGCGCCGTGGCCGTCGAACCCGATCGTCTTTCGTGCCGACGGTGGCGCGTGCACGTACGGGTGGAACACGACGCCAGGCACCGTCGGTGCGCCGCTGAGCGGTGTTCCCTGCCCCTGGCCCACGGGGCTCGACCCCATCGCGCTCCCGCAGCAGGGGAACGGCCCCGAGGTCGTCGCCTTCGTCGGCACGTCGCTCGTCGTCGAGTCTGGCGTGAACCTGCGCTTCCTCGGCAAGCGGCCCGTGGTGTTCCTCATTCACGGCGACGCGCTGATCGAGGGCCTCGTCAACCTGCGGCCCATCAGCCCCGCCTTCCCGGGGGCAGGCGCCGACTCGGCCGCGTGTGGAGTGGGCGGCGTGGGAACCTCGGCGTCGCGCGAAGGTGGTGGAGGCGGCGGCTATCTCGAGGTGGGCGGCAGCGGCGGGCGCACGTCGGCGTCGAACGGCGGCGCCCCCAACGGCAACCCGGCGATCGAGCCGCTGCGTGGCGGCTGCAGCGGCGGCGTGGGCTGGAACGGAACCGACGCGGGCCTCGGCGGTGGTGGTCTGCAGATCTCGGTGCGTGGAGCCCTGCGCATTCTCGATGGAGGCATCGCGACTCCGGCGACGGGTGGGCCTGGGGGTGTCGCAGGCTCGGCGGCAGGTGGCGGCGGCTCTGGCGGCGCGATTCTGCTCCAGGCGCTGACGGTGCTGGTGCAGAACGGCTTCCTCACGGCGAACGGCGGCGCTGGTGGCGAGGGCGGCACGAACCGCAACGGCGTGACGGCGAACGGAGACGGAGGGGCCGACGGCGCGTTCCGTACGGCGATCTTCGCGACGGGCGGCAACAACGGCAACTGCTGTGGTGGCAACGGCGGGCCGGGGGGCGCGGGCACCACCGCGGCCGGAGACGGCACCAGCGGCATCTCACCTTCGAGCAACGAGCCCAGCGGCGGTGGTGGCGGTGGCAGCCGCGGCCGCATTCGGATCGATACCGCCAGCGGGGGAAGTTGTACCCTCACCCAGTCGGTGATCTCGCCGACGGACAACCTTCAAGGTCCGAACACCACCTGCATCACGAACTGAAGAGCCGCGGGCACCATGGCTGGCGCGATTCGAATTCTCATCGTCGACGACTCCGCGCTGACGCGAGAGACGCTGCGGCGCACCCTCGAGCTCGACCCTCGCCTGAAGGTGGTCGGCGAAGCGAAGACGGGTGAAGAGTCGATCGAGCTGGTGCGGGCGTTGTCGCCCGATCTGGTGACGATGGACCTGCAGATGCCCGGCATGGGTGGGCTCAAGGCGATCGAAGTGATCATGCGCGATCGGCCGACGCCGATCGTGGTGATCAGCGAGCGCAGCTCGGCCGGAGTCGTCGACTACAACTACGAAGCCATCAGCCGCGGCGCGCTCGAGCTGGTGCCGAAGTCGTCGGTGTTCGGCCAGGGCCCCGACGACGTGCGACGGTTCGCCGAGCGCATTCGCCGGCTCGGAGAAGAGGGCCTCACCGACGACCGCCCGGCGCCGTCGTCGAGCCCTCCGTCGATTCCCGTCACCAACGAAGCGCCGCAGCTGCTCGGCCTCGGCGCGTCGACCGGTGGCCCGCGCGCACTCTCGAAGTTCCTCACCGAGCTGTCGCCCGACTTTCCGCTGCCGATCGTCGTGGTGCAGCACATGGCCGAAGACTTCTTCGAGAGCTTCGTGCGATTCCTCGCCGACTCCACGCGACGCCGGGTGGTGATGGGCACGGCCGACATGCCGCTCGTCGCGGGGACGATCTGCGTCGCGCCGCCGAGGCAAGAGCTCTTCGTTCGCGAGAACCTCACGGTGAAGCTCCTGAACCCGCCGCCGGGCCAGCTCATCTCGCCCTCGGTCGACAGCCTGTTCTTCTCGATGGCGACGGCGCTGAAGGGCCGCGGGCTGGGCGTGCTGATGACGGGCATGGGCGACGACGGCGCGCAGGGGCTCTTGCGCATGCGTCGCATGGGCGCGCGCACGGCCGTGCAGGATCGCGTGAGCTGTGCGGTGTGGGGCATGCCGCGCGCCGCACTCGAAGTGGGAGCAACCGACGTCGCGCTGAACGTCGAGAAGCTGGCCGCCTGGTGCACCGAGATGTGCAAGGGCATGACGCCGACGCCACCGCCGGTCGCGTCACCGCCGAAGAAGCGCCGCGTGCTGGTGGTGGACGACGACCACGCGGCCCTCGAGTTCGCGCGAACCCAGCTCGAGCGCGCCGGCTACGACGCGCACACGCTCGACAACCCGATGATGGTGGCCGCGACGCTGCGCCGCACGCCCGCCGATCTCGTACTGCTCGAGAGCGAGCTGGTGACGGTGTCTGGCGCGGTGGTGGCCGAGGCGCTGCGCAAGAACGGGCTGGGTCACATTCCGCTCGTGCTCCACTCGAAGCTGCAGGGCGACAAGTTGAAGCTGCGGGCGACGGAGTGCGGCGTGTTGGGGTTCGTGCACAAAGGCGACCCCACGACGATCGATCTCATTCGCGGGCTCATCGGCGGGCCGAACCGCAGCTGAGGCTCAACGAACCTCGATCACCTGAGCCTCGCGCACCTTGATGCGACGGGGCGCACTGCTGGCGAACGACAGAAACTCGGCTTCGGAGTCGGTCTCCCAGCTCCACGTGCGAGCGTCGTCGCGCGCCTTGAACGTCACCGCGTACGTGCCACGCCGCGTGCCTGTGCGTTCGGTGACGCCACGCCGCGCAGGCGCCACCGGCGCGATGTCGAAGCCATCACCCTGAGAGAGGTCGACCCGATCGAGCACGTACTCGAGGCGCTTCCAGGTGAAGTACGGAGCGCTGTGCGGCACCTGCTTCCACGCCGGCACGCGGCGGGTCTTCTCGACGGTGCGAAACGCGGGCTCCGAGATGGTGCGGGTGACGGTGCGTGTGCGCGGGGTGCGCTCGGTTCTGGTCTCGTTGCACCACTTCGGCGTGCAGCGCTCACGCTCGCGCGAACATTCCTTTCGGCAGGTCGCGAACCCGTTGCCGTTGGGTTTGCAGACCTCGCGACACGTCTCGCGGCCCGGTGAACAGTCTTCGCCACAGCGAACGCGCTCGGTTCGGGTGCGCGAGTCGGTGCCATCGGCGACCTGCTCGGCGATGGTGCGGCTGCGCGTGCCGTCGGGAACGTCTTCCGTGTACGTCTCGAGGTACCACCCGTCCTGCACGCTCTCGATGTGGTGCACACGAGTGCCGGCGGCTTTCACCTCGACTGCGTCGCCTGGAATGTCCTGCTTGAAGCCCTGATGCTCGACGAGCTGTTGGCGCTCGATGTCGACTCGGCGCTCCCAGTGGCCGCCGCTGACGACGACGTCGACCTCGAGTTCCTCCGAGAAGCCGACGAAGGGCGCTGAAGGAGCCCTCCGCTCCGACACGCGGAAGACGGCGAACCCGGCGAACACGAGCCCCGCGAAGAGCATCGCCATCACCAGGAGAATGGTCGAGCAGCCCCACGTGCAGCCGGTCGTGCGAATCGGAGTCGGAGCGCGCACCGGTTTGCCAGCCCCACAGTTCCGGCACGAGCCGTCGGCGTTGCGCTGGTTCGAGTCGCAGTGCTCGCAGCGCCAGTCGGCGCCGCCCTTCGCGATCGCGAGCAGCGCTGGGTCGGTGACGGATGGCGCGGCGCCCGTGTCGGTCGGCATCTCCCAGTGCTCCGAGCCGTCCATCGGGTTGGAGCAGCGCTGGCAGACACCGTGACGACCGAGGTTCTGATGACCGCAGCTCGAACAGCGCCAGGTCATCTCAATCTGCCGTTCAGTCATCGTGGCGTGCGCCCTCCACTCGAGGTTGGGCAGTGACGGCGATTTCCGTCACGGATTCACTTCTGGCGGCGAATGAAGAACAGCAACGCCACGACCAGCGACCACGCAGCGCCGGGCGCGGTGCAGCCGCAGCCAGTCGCCATCGGGTCAGCGCCTCCGCCCGCGGTGCCTCCGGCTGTCGCAGTGCCTCCCGCCGTCGGAGCTCCGCCCGCCGCAGCGCCGCCCGCCGTCACAGCGCCGCCCGCCGTCACAGCGCCGCCCGCCGTCGCAGCACCGCCCGCCGTCGCAGCGCCGCCTGCCGTCACAGCGCCGCCCGCGGAACCGCCACCTGCGGTCCCTCCGCCGGCGCCCCCCTCGAGTGCACACGCCGCCGAGCAACCATCTCCCGACCGGGTGTTTCCGTCGTCGCACCCTTCCCCGCCTTCACGCGCGTGGTTTCCGCACGTGGCCGTCATCGCGAGAGGCCTGGGTCCGTACGTGGGGAGCGACGCGCCGGTTTCGTACGCGCCGAGATCGGGAGCAGCGCCCAGCGCTCCATCGTTCACGCCGCTGAGCGCAACGCCCGTGTCGATGGCGGGAGAAGCACTCGCCAGTCGCAGATCGACCTGCGCCTGCTCGGGAAACGGACTCGAGGGAAACGTGATGTTCGAGGAGAAGATCGACAGATCGACCTGCTGCGCGTGGGCCTCGGTCGTTCCCGAACGAAGCGCAGCGAGCGTCATGAAGCTCGTCGCTCCGATGCGCCCCTGGAACGAGCCCGTGCCGACGGAGCCGAAGCCATCGTAGTCGTAGCTGCACCCGGCTCCCGACTGCGCGAGATCGGCGACACGCCCAGACCCGTTGCCGAAGCCGCCGTAGGTGCCGAAGCCCGTGCCGCCGATGAACACGTTGTTGCGGAAGAACGCCCGCTGCCACGCGACGCCGGAATAGATGCCGAGCCCGTCGCCCGTCTTCACCACCGTGTTGTGGAGTGCGACGTCACCGACGCTCCCGCGGTGCAGCTTGAACGGTGTGTAGATGACGTTGAACATCACGTTTCGCACCGAGTACGCGGGCCCGCCGAGCGTGGACTGGCCCGAGATGCCGACGAACGAGTTGCGAATGCGGTTTCTCAGGATGCGCATGTTGCCCATCGAGAAGTCCGCCTCGATGGCGTCGTCAGCGCCGATCTCGATGTCGTTGCCGATGATGTCGATGCTGGTCTGGTTCTTCGCCTCACCGTCTTCGAGCGTCGAGATGCAGTCGCGAAAGCCCTTCACGTGATTGTACGCGATGACGTTGCCTGCGCCGGTGAGCTCGATGCCCTCGCCCAGGTTGTTTCCGTTCGCGCCGACGGTGGCGTTCGCGAAGGTGGTCGAGCCGGTGACGTCGTTGTCGATCACGGTGATGTTGAAGACGGCGGTGCCGGTGGTCGTGTCGTAGGCGACGACGCCCGAACCCGCGGTCTGAATCACGTTGCGAGAGACGACGATGTCGTGGGCATTGTTGAACTTCACCTGCGCGTTGATGCGCAGCCCTTCGACGACCCAGAACGCGCGCCCGTCGAGCCGCACTTCGCCGGTCACGATGGCACCCTGCGGGTTCTCGGCCTTGAGCCAGATGTGCTGGGAGCCCGCCGCACCATCACGGGTGACGGTGATGGGCGCGTACATGCCGTCGGCGAGGAGAATCACGTCACCCGGGTTCGCAGCCGTCAGCGCTGCGCCGATGGTCGAAGGCGTCACGCGGCGAGTCATCGCGGTGCCTGATGGCACGGGCAGCTGGCGCGTGGTGGCCATCACCGTTCGCGTCGTGGAGCCGCCGTCGGGGTCGGTGAGCGTGAGCTCGATCTCCCACGTCGTGCCGGGCGTGAGATCGAACAGCGAGCCGGAGTGTTTGTTCGTCCACGAGAAGCCCTCGGCGGTGCCGGCGGGAACGCGTCGCAGCGGCAGCCCCACCCGCCACGCGCTGGAGCCCTGGGCGCGGTATCGAACGGTGACGACGGAGTCGAGATCGTCGTCTCCGGTGATGGCCCACTCGACCGACAGGTTCTCGTAGGTCGGGTACGGCGTGGTCACGGTGCCCGCGACGGTGGGATCGGCGGCGAGCACGAGGGCGAGGAGCAGCGTCATGAGTCACTCCGGTCGATCGAGGGCGAGGTACAGCTCGTCGAGCTGGCGCTTCAACGTCAGCGTCTTCGTGGCGAGGAAGCCGGCGAGGCCGAGGCGCGCGATGGCCATGAACCACGGCTCTCCACCGAGCACGGGCAGCAGCGTGCCCAGCGCGACGATGCCGATGCAGCCCACCGCGAGCCCGAAGCGGCGTCGGCTGTACATGGCGAGTCCGAACGACAGATGCGCGAGCGCGAGGATGACTGCGATGGCGAGCCTTCGCGGGTCGGCGTCGAGCACCGTGCGATCGAGCTGCTGCCAGAGGCCGAAGCCCAGCAGGCCGAGGCCCGCGAGCGCGGTGAAGAGACCGATGTCGCGAGAGAGCTCCGCGATGCGTGGCGGCGCTGCTTCCCTTCGGCACGCGGGGCACACGCCGCCATGCGAGAGACAGATCTCACACGCGGGTTTGCGACACCGAACGCAGGTGCCCTTCGCCTTCGCACGCGCGTGAATGACGCACAGCTCGGGCGCCTCGGGAGCCATCACCATCGCCTGCAGCACGGGCGCCTGCGCGTCGGTCGATTGATCGGAGAAGTCGATGCGCTTCGGGCGCGCCGACAACGGAGCGCTCGTCTTCGTGCGCCGCGGCGCCTTCGTCTCTTTCGGGAGCGTGGCCATGCACTGCGAGCACACGTCGTCCGTGTGGCTCACCGACGCTCCGCAGAATGGGCAGACCTCCACGCTGCTCAGGGTATCAGGCGCCCTTCATCGCGTCGGCCACGAGCTGCTCCAGGCGGCCCAGCGCGGTCTCGAGCGTCGACATCGAGGGCCCGAAGCTGAAGCGCACGTACTGGCGAAAGCGGCTCGCGCGCGCAGCCCTGCGTTTGCCCGGGTTCACGTCGAAGAACTCGCCGGGCACGGTGATGACCTTCTTCTCGAGGGCGGCGCGGAAGAAGCCCATGCCGTCGTTGAGCGGTGCGGGCAGCTGCGAGACGTTGCCCCAGACGTAGAAGGTGCCGTCGGGCACGCGATCGGCGCGAATGCCCAGGCGCATGAGGCCCGAGAGCAGCTTGTCGCGCTTCTCCTGGAACACCTTGTGGAGCGCCATCGTCTCCTGCACGACGAAGTTCTCTTCGAGCAGGGGAATCGCGGCGCGCTGCACGGGCTTGTTGCCGCCGCCGTCGAGGAAGCTCCCGGCCGAAGCGACCGCGTCGATGACCTGCTTCGGCCCAATCGTCCACGTCACGCGCCAGCCCGGGTAGCGCCAGTTCTTCGTGAGCCCGTCGAACAGCACGACCGGGTCTTTGTTCACGTCTTCGACGTAGCGAGCGGCCGACTCCACGGGCAGCACGCCGGGCGGGCTGTTCCAGATGTAGTGCGAATAGAACTCGTCCATCAGCAAGGTGCAGTCGAGCTCACGCGAGACCTCGACCCACTTCTCGAGCTCTTTGCCCTGCACCACTTTGCCCGTGGGGTTGCACGGGTTCGACAGGAGCACCGCCGACAGGCCGCGGCCCATCACCTCGCGCCGCAGGTCCTCCGCCGAGAACGCGTAGCCACGATCGCCCTCGAGCAGAATCGGAATGGGCGTGAAGGCCTTGAAGATGTCGAGTAGCTCTTCGTACGCCGTGTAGTCGGGCAGGAAGTGGCCGAGGTTGATGTGGCCCAGCGCCGCCGCCGCACGTGTGAGTGACGCTCTGCCGCCGCCCGAGACGCTGACGTTCTCGGCCGTGTACTGAGACTTCTTCCCCTTGCGGTAGAGCCGGTTGTACAGGTTCGCGATCGCCTCGCGCAGCTCGGGCAGCCCCTGCACCGGCGCGTACTCCTGATCGTCGACGTCGACTGGAATCGTGTGCACCCGCGGCGGCGCGCCGGGCAGCTCGCCCGTCTCGGGCTGGCCCTGACCGAGGTTGCACCAGTCGGGGTTCTTCGCGCTGAAGCCCAGGCGCTGGGCTTCGGTGGTGACGTAGATGACGCCGGTGCGCGGCACCTGGCGGAACGCGGTGATGTGGTGCGGCTCTTCGACGCTCACGACTGACTCCTGCAGCGCCGTCTGCAGCGCTTGTGACGAGAACCTCAGCTCGAGGCGCTCGATTCCATTCACGACTACCACGGGCACTCGATAGCGGAAGGCTTTGAACCAGTCGTCGCGCTCGAGAATGTTGCGCTCTTCGACGGTGAAGCCCCACGCCGCGCGCGCTTCGTCGATCAGGTCTGACGCCTCGTCGCACAGGTGGCAGCCCGGCTTGCGGTAGACGATCAACTTCATCGGCGCCCAGTGTAGCGGGCAGGCGCACATCACGTTCACGGGAAGGTACGAGGCACGAGGCGGAATCTCGGGTGTGGGCTCTGCGCCGAGATTCATCGTTCCTCCACACTCGATCACCAACCAACCATTGAGGACGGTCGCGCTTTCGCGTGGAATCCCCGGCGTGACGACCCGCGGGCTGGCAGGCGACTTCGAGACGATGCCGCTGAAGGATCTGATCGTCTACCTCGCCAACCGAATGGCGACGGGTGTGCTGATGCTCGAGCGCGAGGGCCTCAAGAAGTCGGTGCAGCTCGAGCAGGGCCGCATCATCAACGCGTCGTCGAACCTGCCGCGCGAGTACCTCGGCCAGTTCCTCATCAACATGGGGCACATCACCGAGGAGCAGTTCAACCGCGCCTGGCAGACCCAGCAGGAGACGAAGGTCTTCCTCGGCCGCATTCTGGTGATGATCGGCCTGGTGAAGGAGGACATCGTCGTCGCCGCGCTCGCCACCAAGTTCCGCGAGACGCTGCACGAGGCCTGCGAATGGCCCGTTGGTACGTTCGTCTTCACGCAGGGGCTGCCTGCCGCTCCGGCCGATGGGCTCGACGTGCGCGTCTCGCTGATGGACGTGTACAAAGAGGCCGATTTTCGCGCGCAGGCCTGGGAGCAGATTCGCAAGGTCTTCCCCTCGCCGCAGTGCACCCTCGAAGTGAAGGAAGACCTGCTCGAGATGACGCCGCGCCGTGGCTCGCTCGACGTGAAGCTGCTCAAGGGCATCGAGTCGGGCAAGACGCTCGAAGAGCTCGCGCTCGGCCTGCACGCGACCGACTTCTTCCTCTACCAACGGCTGTACGCGCTGCACGCGATGGGCGCGCTCGTGGTGAAGCCGCCGCGGGTCGAGAAGGAGGCCGAGTTCGCCATCGACGTCGACCTGGGCCTGGGAGACAGCCCGTCGCCCGAGCAGCTGCTCGAGAACGCCCGCGCCTTCTTCGCGCAGTCGAACTTTCGTGACGCGTACTCGGTGGCGCGGCGCTCCAATCAGCTCGTGCCGACGCTCGACGCGACGCTGTTGCTCAAGCAGATCGAGTCGGCCTGGCACCCGCAGCTGCGCGCCGATCTCATGGCCAGGCGGCTGGTGCCCCACTCGGCGATTCCGCCCGAGGCGATGGGTGCGCTCAACCTGTCAGCCCCCGAGCGGTACCTGCTCTCGCGCGTCGACGGGAAGCGCGAGCTCGAGGCCATCGTGCGGGTGGCGCCGCTGCGTGAGTTCGAAGCGCTCACCTACTTCGATCGGTTTCGCAGCCAGGGCTGGGTGCAGCTCTAGGGCGCTCTCGACAGGAACAGGCGCATCGCCTCGCGGCCGAGCCACGTCGCGCGAATTCGCCATTTCGGGTCGTTCACGATGATCGCCGCCACCGCCACGCGCGGCTGCTCCCGTGGCGCGAACCCGACGAACCACGAGTAGTCACGAAACGGCTGCTTGTCGGCGAGCGAGCCGGTCTTGCCCACGGCTCCGGGCACGCGCATGCCTCGCTCGTGAAAGATGCGGCGCGCGGTGCCGTCGGTGATCGTCTCCTCCATCATCGAGGTCAGCGCCGTGGCGACGTCCTCCGAGATCACGCGCTCGCTCGGTGGCTCGAGCGGCACCTCGTTCTCGAACAGCACCGGTGCACGCCACAGGCCCTTGTTCGCGGCGACCGACGCCAGCGCCGCGCCGTGGAGCGGCGAGAGGTAGACGTCTCCGAACCCCGCACCGGTGAGCGCGAGCTGAAACGTGTCTTGCGGCACCGACGCGAGTGACATGTCGGTGGGCACGGGGAAGCGCCAGGGAACGTTGAAGTGAAACGCCCGCGCCGCCTGCTTGAGCTTCTCGGCGTCGAGGTAGCGCGAGGTGAACTTCGCGAAGAGCACGTTGGCGCTCACCGCCAGCGCGTGGGAGAGCGTGAGACAGCGCGTGTCCTTCTCGGAGTCGAGCAGCTGCGCCGGCGTCACCTTGCGCTTGCCGCCGTAGGAGCAGAGCTCTTCACCCGGAGAGATGCCGACGTCGAGCAGCGCAGCGGCCGTCACGATCTTGAAGATGCTCGCCGCCGGGTAGAGCGCGCGCGTCGAGAGGCCACGAAGCCCCGGGTCGGCTTCGCTGTGTTCGGCCATGGCCAGCACGCGGCCGGTCGCGGGTTCGATGGCCACCACCGCCGCGTACGGCGTCTCGTACTCGCGCAGCACCTCGGTGAGCTTCTGCTGGAGCGTCGCGTCGATGGTGAGCTGCCGCTGCTGGCCGTCATGTTCGGCGAACAGCTTGCCGCCGATGAAGACGCTCTTCGCCAGGACGTCGCGCTCGGGCGAAATGGTCGTCACCTTCGACAGCGGCGGCGCGACCAATCGGCTCGGCACCTCGAGCTCCATGCCATCGCCAGACTCGTCTTCTTCTGCGAGCGCTTTGGCGGCGACGAGCACCAAGAGGAGGAACCACTTCACGAGACCAGAATTCGCTCACCGCCGACCCGATGACAAGGGCCCGGCGAATGTTGGGCACAACGCCACCCTCGCGGGCTATGCAGCCGCGCGTGACGGACCTTCAAGAAATCGGAGCAGTCTGGCGGGGCGAGACGGTACGCGCCACGCGTTCTGGCCGCGTCGTGGTGTTGCTGCTGCTGTTCATGATGTTCGTGGGCCTCTCGCTCACCATCGTGGGCTTCTTGAGCAGCCAGCTCAGCGCCAAAGCCGAGGAGCAGGCGAAGTCTGCCGGCGTCGACCTGAACGACGAGAAGGTGAAGACGCAGTTCAACGAGGGCAAGAAGCAGTTCCTCTCGGTCGTCATCACCGACGACGAAGAGATGCTCGATTCGCTGCTCGCGCTGCCCGTCGTGCTGCTGTTCGTCTTCAAGCTCACGCTGCGCTTCGTGCCGCTGCTGATCGCGCTCATGGGCTTCGATCAGCTGGCCGGAGAGCTCGGCCCCAAGTCGATACGCTTTCTCGTCGTACGCGTGAAACGAACGAACCTGATTCTGGGCAAGTTCCTCTCGCAGGTGACGATCTTCGCGGCGCTGCTCGCCGTCTGCACGATTCTGATGGTGGTGGTCGCGCGCATTCTCAACGACGACTTCGCGGCGAAAGACGTCGTCATCTGGACGCTGCGCCTCCTCGCGTCGTCGTTCGTGCTGGCCGTCGCGTACCTCGCGCTCACCACGCTCTGCAGCAGCATCGTGAAGAGCGGCGCGGTCGCGTTGGTGCTGAACATCATGATCCTCTTCGGCATCTGGGCGCTCGCGTTCGTCGGTGAGAACTTCGCGTTCCCCGGCACGGTGAAGGCCGATGACGGAAACCTGCTCGCGCTGCTGCGCACCGAGAGCTGGGCGGCGTACCTGCAGTACTTCTCGGTGTGGCACTACGGACAAGACCTGCTGCACCCTGCTCCGCTTCGGTTCGCGGTCGCGGCGCTCGTGCACCTGGGCTTCGCGCTCGTCTTCCTCGGCCTCGCGCAGCTCGCACTCAAGAAGAGGGACCTGTGAGCCAGCCCGCCATTCGTCTGGAGAAGCTGTCGAAGCACTTCGGCCTCAAGCGCGCCGTCGACGACGTGTCGTTCGAGGTGCAGGAGGGCAACACCTACGGCCTCATCGGGCCCAACGGCGCCGGCAAGACGACGACGTTCTCGATGATGTGCGGCTACCTGTTCCCCACCGCTGGCACGATTCGCATTCTCGGTGCTGATCCGTTCGAGCCGGGCGCGCTCAAGGGCAAGGTCGGCGTGCTCCCGCAAGACGCGATTCTGCCGCCACAGTGGCCGGTCGGCGCGCTGCTGACGTACTTTGGCCAGCTGTCGGGGTTGTCGAACGCAGAGGCCGAAGCGAAGCGCGTGCTCGAGCGTGTTCAGCTGCCCGAGACGTGGAGCCTGTACGCGAACCAGCTCTCGCACGGCATGGCCAAGCGCGTGTCGATGGCACAGGCGCTCATGGGCAGTCCTCCGGTCATCTTCCTCGACGAGCCGACGGCCGGCCTCGACCCGAAGATCGCCGCCTCGGTGCGCAGCATCATTCGCGAGCTGAAGGGCAACCACACCGTCGTCGTGTCGAGCCACAACCTGCAGGAGCTCGAAGAGCTCTGCGACGCGTCGGCCATTCTCGACAAGGGCAAGCTCGTCAGCGCTGCGACGATGGCCGACCTCACGGGCCGCCTCGCCGAGTTCCGCGTGCAGATCGCCAAGGGCGAAGTGCCGTTGTTCGAGGTGAAGGCGCAGTCGGGCGTGAAGGACGCGCGCCTCGAGGCGAACAAGGTGCTGTGCGTGACGTTCGATGGCCAGGCCGTCGAGCCCGAAGAGATCATCACCCGCGTGGTCGGGCTGCTGGCGCAACGCAACGTGCTGTTCACCAGCGTGTGGCTCGGCAAGAAGCTCGAAGAGAAGGTGCTGCAGCTGACGTGATCGTCAGAGCCGGCTCCAGTCGATGCGGCCCTGCACCAGGGATGGTGGTTCGCTTTCGCGGGCAGGCTCCCAGGCGTTCGCGAAGAGTTCGCGCAGCCGCTCCTTCACCAACGACTTGTAGTCTTGGTGTTCATCGACCGGGTTTCCCAGCAAGCACCACGCCCAGGTCTGAACGTTTCTCGTCGGGACGAGCAGCACGACCCGATCCTCTTCCGTGAGAACCGGATCGACGGAGTTCACGAGGCTGGCTCTTCTGCTGGCCATCCCTTCGACATCACCATCGAGAACGACCAGGCCCCACAGGTCTCGCTGATTGCGTTTGGCGCGCAGGTCTCGAACGAAGGCCGGGAATTGATCTCGCACTCGCCGTTCCGCGGCACCGCGTCCCGGCGGGTAAGCCTCGAAGCGAACGGCGCGAGTCAGGTTGCGACGATCGAGCAGACCGCGAATCAACTGCTCGTGGTCGCGGTCCTCGACCAGCGCTCGGAATCGGTAGGTCATTTGGCTGCGTGATCGGCGGGGCCGTAGAGCATGACCTCTGAAGGCAGCGTGCCGTCCTCTCCATCGACGGCTTCGCAAACGGTTCCGGCACCGTTCGGTCGGTGAAACCGCCACGCATGCCGCGAACCGAGAAAGTTCATCGCCTCGGTGCCGTGCGAGACGACCATGACTTGCGCATCGACTGCCTCGGCGCGGGCCTCGAGCTCGGCGAGCCACGGCTGTACTTCTCGAATCGAGAGGTAGTTGTCTGGCTCGTCCAAGAACAACACCTGGCCCGGTTCGACAGAGAACGCGATGAGGTGCAGACACAGAAGCTGCCGCTGCCCATCAGAGAGTTCGTCGAACCCGAACTCGCGTTCCTTTCCGCTGATCGAAAAGCGCGCCACGAGACGCTTCACCTCGCCGGCATCGACGAGTCGCAGACTGACGAACCCGGGCAACACGCCCTTCATCAAGTCGAAGAAGCGGGGGATCTGGTCGAGGTGATTCTGCGAGAACCACGCAAACCATGAGGCGAAGTCGGACGCATCGCGGCTCAGCGATCTCACTTCCTTTTCACTCACGGCGAGCATGTTGGGCGGTTCGAACTTGTAGGTGCGCAGACCAATCATCGAATTCGAGAAACCCATCAGAGTCGCTTGCGCTGTCTTGCTCCCCACGATCCCGAGGTACGAGCGCGCGCCATCGAGCGAAAAGGTGAACGGGCGCGCCGCGGTGAAGAGCGTGACGTCACCGCCGATGAGTTCGTAGAGCTTCGCGCCGTTCAACGAGACGTTCTCATGAACGACCATGGGCGTCAGATTCTGAGAGTCGACCATCAAGCGCAGCTCGTATTCGAATTCGCCAACGGGCTCGGCGAAGGTGAGATTGAACTGAGACGCGAAGCGGCCCGACCAACGGCACAAGTCCCTCGCGGAGAAGCACTCTGAAACGGGAGCGCCGCTCGTGAACTTCCCCAGCAGGTCGAGCACCTCGCCCAGCGCCGACTTCCCTGAGCCGTTCTCTCCGATGAGCACCGAGATGCCCTTGCTCGGGGACAACTCGAAGTCCTCGAACGTGCGGTAGTTCTGAATGCGCAGCTTCGTCAGCATGCCGCGTTCATACCCCAGAGCAGTGGCATACTGCCGCCTCACCCGCTGACTGGAGGGACGGCAGGCATGGAACGTGAGCTCACGAAGGGGCTGAAGGCGAAGTCGGAGAAAGACGCGCTCTCGCTGGTCGAGAAGGTCGCGCTGAAGATCGCCGAAGATGAAGTGCGCGAGCCGCGCAGCCCCGTGAAGAACCTCGTCGCCGAGGGCCGCCGCATCAACGGCCGCGTGAAGAAGGACCTGAAGCAACTGCTTGGCGGTTCGGCGTTCACCAAGAGTGACGCACTGATTCTCCAGGCCGCCGTCGATGCGTTCGCTGGAGCGGCGAACTCGGTGTTCGCGGCCACGGCTCCGAACCTGCCCAGCAAGCAGAACCGTCAGCGCGAAGAAGCCGAGGCGCTGCTCACCGAGGCCTACGGAGATCTCGCGTACCTCGCCGACGAGACCGACGACGACGACCTCGCCCGAAAGATCGGCGAGCTTCGCGAAGGCGACAGCCTCGATGACACCATCAGCGATCTCGCGCTCACTGCGCCGCTGCTCGAGAAACGCGCCAAAGACCTCGCCGCCGTCGGAGTCTCTGGCGCGAAGGAGATCGCGAAGCGTCTTCAGAAGCTTCACGATTCGCTCGAGCCCGAGCAGGAAGACACCTCGAAGGACGACTACGACACCTTGAAGGACTTCCGCGATCGCCTCGGCCTCGTCCTCGAGTCCCACCTTGCCCGGGTGCGCCGCCACGGGACGCAGGCCTTCAAGAATGATCCGAAGAAGGCCAGCCAGTACGTCGACGCCTATCTCCGCGACTCCCGCAGCCGAACGAGCGACAAGCCTTCCGTCTGACCCTGTCGGCACGCGCGCCCAACATGTCGGAACGCCCTCCCGACGTGTTGGAACGCACTTCCCACGTGTTGGAACGCACTTCCCACGTGTTGGAACGCACT
>JAACJQ010000297.1 GCA_016879935.1 Archangiaceae bacterium | reverse complement strand
GGCAGGAGTCGTGTTCACGTGCCGTTGGATCGCTGCTCACCAGGCCTAGCGGACAACTCGGTGCGACCACGAGTTCAACGACCGCATCGGGCGCAGGAGTCGTGTTCACGTGCCGTTGGATCCCTGCTCACCAGGCCTGGCGGACAACTCGGTGCAACCACGAGTTCAACGACCGCATCGGTCGCAGGAGTCGTGCTCACGCCAATGGCGGCACCGGAGTTCATGATTCGGGCGTCAGCCGTCGAGGGACCAGTCGCACTCGCGCGGATGAGCTGGAGCCTCAAACCGATGATTCGGCCACGAAGCTGTTGCCTGCGGCGGTGGAGTGATCGACCGCGAAGTGTCCGGAACGTGTTCAGGCGGCTTGGAGACCGCTCGCCGACAACGCCCGATGCAACTCGGAGATCAACGTCGCCCGTCTCTCGCCAAGGGCCTGCCACGTCCAATGCAGGACGACGAAGCCCTGGGCCGCCAACGCGTTCGCCCGCTCGCGGTCCTTCTCGAAGCTGATGGGGTTCGCGTGCCACGCAAAACCATCGGCTTCGATGACGACGTTCGTCCCGGGAAAGAAGAAGTCCAGCCGCCGCCATCGACCTGCGACACGAAGACTGTGTTGCCTGCGAGGTCGAGGCAGTCCCTCGGCGTCGATCAACTCCATCACTCGAGCTTCGAGCTCGCTCTCCGTCGGGCCGTCGCCACCCTCGAAGGCTCGCAACATCGAGCGGAGCAGCCGCACTCCCCTGCGCCCTCTGGAGCGAATCACCAGGGCTCGAAACTCATCGATCGACATTCGTTTGCGTGCGAGCACGAAATCGACTGCAGCTCGAACGTCACCGGCCGCCTCGGTCGCGGCAAGGTCCAGCAACGTTCTGGCGAGCGCCGTCGTGCGCAGCCCGCGGTAGAGCACCACGTCTCGAGGGCCAAGGCCCGTCTGGTGGGTGACGACGCCTTCCGGAGGCGGAAGGTAAGTTGGGTGGCTCACGTGAACCGGTCCGGCCTCTGCGAATCGGGGGAGGCCCCACAGCGCAGCCGCCGTGCGATGACAGACGACTCCGGTCTCTCCAACCCAGAGCGCGGCAGCATTCACCTGCTGCATCCAGGTGAGGGGCGCGCCCTCGATTCGGTAGACCCCGGGGAAAACCGATACCCAGAGCCGCTTCTCTCGACGTCGGTCGAGCTGTCGCGCAGTCACGCCCTCACTCAGGACCTGCGCACGCGATACGACCCCGTTCTGTCGTGCTGCCAGACGCAGCACCGCCCGCTCGCCCATACCCTTCCCCCCCGGAACCGCTCGTAGCAGATGGGTCTGACACTCACCCGGAGCGCCCCGACACCTCCCGACCGCCATCGAGCACGAGTTCTACGACCGAGGGGGTGGTTCAAGTTGTGCTCGCGCTCCGTCTTCGCGAGCACGAGTTCAACGACCGAGGGGGTGGTCCAAGTTGTGTCCGCGCTCCGTCTCGCGAGCACAGTTCAACGACCGAGGGGGTGGTCCAAGTTGTGCTCGGGCTCCGTCTTCGCGAGCGTACGAGGTCGACCAGGTCCTCCCCTCGAAAGAAGGCTCGGCCCCAACGTTCCCTGACCGAACGCGCTGGTGCTCTCTGCCCGTCTGCGGGAGAAGTCGCGAGGCCGCTTTGACCTTTCGGGTGCCCAGGTGTCGCTGCCCTTGATGACGAAACCTCGCCTCGCGTTGACGCTGCTCCTCGTCGGGCTCTCCGCCTGCGGACAGAAGTCGGCCTCCGCACCGAAGTACACGACCACCAAGGTCGACAAAGGCCCCGTCATCGGCCGCGTCACGACGACCGGAACCGTCTCGGCGCTGGTGACGGTGCAGGTCGGCGCGCAGGTCTCGGGCCGGCTGCAGTCGCTCAACGCCGACTTCAACTCGAAGGTCACCAAAGGCCAGGTGCTGGCGAAGCTCGACCCGTCGCTCTTCGAGGCGCAGGCGTCGATGGCGCAGGCAAACGAGAAGGCCGCGCTGGCCGGGCTCGCGCGCTCACAGGCGCAGGAGAAAGACGCGCAGCGAAAGCTCGCCCGCGCGAAGCAGCTCTCCGACCAGAAGCTGGTGCCGCTCGCCGATCTCGAAGCCGCCCAGTCCGAGGTCGAGGTCGCGCAGGCGAACATTCAAGCCTCCGAGGGTGCCGTCGCGCAGGCCCGCGCCGCACGCCAGCAGGCGCAGGTGAACCTCGCGTACACCACCATCACCTCGCCCATCGACGGCACCGTCATCTCGCGCGCGGTCGACGTGGGCCAGACGGTCGCGGCCTCGCTCTCGGCGCCGACGTTGTTCACCATCGCCGAGAACCTCTCGAAGATGCAGGTCGACACCAACGTCTCCGAGGCCGACGTCGGCAAGCTGTCGGACGGCATGGAGGCGAGCTTCTCGGTCGACGCCTTCCCCAACCGCACCTTCAAGGGCCGCATACGGCAGATTCGTTACGCGCCTCAGGTCGTGCAGAACGTCGTCACCTACGACGCGGTCATCGACGTGGCGAACGACGAGCTGCTGCTCCGCCCAGGCATGACGGCGAACGTGGCCTTCATCTACGCACGCTCCGACGACGCGCTGCGGGTGCCGAACGCGGCGCTGCGCTTCCGCCCCGACGCCGAGCTCATGCGCAAGGTGACGAAGCCCGAGACCGGCAAGCGCCTGCTCTGGGTGCTCGATGGTGAGACGCCGACGCCGGTGACGGTGAAGGTCGGCCTGTCGGACGGCACCGTCACGGTGGTGGAAGGCGACGTGAGCGACGGCGCGCAGGTCATCACCGACAAACAGAGCGCCGATGGGCCGAAGCCTTCGGGGCTCGGCGGCTCACCGGGCATGGGCGGCGGCGGCATGCGGAGGGCCTTCTGACATGACGGCCGTGGTGGCCCTCGAGGGTATCACGCGCGTCTTCTCGCTGGGCGACGTCGAGGTGCACGCGCTGCGCGGCGTCTCGCTCACCGTCGAGCGCGGCGAGTTCGTGGCCATCATGGGCAGCTCGGGCTCGGGGAAGTCGACGCTGATGAACGTGGTGGGCTGCCTCGACCGCCCCACCGCCGGCCGCTACCTGCTCGACGGGCAAGACGTCTCGAAGCAGTCGCGCGCGCAGCTCGCCCGCACGCGCAACAAGACCATCGGCTTCGTCTTTCAGTCGTTCAACCTGCTCGCCCGCACCTCGGCGCTCGAGAACGTCGAGCTGCCGCTGCTGTACTCCGGCGTCGGCACCAAGGAGCGCAAGGCTCGCGCGACGGCCGCGCTCCAACGTGTCGGCCTGGGCGAGCGGCTCGACCATCTGCCGAACCAACTCTCTGGTGGCCAGCAGCAGCGCGTGGCCATCGCGAGAGCGCTGGTGACGAAGCCGAGTCTGTTGCTCGCCGACGAGCCCACGGGGGCGCTCGACACGAAGACGAGTGAAGAGGTGATGACGTTGCTGACGGGGCTCGAAGACATCACCGTGGTGCTGGTGACGCACGAGCACGACGTCGCCGCGTGGGCCCAGCGCGTGGTGACGCTGCGCGACGGAAAGATCCTCTCCGACAAGCGCCAGACGCCGCTTCGCCTCGACCCGAATCGACAGGAGGCCTGACCCGATGGGACCGCTCCAGACCAGCCGCCTCGCCCTGCGCGCGTTGCTGCGAAACAAGCTGCGCAGCTTCCTCACCGCGCTCGGCATCATCATCGGCGTCGCGGCCGTCATCGCCATGGTGGCCATCGGCGAGGGCGCCCGCAGCCAGGTGGAGGAGACGTTCGCCGCGATGGGCACCAACCTGCTCATCGTGATGCCGGGCTCCAACTCCTCCGGCGGCGCGCGTGGTGGCTTCGGCACGCAGCCGACGCTCACGTGGGACGACCTGAAGGCGATTCAAACCGAGGCCTCGCTGGTGTCGGGCGCGGCGCCCACGCTGCGCATGAACGGGCAGGTGCAGAGCGACGAGCAGAACTGGGGCACCAGCATTCAGGGCACCACGCCGAACTACTTCGAGATTCGCCGGTGGCCGACGGCGCTCGGCGCGCCGATGAGCGACTCCGACCTCGACTCGGGCGCGAAGGTGATGTGGCTGGGCGCGACGGTGGCCGAGAAGCTGTTCGGGCCCGGCTCCGACCCGCTCGGGCAGGCCGTGCGTGTGAAGGGCGTGCCCTTCGTCGTCGCGGGCGTGCTCACGAAGAAGGGCCAGAGCCCCATGGGGCAGGACTACGACGACACCGTCTTCATCCCCACGTCGACGTTCAAGGCACGCTTGAGCCCGGGGCTCGGCACCTTCCTCTCGGGCGTCATCTTCGTGCAGGTGCGCACCGGTGAAGACACGGCGCGCGCGCAGCGCCAGGTGACGTCGCTCCTGCGAGACCGGCACCGCCTCGGCCAGGGCGCCGAAGACGACTTCAGCATTCGCAACCTCGCCGAGGTGGCGAGCGCGCAGCAGCAGGGCGCCGACACGTTGAGCGCGTTGCTCGCGAGCATCGCGGCGGTGTCACTGCTCGTGGGCGGCATCGGCATCATGAACATCATGTTGGTGAGCGTGACGGAGCGAACGCGGGAGATCGGCATTCGAATGGCCGTCGGCGCGACGCCGGGGCAAATCCTCGCGCAGTTCCTCGTCGAGGCGCTGGTGCTCGCCATCGTGGGTGGGCTCGTCGGTGTCGGCCTGGGGTTGTTCGCGGCGCAGCAGCTGTCGGTGCAGTTCGGCTGGCCGCTCCTCGTGCGCGCCGACATCGTGGCGCTCGCGACGGGCTTCAGCGGGCTCGTCGGCGTCGGCTTCGGGCTCTACCCGGCGCTCAAGGCCTCGAGAATGGACCCCATCACCGCCCTGAGGTTCGAGTGATGCGCGGGCTCGTCGTCATCTTGTTCTCCACGGTGGCCGTCGCCGAAGAGGGGCTGTCGCTCGACGCGGCGCTCTCGAAGGCGATGGAGCAGGTGCCTGCGTTGAAGGCGGCGCGGTCGCAGGAGCTCGCCGCCCAGGCGCGTGCGCGGGAGTCGTTCGCCCCGCTCCTGCCGCAGGTGAGCCTCGGGCTGCAGTACTCGCGCTCGACGGCGAACTTCGTGGCGCGGCCGGGCGCGGTGCCGACGTCGTTGTCTGGAGCGTCGAACCTGAGCCTCGACTCGTTCGACTTCTTCTCGGGCAACGTCAGCGCGCAGATTCTCGTGTGGGACTTCTTCTCGACGTGGAACCGGCACCAGGCGGCGAAGCGCTCGGCCGAAGGGCAGGCCGCGCAGACGAAGGGCCTCGAGCTGACGACGGCGCTCAACGTGCGCACCGCGTACTTCTCGGTGAAGGCGCAGGAAGAGCTCGTCGCCGTCACGAAGGCTGCGCTCGACAACACGCAGGCGCACCTCACGCAGATTCAGGCGTTCGTCGCTGCTGGAGCCCGGCCGGAGATCGACCTCGCCCAGGCGCGCGCCGAAGTGGCGAACGCGAAGCTGGCGCACCTCAACGCGAAGAACGCCGTCGCGCTCGCCCGGGCCCGCCTCGCGCAGTCGATGGGGGTGAAGCAGGTGCCCGACTCGCTCACCGATGGCCCGCCGGGAGCCCTCGACGCCGAAGACGCGACGCTCGAGGCGCTGGTGACCGAAGGGGTGAAGGCGCGCCCCGAAGCGGCGCAGCTCGAGGCGGCCGTGCAGTCGCAAGAGCTCTCGCTCGCAGCCGTGAAGGGCACCTATTGGCCCACCCTGTCGGCGCAGCTCTCGACGAACGCGCAGGCGCGGCAGCTGAGCGCCATCGTGCCGAACGTGAGCGGCCAGCTGTCGTTGTCGTGGCAGCTGTACCAGGGCGGGCTCACGCAGGCGCAGCAGGCCGAGTCCGAGGCGACGCTGGCGGCGACGAAGGCGCAGGTCGAGACGCTCGAGCAACAGGTGCGCCTCGACGTGGAGCAGGCCCAGCTCGACGTGCACGCCGCGAGAGAAGGGCTCGACGTCGCGGCCGAAGCGAAGACGGCCTCGGGTGAACGGCTCCGCCTCGCCGAGGGCCGGTATCAGGCAGGTGCCGGCAGCATCATCGAGCTCTCCGATGCGCAGGTGGCGTTCACCCAGGCCGGCGCGCAGGTGGCGCAGGCCGGCTTCACCCTCGCGGCGGCGCGCGCTCGACTGCTGGCAGCGTTGGGACGCGAACGCTGAACGTCACGCCTCTTCGTCGGCGAGGTCGTCGTCTTCCTCTTCGAGCGGCCCACGCTCGGCCAGCGCGACGAACCAGCCCACGACCGACTCGTCCAGCAGCCGCAGCGCGGGGTCTTCTTCACTGCACTCGAAGACGCGGCCCGACTTCGCGTTCATGACGACGCTCGAGCCCTTCATGGCGGCGAGCGGAACCCACTGCGTCGACGCGCGCTCTTCTTCGGTCGTGTTCGACGCGGGCCACGTCTCGGGCCGCGAGCGCAGGCGCTCCACCCGCTTCAGCGTGGTGACGCGCTCGTTGAGCACCCACGCGACGGGGAGCAGATGAAACGGCGCTGCGAACCCGTGCGCGGGCTTCTTCTCTCCGTCGTGCAACAGCCACAGCGTGCGCAGCACCTTCGGCAACGCAAAGCCCAGCTTCTGCTCGAGCCGCGACAACGCCAGCGGCTTCGCGCCCGGCTGCAGGTTCTCGACGAGGTGCGGAGCACCCAAGTCCTTGAACGCCGCCGAGAGCTTCTGAAACGCGGCGTGCAGCGTCTGTTGGTCACCGGTGACGGCCATGGCGGGGCCCGTAGCAGGTCAGTGGCGTACCTGCCGAGCGAAGCCCACGGCCAGTGAGACGAGGTCGTCGAGAAACCAGGGCTCCGACAGCCAGTTCGGAGCCTCGAACACCGCGGTCGAGATGGCGCCGTTCAGCGCAGCCACCATGAGCGCGGCCCGCTTCTCCTTCTCGTCCACCGAGGGCATCGAGCGCTCCAGCAAGCGCACCACGGCGCCGACGAAGGCCTGGGAGATCTCCCGCATGAAGCCCGCGCCATCGAACTCGGCCATCGGCCCGCGCAGGGCGAGCGAGAGCTCGAGGTTCTCCCGCTTCACCGCGAGCAACGCCGACAACATGCGCCGCACCGAGATGTCGAACGGCGCGTGCTCGACCTGCTTCACCGCCTCGAGCACCGAGTCGACCATGAGCCCGAAGTAGCGAACCTTCAGCGCGGTCACGAGCGAGCGCTTGTCGGGGAAGTACTGGTACAGCGTGCCGACCGACACGCCGGCGCGTTCGGCCACCTTCGTGGTCGTCAACGCCGGGTACCCGTGCCGCACCAGAACCTGAAGGGTGGCCTCGAGCAGGGTCTCCGTCGTGGCCTGGGAGCGCTCCTGAACCGGCTGTTTTCGCTGCCGAATGCGCCGCACGAGCCGGGCCGGGGGAGATGCGAATCGCGAACCTGAAGCTTCCTTCATATTTCTCACCATGCCGCGATGGCGCGGAAGAACGCAAGGAGCCTGGACGTGAAACGAACGGTGCTGGTGACGGGAGCGACGCAGGGGCTGGGCGCAGCGATGGTGCGCGCGCTCGATGAACGAACCGACTTCGACGTGGTGCTGGCGGTGCGCGACGTCGGCCGGGGTGAAGCGGTGGCGAAGACGCTGCGGCGGCCGGCCCGGGTGGTGGCGCTCGACCTGTCGTCGCTCGAGACCGTGCGGCGCTTCGCGGCGGGGTGGAACGAGCCGCTCTACGCGCTGGTGAACAACGCGGGCGTGCAGCACGCCACCGACACCCCGCCCACGGTCGATGGCTACGAAGAGACCTTCGCGGTGAACTGGCTCGCGGTGGTGGAGCTGACGCTGGCGTTGCTGCCGCGCCTCGAGGGCGGCCGGGTGATGAACATCGGCAGCGGCACGCACAACCCCGAGAACACGACGGCGACCCGTTTCGGCTATCGCGGCGGGCGCTTCACCTCGGTGGCTGCGCTCGCCCGGGGAGAAACCGACGGCGCCACGCCATCGCAACGCGCGAAGGACCGCTACGCGACCAGCAAGCTGGTGGTCATGGCCGGCACCGCTGCGCTGGCGCGCCGGTTTCCAAAGACGACGTTCCTCACGCTCGACCCGGGACTCATGCCGGGCACGGGCCTCGCGCGAGGAGCGCCACTCGTGCAGCGGCTCGCGTGGTCGTCGGTGCTCAAGTGGGTCGCGCCGTTGCTGCCAGACACGAGCACGCCGGAGCGGTCGGCGCTCGCGGCCGTCGGGTTGCTCACCGGCGCGTTCACCTCGGTCGGCGTCTATGACTTCGAGCAGCAGCCCTCGCGGCGCCTGTGGAAGGGCGCGCTCGACGTCGACCTGCAGGAGCGCATCGCGCAGCAGACGTTCTCGCTCCTCGGGGTGTCGTCATGAAGCGGGCCGTCGGCTTCGCGTCACTCCTGCTCGGCGCCTGCGCGTCGGTTCCACCGCCTGCGGCGACGAGCTGCCGCGAACGATTCGAGCGGCGCACGCTGGCTGACGTGAGGCCGGGCTCCACCGACGAGCTCGTCTTCAGAGAAGAGGTGTTCGACGTCGCACGTGCGCAGTGGTTCGACGACTTCCTCGCCGGCGGAAAGAACCTCGAGCGCTTCTTGCCCGGAACGAACCAGGTGCCCGGCGTCGACCACGATGAAGACCTCACCAGCCCCGGCTTCCCCGCGGTGGGCTCGAAGCGCGTCGTGTACCTGCGCGATGGGAGCACCGCGTTCGAAGAGGTGCTCACGCTCGAGCCCCAGCACCTTCGGTACCTGGTGACGAACTCCGACACGCCGGGCGCCGAGCCGATTCTGTACGGGGTCGGTGACTTCCGCTTCGCGGCGCTCGACGAGAACACCACCCGCGTCACCTGGCGCTACGCCTTCAAGCTGCGCGACGACCGGCTGCCCGGCTCACTGGGCTCGTTGGGAGTGCGGCTCTTTCGCTCGAGCTTCCTCGACACCCGCTACGCCGACTTCATGCGCAGCGGCGCGGTGGCCATGCAGCGATGGGCGGTGCGCGACGGCCGGTGACGACACATGATGGGCGCCCATGTTCGGCGTTCTGCTTCACCTCACCCTCGCGACCCTGCCCGACACCTCGTTCACGGCCACGAGCCCGCGCGCAGCACACCTGCTGACACAGTCGGAGCCGCCGCTGCTCGCGCCCGACGCGCCGACGCGTGAGGCCACTCTCGAGACCGACGTCGCCGCCCTCAACGCCCGCATCAAGGCCGTGAACGTGAACTGGCCGACGGGCGCGGTCATTCTCTCGTACACCGGCGGGCTGGTGACGTACGTCGCGCTGCTCCTCGGGGTCGTCGGTGGCTTCGTGGGTTCCTTCCTCATTCCCGCCATCGCCGTCGGCATCGGCGGGCTCGGGCTGCTCATCGCCGGCCTCGTCGTGGGAATGAACGTGGCAGCAACGGCGAAGAGTGACCGCGACGCGCTCATCGACGAGCGTGACGCGCTCCAGCGCGAGCTCGACCAACTGCGCACCCGGCCCAGCGTCGTCGACCGCGCCTTTCCCACACCGGCGCACTCCATCACCGTCGCCAGGTTCTGAGCCCGCTGCCAGACTGCGCGGGTGATGACGTTCACCGCCGAAGAGCGAGCGCTGCTCATCACGGCCGCCGCGAGGCCCGAAGACCAGGCCGCGCGCGAGGTGCTGGCCGACGTGCTGCTCGAGCGTGAACACCCGCTGGGAGAGCTGCTGCGCCTCGAGGCCGAAGCGAGAGACCTGCCGCGACGGCGGGCGCTCGAAGCCGAGCTGCGCGAGCCGTTGCGGGCGGCGCTGGTGCCGTGGGCGCGCGAGCTCGAGCTCGACCGAGGGCTGCCGTCGTGGGCGCTCTTCTCACCGTCGATGCGGGTGCTGCGCGCCGAAGAGGCCGACGCGACGTGGCCGGTGAGCGCCGTCTCGGTGGCGGGTGAGTTTCGCGAGGTGGTGCCGCTCTTGCGGTCGCGCGCGGTTCGTCAGCTGCACACGCTCGACTTCTCGGCGGTGTGGGCGACCTCTCCCTTCACCATGTGGCTCGAGGGGCCTCCGCCGCCGCTCGAGCCGTTGCCGTCACTCGTCGAGCTGGGCCTTCCACGCGGCGCCATTCCCGAGCACTGGGTGCCGATTCTCACGCCGGGCTTCGCCAACGTGCGCACGTTGACGGTGAGCATCGGGCCCGGCTTCGAGCTGCCCGACTGGGCGCTCCGGTTGCCGGCGGTGGAGCGCATTCGGCTCGTGCCCGGCCGTGAGCCCGGAGACGGCGTCGTCGTCGATGCGGCGCTCGCGTGGGCCGAGAAGCGCGGCGGCCAGCGGCTCGAGTGGCTCGAGCAGGTGATGGACGTGCAGGCCATTCGCCGTGAGCTGCGCCCCGCCCTGCCTGGTGAGCGCCCGGCGCTGCCCGAGGAGTCTCACCTGCGCGTCGACCTCGTCACCGAGCGGCCGACCTCGCGCGTGTTTCGGGTGAAGGACTCCACTCGTCTGGTGATGCGCGCGGAGGATGTACCGGCAGTCGACGCGTTCGCAGCGCCGCGCCATGCCTCGCTCATCGCGCCCGCGGGCCTCGTGCGAATTCGCCGCGCCCTGTTCCTCGAGCTCGACTCGGCCGGAGCGCTGCTCCCCACCACGCCGCTGCCTGTCTCCGTCGCCGTCTCGTACGCCCGACGACTGCTCGAGGCGTTGCGAGCGTGGTGGGGCACGGCCGCGCCCGACGTGCTGGCCGGTGAATGGGTGGGGCTGGGCAGAGACCAGCTTCGCGTTCGCCCCGATGGAAGCCTCGCCATCATTCCGACGCTGACGCGGCGCCTGGGCTCCGATGCCTTCGCGCTGCCCGAGCTCGCCGGAGTGCCGTTCGCGTGGAGCCGCACCGCACCGATGATCGTCCGCTTCGTCGCCTCGGTGCTGCACGAGTGGCTCTCGGGCGTGTCGTTCCTCGACAGCCACGTCGGCACGGCGATGGCGGTGCACCAGCGCCTGACGCTGCGGCTCAAGCACCCGCCCCGACTCTCGGGCCTCGACGCCTCGCTCGCGCCGTTCGACGAGCTGCTCCAGCAGGCGCTGGTCGACCCGTCGTCGCTGACTCCCGAGGCCTTCGCCCAGCGGCTCCCGGCTACCAGCGGCCCATCGAGCCCAGGTTGAACACCTGCGTGAAGCCCAGCCCCTTGAGCGTCGAGCAGGCCATCGCGCTGCGGGTGCCACTCGCGCAGTAGAGAACGACGGGCTTGTCCTTCTCGCCGAGCTTCTTCACCTGAGCGCCGAGTTCCTGCAGCGGAACGTTGATGGCGCCGGGCAGGTGGCCGCTCGAGAACTCGCCGGGGCTGCGCACGTCGACCAGCTTCGCGCCCTCTTTCACCATGCGGTGCGCGTCGTCACGACTGACCTGCCCCATGCGCTTGAAGAGCAGGAACGCGACGACGACGCCGACCGGAGCTGCCCACTGCAACCACGAAGTGTCCATAGCGGCGGTGAGAGACAGCGGGAGCAGCGGAGGATTCAGACCAGCGTGGCGAGGGCGTCGAACAGGGGGGTGGTGCCGCGGCGAACCTCGCTGGGGTGGGCGAAGTGCAGCAGGCCACGGGCGTGCGCGCGGGTACGTTCGGCGAGGAGCGCGGCACGGGCGGGCGGCAGCCCAGACTTCTCGAGCCAGGCGACCTCGGCTTCGGGCGTGATCTCCACCGGGTGAATCTGGGTCTTGAGCAGCGACGTCACGACCTTCGCCACGTCTTCGACCGACCAGTTCTGCGCGCCGGCAACTTCGACGAAGCGGTTCCCAGCCACGTGCTCCTCGAGCGCGAGCGCGGCGGCGTCGCCCACGTCCTTCGCGCCGATCTGCGGAAACGGCGAGTGCAGGTTGCCGGCGAAGGGCAGCTTGCCGGTGTCGAGCGCATCGAGCAGGAGCGGCCCCCACGCCTCGAGCGGTTCGGCCGCGCGCAGGAAGGTGACCGACTTCGCGATACCGGCGAAGGCCTTCTCGGCGCGGTGCTGCGCGACGATGGGGCCGGTGCCCGACGGGTGCTGCGCGCCGACCGACGAGAGCAGCACGACGGTGGGCAGCTTCGCGCGCTTCGTCGCCGTGACGAACGAGTGCACCATGGCGTCGGCGGCTTCGAGGAAGTCGCGCTCGGGCGGCGGCGTGGGAATGAGAAAGAACGCTCCCGATAGGCCGGTGAGCGCCTTCGTCAGCGCATCGGTGTCGAGCAGGTCGAGCACCGAAATCTCCGCGTGGCGATGCGACAGCGCGTC
This sequence comes from Archangiaceae bacterium, assembly GCA_016879935.1. Classification (GTDB taxonomy): domain Bacteria; phylum Myxococcota; class Myxococcia; order Myxococcales; family Myxococcaceae; genus Xiheimicrobium. The sequence goes on along the minus strand of JAACJQ010000297.1, from coordinate 10,007 downwards.
GCCCTTCTCGGCGGAACGAACGAGCGCCCGCACCTTCTGCCCGCGTCGCAACAAGCCCTCGGCGGTCTTCGCCCCAACCCGACCTGACGCTCCAGCGACAGCGAACATGTGGAACCTCCCGTGAGCGCGCACCTTGCGCCTGTGTGGTGGGCACTGCTCGCGAAATCGACGGCGCATGCGCCTTGTTGCGGCCGATCCGTTCCGACAGAGTCGGCGTCCATCGAGAGGGAAGACGTGACGAAGACGACGAAACCGAAGACGACGAAGCCGGCGTTGAAGAAGGTGACCACCCTCGAGCAGCCCAACCGCCTGGGCCACGTGGTGACGAAGAGCGGCGCACACACGCTCTACCTGCTCGAGACGAAGGTGAGCGACGACTACCTGCCCTCCTTTCCCGAAGCGACGGTCGCGCGCATCGCCGCGTACGACCTGAGCGACCCGAAGAAGCCGGCGCGGCGCGGAGCGTGTGACGTGAAGGCGGCGTGGTGGTTCGTCGCGACGACCGAGGCCGCGTACGTGCTGCTCGCGCGCAAGGTGACCGAACAGAGCACCGTGATGGACCTGGCCGTGCTCGACCTCGCCGAGCCGCACGCCCCGCGGCTGGCAAAGACGCTCGAGAACGTCGGCGCGTTCGGCTCGGACTCGAAGCTGCCCGTGCTCGTCGTGAGCGGCCAGCGGCTGGTGGTCTCGACCCGCGCCGAGAAGAACGTGAGGGTGTTCGACCTCACGAAGCCGCTCGAGCCAAAGCCGGTCGGCACCGTCGACCTGCCCGACACGCCACAGGCAGCGTTCGCCGACGACGCGGGCGTGCTCGTCACCTTCCTCGGCAACAGACAGCCGACGGTCGAGCTCAGCTGGGCTGGCACGGCACCGGCGACGCGCGAGCTCACCGGGCTGGGAGGGTCAGAGAAGCCGGCACGTCTCGGCGGCACACTCTTCCGCGCCACCGGTGACTTCAACAATTCGCTCGGGGTGTTCGATGCAGCCGGGAAGAAGCGCTCCGAGAAGAAGCTGGGGCCCACCTCCATCAGCGTGACCGTCGACGGCGAGCACGTGGTGACGTTCGGAGACGCGCTCTCGGTGTGGACCCCCGACGTCGAGCTCGTCGCGAAGAAGAACGGCGTCGAGGGCACGCACCTCACGGCTGCCGGCGGCTTCATCTGCGTGCCGCAGCGCCCGGACGCGAAAGCGACCGACAAACGAAAGGCCTTCGCGTTCGACCTCTGGCAGCTCGTCTGAACGTCAGGGCGTCAGCGTGACGTCGACGGTGTGCTGCACGAGCCCGACGAGGTGGCGCGTGCCGTCGATTCGACCCGCGGCGACGGTGATGGAGATGGCTCCGACCGCGTCGAGCGCAGGAACCGTCGCCGTGTTCTCGAGCACGAACTCGAAGTGCAGCTGTCGGCCGGTCGCGTCGGCGACGTACACGCGGTAGTCGGTCGCGTCGGGCGCACGGGTCCACGTCAGGGTGAGCGGCGTGCGCGTCGGGTGCGTGGGCGGCGGCGCGGTGAGCGTGAACTCGCCCGGCAGCGCCACGGGGAACGTCTTGCGTGGTTTGCCCGGCGCCGTGAGCCCGAGCGTCACCGTGTCACCCGGCATCACCTGCGCGACGCCGCCGTACTGTTGGTTGCGTGCGTCCCACGTGAGCGGCTCTCCTTCGACGGTGACGAGCGCGCCCTCGAGCAGGCTCACCCCATCGAACGCCTGCACGTAGGCCGAGCCACCGGATTGGCCCTGATACGTGCTGAACGAGACCGAGCCCTCGAGCCACGGGCCGATGTCGTCGGCCAGCACGTCGAGGTACTCGCTTCGGCTCGTCGAGATGTTCACCAGCGAGCCGCCACGGCCGTGGGCGAGGTAGTTGCGCGAGAACGCGCTCACCAGCACCTCGTGCGTATCGACCCGCTTGAGCCCCGTCAGGCGCGCCGAGAAGAGCCGCTCACCGAAGTCGGTGACGATCACGGGCGGCGTGCCGTCGTTGGGTGGCGTCAGGGCGTACGCCTGCACCTGGTAGAACGACGCGCGCGCCGACGGCGTCCACTCCGCGGTGATGGCGCCGCTCTTCAACACGCGAGCGCCTTCGCGTGGAGCCTGCAGCGTGAACTCGCCCGGCGCTTCGATGGAGAAGTCGAACGACGGTAGCCCCGGAGGCGTGACGCGCACCACGTTGAGCCCCGGCGTGACGACCGCCACGGTGCCGGAGGCCGTGAAGAGTCGAGACGTCACGTCGAAGGGAATCGGCGCACCGTTGAGCTCGACCTTCACCGCGGGCAACACGTTCACCCCGTCGGTGATGCGCAGCGAGACGCCTGGAACGCCGTTCTGCCGGTACACGTTGCCGATGACGCGCACACCACCGGTCGGCGTGATGTTGCACGGCAGGTCGTAGCCGTAGCCCGAGCCCGAGATGAACTCTTCGCAGACGAAGAAGTTGAGCTCGTTCGTCGCCGCGAGCTCGATGGGCACGCTGGTCGTCTCGGGAATGACGGCGTTCGCGCTCCAGAGGTTGTAGCCGGGCGAGTAGCCGACCCAGCGTTTGCCCGGCGTGCCGTCGACGTACGCGACCCACACCGGCTTCGGCGCGGGGTTGCCGTTGTAGGTGTCACCCACGCTCGTCCCGAGCACGCGGTCGATGGCGCTGCCTCCCGACGCGATGGAGTCGAGCTGCCCGTTCCCGTTCACGTCTTCGTACGCGAGCAGCACACCGAAGGCGGCGCGGGTGAGTTCGTCACCGTTTCGGTAGTCGATGAGCACACCGGGCGGAGGCACCGAGAAGAAGCTGAACGAGTAGTTGAGCGGGAAGGTGCCCTGGTACGCGATGTCTTGCGTGACGATGGCGCGGGGCGCGGTGCTCGACTGTTCATCGGGGTACCAGGCGACGGCGAGCCGCAACGGCACCGAGGGAATCGCGCCGCTGGTGACGAGCTGGCCCTGCACGGTGAAGAGCGGCGCTCCGCGAAACTTCGGGCCCACCGCGCCGGGCGTGCACGAACACAGCAGCAGCAGGAGCACGCGCTTCACAGCCGAACTCCCAGGCCCGCTTCGACGTCGCCACCGACCGACCACAGCGGAGCGCCCTCGACCGGCAACGTGCGTACGACGCCCGTGAGCGCGGCCGTGAAGAAGAGCGGGCCCACGAGCGGCACCTCGACGCTCGCTCGTGGGCCCACGGCAAAGCCACCCGTCACGCGATTCGGCAGCGCCGGGTACGACGCGCGAATCTCGACCTCACGCGCGCGCACGAAGCTCTGCCGCAACACCGAGCCTTCGAGCACGCCTCCGAGCATGACGACGACAGGCCCGAGCCAGAGCCGTGCCCCACCCGAGAGCCGGGCCGTGAAGCGATGGTCCGTCACGACGAGTCCATCGGCGTCGAACGGCGTCGTTCCCCAGCCCACCTCGGCGCCGAGCCAGAAGCCTCCGAGCGCGAGCCGATACGAGAGCCCGACGGCCCACCGCGGCGGCGTCTCGGTGATGGGCGCGCTCAGCACACCACCCGTCACCTTCAGCGCGTGTGGGTGAAACTCGACGACGCCGCCCTTCAACGCCACCTCGCCGAAGTCGCGCGTCACGAAGCGGCGAGCCTCGACGGCCGCGGCGCCACCGAAGGGCAGCTCGACTTCCTGCAGTGCCAGCGAGAACCCACGCGTCTGGCGAATCACGTAGCGCCCTGGTGGAACGGCGAGCGACAACGGCCGGCCCTTCGACTTGTTCACCTCGACGACGACGTCGGGCGACGGCTGGCTCGCGACCACGAAGCGCCCCTCGAGCGCCTCTTCGAAGACGACACGCGCGCGGCTGCTCGATGGCGTGGTGAGCGCGACATCCATCGTGCCGGCGAGGCCGACCTCGAACTGCGGGTGCTGGCCGACGTCGACGCTCTCGGCGACGGTGCGCCGCTCGGCATACCCGTAGGCCTCCATGAGCGAGACCCGGCCATCGTCGTTCGCGTCGGCGTCACCCCGGAGCGCTGCCAACAGATGGTGTGTGAACAGCGAGCCCGACAGCGCCTCCCATTCCTGCGCTGACTCGTGCGCGCCGCTCGAGGAGATGAAGACGTCTCCGGCGACTTCGGGCTTTGCCAGCACGAGCTCGTACGCCGGGCCCTTCTTCGCGCCCTTGAGCCGCAGCCCTGCTTCACACGCATCGACGACGACGACCCGCAGCGCTGCGCCCGTCTTCCGCGCCAGCTCGCGCAGCTCGGCCACCGGCAAGTCGGAGCCCGTCAGATGAAGCGCTCCATTCTTCCCGTGTGAGGTGGCGAAGACGAAGAGCTGCACCTGCCGACCCGAGGCCTCGAGCTCGGCGATGCGGCCAGTCACCTCGGCGAACTTCTCGCGCACCTGCGTCGCGTTCGGCCGCTTGAGCACCACCGCGCGACTCGCCTCGACGCCACCCAGCTCGACGAAGACGTCACGAACCCGAACCGCGTCGTCTTCGGCGTGCTGCAGCACCACGTCGTCAGGGCGGCCGTAATTGCTGCCGAGGCTCACCACCACGCGCACCGGCTCGGCCGCGAACGCGGAACACGAGAGGACCAGCATGGCGGCAACGAGACGCATCACGGCTTGTCGAACGATGCCACGTCGACGACGCACCCGGCGCACGTGACGCTCTGCCCTGCTTCGAGCTGGCCCACGAGGGGCGCCACCTCGAGCGATTTCTCAGAGAACACCGCCACGAACGTCTCGCGGCCCTTCGTCGCGTCGAGCACCGCGGAGTCTTCGAGCACCGTCGTGCCCTCCTTCACCACCTGCGCCGACGTCGCGTTGAACGGCGCGACCACCGTGACCTTTCCACGGCCATCACGATTCAGCACGACCGCGTTCCCCGGCCGTTCCGTCTTGACCGAGAAGCGCAGGGCATCGCCCTCGCGCAGCGTGTCGCCTTCGCGCAGCGTGCTCACCACGTCACCGCGCTTGAGCGAGATGGAGAGCAGCGAGCCCTTGAAGAGCACCGGCGATTGCTCGCGGGGGAGAACGACCAGCAACGCGAGCGCCGCAGCGAGCGCGACGCCGAGGACGACGAACGGCGTGCGAGAGGGCTTGCGACGCTGGAGCTGCGTGACGAACCGCTCTGCGGGCCGCGCCTTCATGAACGCCTGCGTCTCGGCCTGCAGCTGCTCGACGTAGGCACGACACGTCTCACACGTCGGCAGGTGGGCCGCCACCGCCGGCACGTCTTCTCCGGTCGCAACACGCTCGAGCTCGACCGCCGGCGGGCACTGTTCCCCTCGAGCTGGGAGTGTGGGCAACGTCATGAAGCAGTTCCTCCGAACGCGACGCGCAGCTGCGTCTCTGCGTCCTTCAACTTCACGCCCACCGTCTTGCGCGAGTAGCCCGTCTTCGTCGCGACCTCTTCTTGCGTCATGCCATCGAGCCAGTGGAGCAGCGCCATCTCGCGCGTTGTCTCGTCGAGCCGCAGCAACTCCGAGCCCAGGCACAGCTTCGTCTCTGCCGACTCTCCGGTCGTGCCGCTGAAGACATCGGACAACCGCCCGAGGAACCCACCCGCGCGTTTGCGCTGCGCGAGCTGGTCGAAGCAAACACGCGAGGCGATGCCGTACAGCCAGGGCAACATCGCCTTCACGTCATTCGGCGGGTAGCGCTGTACTCGCATGAACGTCTCCTGCAGCGCGTCGTTCGCATCGGCGTCGCCTCCGAGCAGCACCCGGCAGCGCCTGAACACGAGCGCGCCGTACCGGGTGTAGAGCTGAGCGAGCGCGTCGTTCGTCACGAAGGAGCGAAGGTTCTACTCCTGCCTCACTGCACCACGACGTTTCCCGTGGCCGACACCGTGCCGCGCACCGCCGTGATGGTGGCCATGCCCGGCGACAGCCCCTTCACCTCGCCGTTGTCAGGCCACGCGTTGCTCACCGAGGCCACCTGCTGGGCGCTCGAGAGCCACGTCACGTACGGCGTCACGTCCATCATCTGGCCGTCCGAGAAGGTGCCGCGCGCCGTGAGCTTTCGCTCCTCTTGCACGGCGAGCGGCATCGTCGAGGGGTTGGCGAGCACGATGCTGGTGAGCGTCGCGTTCGTGACCGTCAGCACCGTCGTACCCTGCGTGCCGTTGAGCGTGGCGGTGATGGTGGCCGAGCCCGGCTGGAGCGGCTGCAGGAAGGCGTAGGTGCCCACCGTCGCGATGTCGGGCGCGCTCGACGTCCACGAGACGAGGTACGTGAGGTCGCGCGTGGTGTTGTCGCTGTAGAGGCCCGTCGCGCGCAGGTACGTGTCGAAGCCGATGGGCAGCCGCGGCGCAAACGGCGTCACCTGAATCTGCGTGAGCGTCGCCGAGGTCACCGTGAGCACGGTCGACGACGAGACGCCGTTGTACGTCGCCGTGATGGTGGTGGTGCCCGCACGGAGCGCCGTGACGAAGCCCTTGTCCTGCTGGCCGTTGCCGACCGTCGCGACCGAGGGGTCCGACGAGGTCCACGAGACGGCGTAGCGCAGGTACTGGGTGGTCAGGTCGCTGTAGATGCCCGACGCGTTGAGCTCGACGTACGCGCCGACGGGAAGGAACGGTCTCGCCGGCGTCACGTCGATGCGGCTCAACGTCGCCGAGGTGATGGTGACCGTCGCACGCGCCGGCGCCACGCCCATCATCGTCGCGGTGATGACCACCGTGCCCGCCTGCTTGCTGTCGAGGTACGCGTAGCCCTGCGACAGGAGCACCTCGGCGACGGCCGGGTTCGACGACGTCCACTGCACCTGGTCGGTCACGGGGAACGCGGTGCCATCGGAGTACGCCGCCGTCGCCTCGAAGCCCGCAGGCAACCCGAGCGGAACGGTCATCGCGCCGGGGCTGATCGAGACCTGCATCAACGCGGGCGGCGCCACGTTCACCGTGCTGCTCGACGTCTGCCCCTGGAACGAGACCTGAATCGTGGTGACGCCGTTCGACAGGCCGCGCACGAGGCCACGGGTAGTGCCCGAATTCGTCACGGTCGCGACCGTCGGCGTCAGGCTCGTCCACGTCGCCTGCTGCGTCACGTCGCGTGTGGTGTTGTCAGAGAACCAGGCCACGGCGCGCAGGCTGGTGGTGCGGCCCGCTTCGACGCTCACCATCGCGGGCGAGACGTCGAGCGACATCAACGTCGCCGCCTGCACCGTCACGTCGGCCTGCGCCCGAATCGACCCGAGCGTCGCATGAATGATGGTGGAGCCACCGCCGAGCCCACGCACCTGGCCACGCGCTCCCGCCACGTTCGAGACCGGCGCGATGTTCACATCGTCCGACGACCAGAGCGCCTGCTCCGTCACGTCAGACTGCGAGCCATCGGCGTAGGTCGCGCGCGCCCGAACCGAGACGACGCCGTTGCCAGAGATGGTGACGGTGCGCGGCGTGAGCTCGATGGAGGAAATCGCCGCCGCAGTGACGGTCACGGGCGCGCTGACCGAGCGCGAGCCGAACCACGCCACGACCGACGCGCTGCCCGCAGAGAGCCCCGACACGATGCCACGAACACCGCTCGACGAGACGGCAGCGATCGCCGGAGCGGAGGACGAGAAGGTCGACTGCGACGTCACATCGGAGGTCGAGCCATCGGCGAACGTCGCCACCACCCGCAGCGAGGCGCTCGTGCGAATGCCCAGCGTGAGCGAGCCCGGCATGAAGGTGAGCTGCGTCGCGGCCGTCTCGGTGGCGGTCAGCACGGCCGTCGACTCCTGGCCATCGAGTGACGCGGTGAGCGTCGCAGCGCCCGCCGACTTCGCGACCGCGAGTCCAGACGCGTCGACCACGAACGTGGGGGCGCTCGAGTTCCACGCCACCGCGCGCGTCAGGTCGCTCTCGGTTCCATCAGAGAAGCGGCCGGTCGCCGAGAGCTGCACCGCGCCGTTCACCGGCACCGACGCCATGCCCGGCGTCACCAGCAGCGACGTCAACCGCGCGTCACGCACCGTCACGTCGGCCACGCCCGTGAGCGCACCGACCGTCGCCTTGAGGCGTGCAGAGCCTGCCGCCTTCGCGAGCGCCCGGCCCGGCCCCGCGAGCTGCAACACGGCGGCGATGTCTTGCGGGTTCTCGACGCTCCACTGGGCCGTCTGCGTCACGTCGAGCTTCGACCCGTCGGTGAGGTTGGCGAGCGCGCTCGCTTCGACCAGCGCGCCCTTCACGACGCTCGCCTCGTTCACCGTCACGTCGACCGACTGCACCTGCGCCGCCGGCACCGTCACCGACGCGCGCGCCTCGACGCCGTTCGCCTTCGCGATGAGCATCGCCGCGCCTGCCGCCACTGCGCGCACCCGGCCGGGCGAGAGCGTCACCACGCCTTCGGGTTCGCTGCGCAGCTCGGCCGTCGCCGTCACGTCAGAGGCGGTTCCGTCAGGCTGAAGGAACGTCACCTTGAGCGGCGCGCTGGCGCCGAGCGGCACCGTCAGGGTCGCGGGGCTCAGCTCGAGCGTCGCCAACGCGCCAACACCAGCATCCATCGCGGCGCCACCGTCGGGCTTCGTCATCTCTTCGGGCGGCTTGAGACACGCGCTCACTGCCACCATCGCCACCAGCATCAACGTCAGTCGATTCCGCATAGGCCTCTTCCACGGCAAAGGAGCCGGCCGCTCCCGTTCGACGCGCAAGACCGGCCCCGGCCCGAAAAGTGGGAAGTGGGGCGTGTCGATTTCTGTCGAAGCGCAGAAGCGCGTGCACTTCCGGGCAGTTGCGAACCGCGCGGCCTCGCGTAAGGGCGGGCCATGCCGTCCATCCTCGATGAGTTGGTCTCGCTGCTGTCGCTGGAGAAGCTCGAAGAGAACCTCTACCGCGGGCAGAGCCAGGACCTCGGCTGGGGCGTCGTCTTCGGTGGGCAGGTGCTGGGCCAGGCCATCACCGCGGCGATGCGCACGGTGCCTGACGAGCGGCCCGTGCACTCACTGCACGCGTACTTTCTGCGGCCGGGCGATGTGAAGGCGCCCATCGTCTACAACGTCGACCGCATTCGTGACGGCTCGAGCTTCACCACCCGTCGCGTCGTCGCGATTCAGCACGGCGAGCCCATCTTCAACCTCGCCGCGTCGTTCCAGAAAGCCGAGGAGGGGTTCTCGCACCAGGACGAGATGCCGAAGGTGCCGCCGCCCGAGTCGCTCCCCACCGACCAGGAGCGCTTCGCCCGCCACGGCGCTGCGCTGCCCGAGACGATGAAGGCGTGGGCGCTGGCCGAGCGGCCCATCGAGTCGCGCATGGTGGAAGACGACGACCCGTTTCATCCCGTGCCACGGCCGCCCGACCGGTGCGTGTGGTTCAAGGCGAAGCACCGCTTGCCCGACTCGGCCTCGTTGCATCAGGCGCTGCTGGCCTACGCGTCGGACTCGGCCTTCATCACCACCGCGATGAAGCCGCACGCCGCGACGTGGTGGACGAAGGACATGCAGGTGGCCAGCCTCGACCACGCGGTGTGGTTCCACCGGCCCGTTCGCGTCGACGACTGGTTGCTGCACGTCATGCACTCGCCGAACGCCTCGGGCTCACGCGGGCTCGTGTTCGGCAAGGTCTTCACCCGTGATGGCGTGCTGGTCGCGACGACGGCGCAAGAAGGCCTGACGCGCAAACGCTGACGTTCAACGCTGCTCGGCGAAGTGGTCGAGGAAGGCTCGCACGCGCGTCGTCGTGCGCACCTCCTTCAACGTCAGCAGCCAGACGTCACGCGCGAACGACCGCTGCACGGGGCCGATTCTCGTGAGCTGACCGTCGGCGTCACCCTGCGCGCAGGCGAGGAAGTGCACGCCGAAGCCGGCGCGAATCGCCTCCCGCAACGCGAAGGTACCGAGGTCGACCCGCATCGACACCGTCGCGCCCTTCGCATGCTGAGCCAGCCACGCGTCCAACCAGGGGGCACCCACGCGCTCGTCCCAGTGGAGCCAGGGCCAGGCCGCCCACGGCGCTCGTTCACCGATGCGCCTCGCCCGCGCCTTGCTCGCGTACCCGGCTAACCCGCCCCGGCCGACGCGGCGGCCCACCAGGGTCTCGTGCGGCGCGTTCGACAGGCGGAGCGCGACGTCGGCCTCCCG
>JAACJQ010000296.1 GCA_016879935.1 Archangiaceae bacterium | reverse complement strand
GAGCGCGTGATGCTGGTGCTCGACTCGGCGTACGCGGAGTACCTGGAGGATCCCGCCTATGACGCGGGCCTGCAGTACGTGACGAAGCACCCCGGACGTGTGGTGGTGTTGCGAACGTTCTCGAAGCTGTACGCGCTGGCGGGCCTGCGCGTCGGGTGGATGTACGCGGACCCGGACACGATCACGTTGCTTCGGCGGGCGCGGTTCATCTTTCCGGTGACGGCTCCGTCGCAGGCGGCGGCGGTGGCTGCGTTGGCTGACACCGCTCACGTTCGGCGATCGATCGATCACAACCAACAGTGGCGGCCGTGGCTCGCGAAGGAGCTCTCGTCGCGTGGCATCGAGGTGCTGCCCTCGGGAGCGAATTTCGTGCTCGCGCGGTTCCCCGGTGATGGATGGAAGACGGCCGACGCAAAGCTGAAGGCGAAGGGCGTGATCGTTCGGCCGATTCCTCCGCTCGAGGGGCTGCGGATTTCGGTCGGCCTCGAGGCGCAGAACCGCACTGTCGTCGAGGCGCTGAGTTCATGAAGTGGCTCGCGTGCCTGATGGTTCTGACTGGCTGCAACGCCAGATGGGCAAGCATGAACGGTGAATGGTTCGAGCAGACACCGTGCGAGATCGGGCGTTTTGCCGACGTGGCCGCACGCGGGCGGTTCCTGTCTGCAGGAGCGGCGCGCATCAAGACGTACTCGGTGTGGCCAGGCGCCGAGCTCTGGGTGACTCCGTTGCGCGTCGAGGTCGAACGCGACCTTCGCGGGCGCCTCGAGCCGGGAGTCTGGGACATGGAAGTGAGCGCCCCCATGCGCGGCAATACGCTTCTCACCCGGCACCCCTCACCCGTCGGAACGGGAGGCGGTGGTTGGTTTCAGGCCACGCGGGTCGAAGGCGTGTGGATGCTCTCCCTCGATGGGCTCACGACCGGACCCGAGAACGGGCCGTGGATGACCAGCTTCGGAACCTTCGAGAACGAAGCCGCGTTCGAAGCGGCGCAGCTCGCGGGAATTCAGGAGTGCCCCCGCACGAACCTCTTCGGCGACGCGGGGCTGTGAATCAGCTCGTCCACGCGCCGAGCGCGATCACCGCTTCATCCGCGCGACGGAAGACCGGCAGGCCACCGTTCTCGAGCGCCTTCACGAGGGGGTCGTAGATTCGGCCGGCATCGACGACGGCGACGAGCGGCTTCTTCGTCTCGGCAAACAGCGCCGGGAGTGTCCGCGCGAGGCTCTCGGCCGCGGCGATCGACTCCTTCGGATCTGCCTCGGGCCCCAGCGTCGCGAGCGACGGAGACATGGGCACGACCCCCATCACCAGCGCGTCGACGTTGGCGTCATCAAGCACCGCTCGCGCGATCTCGAGGTGCGCCGAATCGGGAGCTGACGGCGTCACATCGAGCGGGTTCTTCACGTCGACCAGCTCGTCCACCTTGCAGCGGGTGAGCGCGGCCTTCACGCGATCCTTCGTATTGGCACCCAACGACGCGAGCTCGAGCGCGTACGTCTCGCCGCGCAGCTGATCCGCCATGCCGACGACCTCGAAGCCGGCGTTGCTCATCAGCATCACGCGATTCCCACGAGCGCGGCCGGCGAGCGCACACGCGACGCGCACGACGCCTTCGAACGAAGCGAACGACTCCGTGACGATGACGCCAGCCGCACGCGCGAGGTGCCAGAGCGCGCGGTAGTCACCCGCGATCGCCGCCGTGTGTCCCGCTGCCGTGCCCTGCCCTTCAGGCGAGCGGCCACCCTTGTAGAGCACCACCGTCTTGCCGAGCGCCTTCGCGCGCTTCGCCGCTTCGATGAACCGCGAGCCATCGCCCGCCTTGAAGCCCTCGACGTACGCCGCGATCACCTGCACCTCGGGATCGTTCGCCACGTACGAGACGAAATCCGACACGCCGAGATCGGCCTGATTGCCCGCACTCACGAGATACCGGGGCACGAGCTGCTCGAGGTGACTGCCGCGGGTGATCGTGAACGCTCCGCTCTGGCTGATGAACGCGAGGTTGCGCACGCGCCCGTCACGCGGCGGCATCTTGTGAGCGGGAATGAAGGTCGTGTCGTAGTGGCCGGGCACCGAGACGACGCCCATCGAGTTCGGCCCGCACACCACGGGTCCGCCCCACGGCGTTGACCGCGCGCGCGTCAGTTCGGCCTCGAGCGCACGCTGCTTCTCGGCGCCGCCCTCCTTTTCGGCCATGCCTCCGGGAATGACGATCATCGCCTCGGCCTTCTGGTGCTGCACGAGGCCCTGCATGAGCTCGGGAACGGCGTTCGCCGAGACGGCCAGCACCGCCAGATCGACCCGCGACGGCAGCTCGGCCGGTCCCGCGACGCACTTCACGCCATCAATCTCGGAGTCGCCGGGCTTGAGCACCGTGAGCTGATCCGCTCCGAACCCGTCACGGAGCAGGTTGCGCAGAATGATGCGCCCCATGTTCACGCCCTTCGACGAGACGCCGGCGACGCACACCGACTTCGGCTCGAAGAAGTGCTTCAGCTTCGCCACCGGAGGACGCGGCCCTTCGGCCACCGCCTTCGTCACCCGCGCGAGCCCATCGACTGGAACGAGCCGTCCACTCGAATCGACCAGAAACGGATTGAACTCGAGCTCCTCGATCGCGGGAGCGCCTGCCACACCAACAGGAGAGAACTCACGCGCCACCGCAGAGAGAAACCCGATCAGCTTCAGCCAGCTGGCGTCGTCGACCAGCTTCGTGCTGCCTCGCAGCTGCCCCGCGAGGTCTCGATAGGCGATCGTCTGCCGCAGCTCGCGCATCGCAGCGTCATCGTCTCCCGGAGCGAACAGCGCCGCCGCTTCACGACGCGGCAGCCGTGAGCCGAAGAGCTCGGTCTTCACGCCGCCGAGGCCGATCATTCCGACGAAGCCGAGGTCTCGACTGTGGCGCAAGCCGACGATCACCTCGGCGCCGGTCCGGCCTTTGTCGAACTCCACGCGCTGCATGACCAGCGTTCCTTCGATCGACGGCGTGCGCCCGTGCGCCGCCGTCCACCGCGCCGAGACGTCTTTCGTGAAGGTGGCCAGGAACGCCGCAGTCACTTCGCGCGCGTCGACGAACTTCACGCCGCCGACGTCGCTCTTGTGAAGAATGTCTCGCGAGACGACCTTCACCACCACCCGACCGCTCAACCTCGACGAGTCACCCGCCTGCAAGACCTCATGTTCGGGAACGGGAAGTCCGGCAGCCGCGAGAACGCGATACAGCTCGGGCTCGGTGAGAACCGATGCGCCCTTCGCCAGCGTCTCCTGACACAGCGTCTTCAGCAGGCCGATCGCCGACATCGTTCAGCCCAGCTTCGCGGGAATCGATGGATCGAGCCCGAGCACGTCACGAGAGGCAAACACGTTGGCGGCGACGGTCGCGCCATCATCAGCGAGCAACCGCTTCGACCACGCCACCACGACCTCCGACGGCACCGGTGTCGCGTCGAAGTCGAGCCTCGCCACCACACGCGCCGCGATTGCGGGCTTCACCCCTCTCAGAATCAGCGCCGTGCCGAACTCGCTCGCCGCGCGCCCCATGCGAAACGCCTTCAAGTTCGAGGTGACGACCCGCTCACCCTTCGGCTCGAAGAGCGCCTTGATGTTCTTCTCGAGTGACTCCACCGAGAACGGCAGATGCGACGCTGCGGCGCCCAGCACGACCATGTTCTGGGCCTTGCTCGCGCCCGCTTTCGCCGCCAGCCGCGTCGCATCGACCGCCACCACGTGCGGCAAGCTGAACAGCACCTCGTAGAGCCTCGACGTCTCGGGGTACTCCGCGATGTTCTTCAGCGGCGTCACGTCGGTGAAGACCCAACCGTCTTTCGCGAGCAGGGACAGGTAGCGCAGGCTCTCCATCGGCTCGACCGAGAGCATGGCTCTGGCGCTGCCGCTCGAGATGAGATCGCTCGAGACCGGCTCGTCGGCGATGCGCACCTGGGCCGAGACCGCGCCGCCCCGCTGCGACATGCCGTGAATCTCGGGCTGCTTGAAGAACAACCCCGCGTCGACGGCCGCGTGATCGATCACGTACGCGGTCGAGAGCACGCCCTGCCCACCTACGCCGCAGAGAACGATGTCGTAGTTCATGCGCAGCTCCCGTTGCAGTTGCTGCACTCGTGAGACTCGTCGTGATCGTGGTGCTTCGCGGCCTCGCGGTCTTTCTGGTGCTGCTTGATCTCCTTCACGTACCGAACGCAGGCGCGCCTCGCGATGATGACCGAGAGCCCCTTGTGGGCGAGCTCTTCGCGAACCACCGCCAGGTTCTCGGCCTTCTTGTTCGGGAGCGGCGTGATGATGCGCACGTGTTTGGCCTTCACGCCGAGGCCGGTGACGAGCTCCATCAAGTGTTCGTCGCTCATCGTCGTGGGCTGACCGCCCGTCATCGCGACGATGCTGTTGTCGAGGATGAAGACCTTGATGTTGGTGTCTTCGATGGCCGCGTCCATCAGCGCCGTCATGCCCGAGTGCGTGAACGTTCCATCGCCGATCACGCAGAGCGACGGAGACACGCCCGCGTGCGCCGCGCCGATGGCCATACCGATCGACGAGCCCATGCAGAGGCATGAGTGAATCGCCTGGTATGGCTTGTAGTAGCCGAGCGAGTAGCAGCCGATGTCACCCATCACGCGGGTCGACTCTCCGTGCTCGCGCATCACCTCGTTGATGATGCTGTACGAGTCTCCGTGCGGGCAGGCGTCGCAGAGCCGGGGCGGGCGCGCGCGCAACACCTCGTCGAGACCAGCGACCGACAGGGCCTCGCGCGACTCGACGCCGAACACCTTGCGAACGACGTCGGGTGACAGCTCGCCCATGCGCGGCACGGCTCCCGTCAGCTTCCCCTTCACCGGCTTCTCGCGGAACAGCCCGAGCCCACCGACGATGCGCTCGATGAACGGGTAGCCCTCTTCGAGCACGGTGATCTCACTCGAGCGATCCATCAGCTCGCGAATCTTCCCGATCGGCATCGGGTACACGCTGACGCGCAGCACGTTGTAGTCGTCGAGCTTCGGGCCGAGCGCTTCCTTCAGGTACGTGAAGCCGATGCCCGAGACGATGATGCCCGGCTTGCCGTCGCCGCGAATGGTCAGCGCGTTGAGCCGGTGCTCCATCGAGAACTGCTGCAGGGCAGGCTGCTTGTCGATCAGGCCCGCGTAGGCGCGACGCGCGTTCGAAGGAATGAGCGTGTAGAGGCCGGCGTCTTCGACGTACTTGAGCTCGTTCTGCTGGCGACGGCTCGCCAGCTCGACCATCGCGCGGCTGTGCGCGAGCCGGGTCACGAGGCGCAGCACCACGGGAATGCGCAGCTTCTCGGAGACCTCGAACGCCTCCTTCGTCAGCTCATACGCTTCCTGCTGATCTCCAGGCTCGAAGCACGGCACCTGCGCGAAGTCGGCGAAGAAGCGCGAGTCCTGCTCGTTCTGCGAGCTGTGCATCGAGGGATCGTCGGCG
>JAACJQ010000295.1 GCA_016879935.1 Archangiaceae bacterium | reverse complement strand
TTCGGTGCGCGACGTGATTCCCGCGCCGACGATTGCCCTGCCGATGGAGGACGCGGTGCTGGCGTCGTCGCTCGTCACCGTCTCGGGCTCGGCGCCGCCGACCGAGGCGGGAAGCGTGGTGCGGGTGCGTGAAGGCGACCAGGTGCTGTGCGACGCGCTCGTGCTGCAGGACGGCTCGTGGTCGTGTTCGCTCACCTTTGCCGAAGGCACGCACACCCTCGACGCCATCATCGTCGACGTGCGCGGCTTCGAGGGGCTGCTGCACGATGGTCAGCGCTTCGTCGTCGACGAGACGGCGCCGCTCGCGCCCGCGTGGACTGGGCCGGGTGCGGGCGCGCTCGTCTCGAGCTCGACGCCTCGCCTGTCGGGCAGCGGCGAGCCTGACGCGCGCGTCGTCGTCACCTTCATGGAGCAGCTCGTCTGCGAAGCCGTCGTGCAGGCCGATGGCTCGTGGGCGTGCACGCCGCTGGCTCCGCTGCCTCAAGGCGAGGTTGAGCTGCGCCTGGTGCAGCGCGACACGGCCGGGAACCAGAGCGTTCAGGTGCCGCGCGCGTTCATCGTCGACTCGGTGACGCCGATGGCGCCGACCATCGAAGCGCCGATGGCGAACGCGATTCTGCGTGAGCGCACGCCGACGCTGCGGGGCACTGCCGAGGCTGGCAGCACCGTCATCGTCTCGGTCGACGGCCACCTCGAGTGCAGCACCACCGCCGATGCACAGGGCCAGTGGAGCTGCGTCTCGTCGTCCCTCGCCGATGGCACGCACGCGGTCTCGGTGCTGAGCCGTGACGCCGCAGGCAACGAGAGCGTGCGTGTGATGAACCGCTTCGTCGTCGACCTCACCAGGCCCGAGGCGCCCATCATCGCCGGCCCCTCGGGGCTCACCACCACCACCACGCCCGTCATCTCGGGCCGCGCCGAAGCCAACACCACCGTGCGCGTGCTGCTCGATGGCGTCGAGGTCTGCACTGCGCCCGTCAGCCCCGAAGGCGCCTGGAGCTGCCCCGCGGTCGAGTCGCTCGCGAAGGGTCCGCACACGCTCGTCGTCACCGCGAAGGACGCGGGCGGCAACGAGAGCGAGCCGACGACGGGCACCTTCGACGTGCAGGATGCGACGGGCACCATGGTGATGCCGGCCGCGTCGCCCGACACCGACAACCCGCAGCTGAGCGGCACCGCGACGCCCGGCGCGACGGTGAACGTCTACGTCGACGGCACGCGCATCGGCAGCACCACCGCCGACGCGAACGGCAACTGGACGTACGACCTGCCGCGGCTCGAAGCCGGAGCGCACGGTGTCTCCATCGGCATCAAGGGCACGGGTGACGAAGAGAGCTATCGCTCGCCGACGCAGGTGCTGCAGGTCGACAAGGCGGCCATCGACTTCGGTGGTGGCCTGGGCTGCAGCTCGACGTCGCAGTCACCGCTCGCGTTCCTCATGATGTTCGGGGTGCTGTTGCTGCTGCGCCGCCGTCGCGCGGTGGCTGCGGTCGCCATCGTCGGCACGGCCGTCGTGGCGTCGGCGCAGGGCAGGGTGCAGTCGTTCGAGGTCGAGCAGCTCGAGCTCAACCCGGCCGCGCGTGGTGGCCTCGTCGTCGGCGGCTCCGACCTGCTGCAGGCGCGCGACTACCGGTTCTCGGCGTCGTTCGGGTACCAGAACGCTCCGCTGCAGTACTTCGAGAACGGCGTGCGCAAGGCGACGCTCATCGACCATCGCGTCACCGCCTGGCTCTCGGGCGCCTACGCCATCACGCCGTGGCTCGAGGTTGGCGCGAACCTGCCAGTGGTGCTCTTTCAGTCGGGAGAGTCGGCGCGCACACGACTCGGCGAGACCATCATCGCGGGTGTTCCGGCGTCGGCGGCGATGGGTACGCCGTGGCTGCAGGCGCGCGCGGCGGTGATGCAGGAGCGCAACGGCTCTCCGTTCGACCTCGGCTTCACGGTGATGGCTGGCCTGCCGGTCGGCTCGGTCGAGAGCCTCACGAAGGACCCGTCGGTCTCGGGCCAACTGCTCGTCGGCGCGGGGCGCACCTTCGGCCCCGTTCGGCTCGCCCTCGAAGCAGGAGCGCACCTGCGGCAGGCAGCGTCGCTCGTCAGCAGCAACCCGGAAGACGCCATCGGTAGCCGCATGTTGATGGGCGCGGCGGTGTCGAGCGTTCGCGGGCCGCTGCGTGGAGAACTCTCGGTGCGCGGCTTCGCGCCGCTGACGAATCAGCCGTTCAGCGCCGAGGTGCTCGCAGGCGGGCGCTACGCGATTCGTGACTGGGAAGTGTTCGCGGTCGCCGGCCCTGGCTTCGGCAACGCACCTGGAACTCCCGCGTTCCGTGCGCTCGTCGGGGTGTCGTTCGGCGGGCTCTCGAGCGCGAAGTGTGGCGGGCGCTCGCACGTGGCCGCCGAGTGCCCCGACCTCGACTGGGACGGAGATGGCGTGCCCAACGACGTCGACTGGTGCCCCGAGCTCGCGGTGACCGGTTCGCCAGATGGTTGTCCCGTTCCGCAGGTCGTGACGTTGCCGCCGCCGGTCGCTCCAGCCGCTCCTGTCGGCCCGCCCGATGCCGACGGTGATGGCGTCTCCGACGAAGACGACGCCTGCCCCGACGCCGCTGGAGAAGATGCCAACGGCTGCGCGCTCGTTCGCCCTGCTGAGGAGCCGGTGGTCGAGCCGCCTCCGCCCACCAACGCCGCGCTGAGAGACGGGCGCATCGAGCTCAAGGGCGCCGTGTACTTCGAGACCTCTCGCGCCGAGCTGCAGCCGCGCTCGTTCCCGCTGCTCGACGAGGTCGCGAGCGTGATGAAGGCACACCCCGAGGTGAAGGTCGTGCGCATCGAAGGGCACACCGACGACCGCGGGGGTGCGGCGTTCAACCAGCCGCTCTCGGCCGCACGTGCTCGCGCGGTGAAGGCCTACCTCGAGAAGGCGGGCATCGAGCCGTCGCGCCTCGAAGCGCAGGGGTTCGGGTTGTCGAAGCCCATTGCTCCGAACACGACGGCTGAAGGTCGCGAGCAGAACCGTCGCGTCGAGTTCATCGTCATCGAGTGACGAGGGTTCGTTCGGGCTCGCGGCGACTCGTCGGTCGAGCTCAGCGCGCTTCGACGAAGGCCCGGAGCGTCGCGAGGCCGTCGGCATCGACGACGTCCTTCGCGAGCGGTGGCATGCCGCCCTGCGCCGACGTACGCCCCGCGCGGTCCAGCACGTCGCGCCACGAGGGGTTGCCGGGCGCTCCGATGGTGTTGAGCGCGTTCGTCTGCGCCTGCGTCGCCACCCGCACCTGAAAGTCGAAGCGCCGCTCCGGGTTCCAGCAGCGAGCCTCGCCTTCGGGCGGCCTCGTCTGGTTGTGACAGTGACTGCAGTTCGCGTGCAGGTAGCCGAGGGCTGCCTGCGTCTTCGCGTCACCGGGCACCTGGTACGACGGCGGCGCCGTCGTGAGCCAGCCCTCGTCGAAGAGCTTCTGTGGAGAGAGCGTGGTGCCTTCGAGCTGCACACCAGAGAAGCCGAGCACGCGTGACGCCGTTCCGAGATGACAGCCCTGACACTGGGTCGCTGCCGGAATCGAGTGGCGGGTTCCCAGCACGGCCGTCGCGCCCTCGGGCAGCAACTCGGCGTCGGTCTGCGCGTCGTTCCACGCGTAGGCGACGAAGAGCCACTCGTCTTCGGCGCGAAGGAGGAGTCGCGTCTCGAGCCGTTTGCCGTCGAGCGCGAACTCCTTCCACAGCTTCGTCCCCACGGGGAACTGCCAGGCGTCGGGGTCGGCGTTGTCGATGCGCGCGCCGGGCGGCAGGCGAATCCACCTCCGCTTGCTGGCGCCGTCACTCCACAACGGAAAGCGGGGTTCGTACGCCCGCGTCGATGGGTCGTTCAGCCCTGTCTCACTCAACAACCGTGGCGCCAGCTCGAGGCGCGCCGGGGGAAGCGACGGACACTCCGCGACGGGACGACACGCCGCGAGAACCAGGCCTGCACAGACCAAGAGAGAGCGCACGCGCGCTTGGTTGCCGCGCCCGTCGCCGACGATCCGCTCAGCTCTCGGCGTTCGCCGACGTCAGGCGTGAGCCCTGCGCGCGCCACAGCGCCCACGTGCCCAGCGCGAGGCCACCGAAGAAGAGAACCACCGTCACCGGCTCGAGCAGCAGCCACGGCTCCCGCAGCGCGCCCCACTTGCCGAGCACCTCGAGCGGCGTCCACACCACCACCATCGCGCCGATGGCGTACCGAATCGCCGGGCCCCAGCCCGTGTGCTGGTGCAGCCGCCAGAGCGTGAAGACGGCTCCGGCGATGGAGAGCACCAGCACCGCCGTGGTGAAGACGCCGTGAACTCCGAAGAGCTGCTCGTCGTAGGCCCACAACAACAGCAGGTAGAAACCCCAGACCGTCGTCGCGTACTGAAACGCCGTGCGTGGGCCGTAGTTGTCGATGCGGCCGTGCACGAGGCCAGCGCGCATCAGCGGCGCCCGCTCGCGGAAGAAGAGGAACGCAGGGCACCGCGACGACTCGAGGAAGAGCAGGTACGCCATGATCAACCCCAGCGCGCCCCACGAGTGCTTCAGGAGCACGTACTCGCCAAACACCGCCATCACCTGACCGTCGACGACCGCGAACGTCTTGCCGATGCCGAGCCCGCGCGCCGCCAGCGTCAGGCCGTACTCCACGCCGCCCGTCCACAGCAGGTTGCCCGCGAACACGCCGACGATGGTCTGCGCGGCGTCACCCTTGAGGCGCGAGGTGAGCCACGCGAGCAGCAGGCCGAGCCCCGTGAGCCCCACCGTCGCCCAGCCGAGAAAGGGCGTCACCGGCAGCGTCTTGAACTCGAGCTTCTCGCCAGCATCGAGGCGTCGCAGCGCGGTCGTGAGCGCCGCCCGGCTCGTCTCGGAGCGGCTGCGCGTGATGGCCAGTGACAGCTCTTCTCGCAGCGCCACGTCACTGAAGAGCCGCGCCTCGAGGCCGCTCTGCAGGTCGGGCTTCGCGTACCGAAGCTCGAGCGCGTTCACCGCCACCATCAGCAGATGCCCCGACGCCAGCATGAGCAGCACGAAGAGACTGGAGAGCACCGTGCGGGACCAGCGGATCATGCCGGATGGTCTAGTTGCGAGTGAGTTGCAAAGTCAAACGAGCAAACTCGGGGTTCCAGACGTAAGGGGCGGGCATGGCTCGACGCGTGCTCCTGCTGCTGGTGCTGCCGACGGTGGTGGCTGCTCAGAACGTTCAAGACGGCAAAGACGTGTACGGCCCGTGCGCCGCGTGTCACGGCGCCAACGGCGAAGGTGGCAAAGGCGGCGAGTACCCGCGCATCGCCGGCCAGCCTCCCGCGTTCACGCTCTTCTCGCTGAAGCAGTTCCAGGAGCGCAAACGCAAGAACCTGCCGATGTTCCCTTACACCGAGCCGCGCGAGCTCTCGGAGCGCGACATGAAAGACGTCGCGGCCTACCTCGCGACCATCTCGCTGCCGACGAAGGTGCCCGAGTTCAAAGACTCCGACAGCTCACTCGACCGTCTGCTGATGATGGAGCGCGTGCTCGTCGTGCCGCGCGTCGACGGAGACGTGCGCAAAGGAAAGGCGACGTACCGGAAGGCATGCGCGAAGTGCCACGGGCCCACGGCGATGGGGCGTGACGAGAAGCGCGCTCCGCTGCTGGTGGGCCAGTACCCCGACTACCTGCGGCGGCAGTTCGACGCGTTCAAGAAGGGCGAACGCGGCGCCGAAGCCGACGACCCGATGAAGGGCGTGCTCGACCCGCTCTCCGACCAGGAGCTCACCGACGTGCTCGCGTGGCTCACGTCGATTCAGGAAGACGCGCAGGAGAAGGACTCCGAACTCACGGTGCCATGAGGTCGGCGTCGCGCACCTGCGGCGTTCGCCGGCGTCGGGCCCTTCGCGTTCACCTCGGTCACCGCGCGCGACTCGTCCTCGGTCGGAGGCCATGAGCGACCTTCGGGCAACACGCACGCACGCGTCCACCGCAACGCACCGTCGACCGTGTCCGCTCCTTCGACTTCGGCGAGCCTGCTCGTACGGGTCTGAAACCTTCGACGCCGCCTACTTCTCGGCCTGCGCCGTCACCGTGAACCCGAAGTCCGACGTGGCGCTTCCCATGCCGGGGCACGCGTTCGTCAGCCGGCCGTTGCCCGACCCCGACAACATGTTTCCGGCCAGCGTGAACTCACCCGAGTTGATGACGACGTCGTTGGTGCAGCCATCATCGGGCGTCGTCGTCATCTTGCATGACGTACCCGTCGCCATCGTCGCCGTCGTGGCGGTGGAGTTGGCCGTCGAGAGCACGGGCAGACACGAGAACTCCTTCGTGCCGCCCGCGAGCTTGCCCTTGAAGCCGAACAGGAGCGCTGCAGGCGTGCCCGCACCGGGGCTGATGGTGAGCGTGCCCGACGCGGTGGTGGGCATGCGGCCGTCGTTCAGCGTCGCCGAGCCCGTCCACGTGCCGGTCCACACCGAGGCCTGACAACCCGAGAGCGCGACAGTCAGAAAGAGGAGCGTTCGCATGCGCGGCTTCGTACACCATCACCCCGTGAGCATGTGTGGCCTGCCGAACCTGCGGTTGCGACGCGAGAAGCTGAAGCTCGTCGCGCGCCGCGTGTTCGGTACCGAAGCCGCCGTGCTGGAGTGGATGCGAACGCCCAACCAGAACCTCGGCGGCGTCACCCCCGAGTCGCTGCTCGACACCCTCGACGGCTTCGAGCAGGCGTTGGCAGAGCTCGAGTCGACGTCCCCCGAGCCCCGCTGAACGTCACATGCCCTGCACGCCGGGCGCGGTCGACACGTCGTACGCGAAGCGCACCTGCGCCTGGCTGTGTGGCTCGAGCTCGAGCGTCCACGTGAGGAAGCCGTTCTTGTCGACGTCGGGCTTCGGAGACGTGCGCTTGATGCCGAGCTCGATCTTCACCTGCTCGATTTCGGACACGGGCATGCGCTCCTTCACCTCGACGGTGCGCTTCTCGTCGCCGACGTTCGAGAAGTAGAGCCACACCGACTGCGACATCGTCTTCCACTTGTCGACGTGTGACTCGGCCTCCTTCTCGCGCTCGGCGCGCGCGACGCGCAGCGCTTCGTCGGGGCCGAACGACAGCTGAAACTCCTCGCCCGGCGCGACGAACAACACCTTCGTCCACCCGACGAAGCCGTTCTGCAGCAGCAGCTCGACCGGGCCCGCGAGCACGGGAAAGCGCGACTCGTTCTTCTGCAGCGCGGTGAGGAAGACACGCAGCTCGAGCTCGGGGAACGAGACGTGCTTCGTCTTCGGCGTCGCGACGAAGTCGAACAGCGGCACCACCGCCGGCCGGCCATTCGACGGAACCGTGCACGGCCCCTTCGCCTCGAGGTTGCGAATCTCGCCGCCGTCGTCGACGCCCGGCAGCTCCACCGTCGTCGGGGCCGGTGCACCCCCACCGCCACCGCCCGCCTTCGCCTTCTGAACGACCACCTCGCGCGCGGCGACCACGACCTTGTCGTTCTTCTTCTGCGCGGTGAGCAGGTCGTCGTCGAGCAGCGGCGGTTCGATGCCCAGTGAGGCGCGCGCCGTGGAGAAGACGAGCTTCGCGTCGTTCCAGTCTTCACCCGTGTTCTGCCAGACGCACGCGCGGCTCTCGAAGGTCAGCTTCCCATCGGCGAGCCGCGCCGAGTGCATCGGCCGCCAGAGCGCGTTCGGCACCGTGTACTCGAACGTCACCTCGACGGCCGTCTTCGCCGACACCACCACGTCGGCCTCGAGCCACGAGGTGAAGCGCGTGTCGGGCCGGTCGAAGGCCTGCCGCTGCACCACGAGCATCGAGCGGTCGCGCGTGAGGTCACGCACCTGCTGGTCGAGCGAGAGCGCGCGTTCACGCAGCGAGCGCACCTTCGCGTAGAGGCCCTCGAGACTCTCCTTCCACTGCGGCGCGGAGAGGCCCCACGACACGTCTTCGGGCAGTTCCGAGAAGCCGCGCTCGAGAATCTCTTCGAGCCGAATGCGCCGCTGGTGCGTGAGCGCCCGGTCTTCCGACAGCTGCTTCACCTTCTCGGTGAGCGCGTCGACGTCTTTCTCGAGCGCCTTCGCCTGCTCGGGCTTCTCGTCGCTGGTCACGAGAATGGCGCGGCGAACGCGGGCGTCGACCACCTTCGCGCCCTTCGCCTGGGCGCGCAGCGACAGGTCCTGCAGCACCGGCGCGACGTCTTTCACCAGCAGCTTGTGCTGGCCCGGCTCGAGCGTGACGGTGCCCGTGCGCTGCACCATCGCGCGGTCTTCGAGCAGCGTGACCTTCACCACCTTCGCGTCGAGCGAGACCGCGTCCTTCACGATGATGTCCTTCACGTCACGCCTCCCGCCGGTTGCCGCCGACGATCTCGTTGTTCGCGTACAGCTTCACCCGGTAGTGCGCCTTGAGCGTCTGCGAGCCGCCGGCCTTCACCGTCACCACCCAGCGGCGGCCGCCGTGCACCACGTGCGAGCGCTCCTCCTGCGTGTACGGTTCCCAGGCGGGCACCACCTTGCCCTCGTCGACGACGACCTCGGCCTCGGGCGCCGGCTGGGGAATGCGCTCGCGCACCTCGAACGTCGCCTCGCGGTCGAGGTTGTTCGCGACGTCGATGACGATGTCGTGCAGCAGCTCGGTCGTCGCCACCACCTTGTCGCCCGAGCGCGCCTCCGAGAACGTCGTGTTGCGCGCCACCTTCACGGCCTGCTCGACACCGAGTGAGAGCTTGAAGTCTCCACCTGGCGGCACCGACGGCAGCGTCGTCGTCAGCACGTACTCCCCGGCGACGTAGACCTCGACGGGCCCGGGCAGCAGCGGAGACGGGAGCGGGTTCTTCACCATCGCCACGCGGTACACCTGCGGGTCTTCGCGTGGCACCACCACGTAGCGAACGTCGCCCGTCGCGGTGCGCGTGTTGACGGGAACGGAGTGCCACGTGCCGTCGGAGGGGACGTCGACGGTGGCGTCGGTCGGGTACACGTAGTCGTACCAGCCAGCCTCGGCGCGCACGTCGCTGGTGCCCTGCGGCGCCGCCAGGTTGTACAGCTCGTGGCCCATGCGCTCGGCCGACTCGACGACGGACAACACGTCGAAGGGCGCGTTCAGCTGCAGCGCCGCGAGCGAGTCGATGAAGGCGCGGCGGCGGTCGACGGGCGTGAGCTGCCCGCGCGTTCCTTCTGCCGGAGAGCTCAGCCGCAGCGACGCATAGAGCACCACGTCGAGCGCGGCGCCGGGCCCTCCTTCGGACGAGAGCAGGTCGTCGAGGCTCGCGGCCACTTCGGCGCGTGACTCCTTCGCCATCAGACGAGCGCCGCCAGCGCCCGGCCGCATCGCCGACAGCGCGGGTGCGGGCGCCGAGGCAGGCATCGGGGGCGGCATCGCGTCACGGCGCGAGGCCATCTTCTTCGGAGCCGCCGCCCGCCGCTCGACGACTGCCTCCTCCATCTCCATGTCATCGGAGTCGGCCATCATCTCGGCGGGCGCTGCGGCACCGAAGGCCGCGCCCGAAACACCGATGCTGGCGACGGGCATCGCGGGGAGCGGCGCCAACTCGAGCGCTGGCGGGTGCCACGTCGGAATCACCGGCTGCGCCGCGCGCGCCTGCGAGAGGCCACGGTCGAAGTCGTGAAACAGAGACGCGGCGCCCTGCGGTGGAGGCCTGAAGCCGCGCTTCGACGGCGGTGGCGCCTGCGCGCGCCCAATCTTGATGGCCGAGAGCTCGGGCAGCTCCGTCCACGACATGGGTGATGCCGTCGACAGCTTCAGCTTCACCCCGCGCCAGTCTTCACCCGAGCGCTGGCACACCATCGCGCGCAGCTGCAGGTCGGCCGAGCGGCAGTCACGCGACATGCGGCACTGGTACGCAGGCGCCCAGCGCGCGCCGAGCACGAAGTACTCGAGCACCAGCGTGCCGGCCTTCGCCGTCGAGCCCGGCAGCACCTGCACCGTCACCGACTTCTTCAACTCATCGGGGCGAACGTTGGTGGCGGTCGACGCGAGCGAGATGCGGCGGTTCAGCTGCCCCTGGGTCTCGAGCAGCTGCTTCTCTTCGGCGCGCAGGCTGCGCAGCGACTCCACGCGCGCGAGCGACGAGTCTTCGAGGAGCGCCTCGAGCGAAGCGCGAGCGAACATCGGCGAGGGTGACGGCGGCTTGCCTTCTTCGGGTGGCGGTCGCGGGTTCACGGCGACGCTGCTCAGCTGCCCCAGCTCGTGCTCGAGCTGCGAGATGCGGTCGCGCGTCAGCTCGAGCTTCGCCTGGGTGGCCTCGAGCTCTTTCTGGTCGGGCGGCTTCTCGGGCGTTCCCCGCGGCGGGGCGTAGAGGCCGATGCGCACGTTCGACAACACCACGGCTCCGCCGGTGCTCTCGACGCGCGCGCGAATGGTGTGGTCGAGCAGCGAGAGCGGCAGGTCGGCGATGAGCAGCTCGGCCGGAACGCCGCTGGAGAAGTCGAGCGCCGCCGTCCGGCGAACGGTCGCGCCCCGGTGGAACAGCGTCACCGTCTCGACACGGGTGTCGATGGGTTTCATGAAGTGCCCCTCCTTCGAGTCCCCGCGGAGCAAACCACGGTGGCATCGCGACGTCTCAAGCGAGTGAAGTGTTCCACCCGCTGATGCGAAGGGGCTGCGAAGCGAGCATCAACTGCGGCGCAGCAGGTGCAACAGTCGCGCGAGGTCTTCGATGCTGGCGGCCTTCGTCAGCGCGTCGAAAGGCACCAGCACGCCGGTGACGTCTTCGATCTCGAGCGCGAGCACGGCCAGGCCGAGCAGCCCGATGCCGAGGTCGACGTGCAGCATGCTCTGGGGCGTGATGCCATCGAGGGGCCGTTCGGTGCGGCGCGCGACGAGGTGGCGAATGACCTGAAGCTCGGGCGTCAGGTCGAACGAGGTGTCTGAAGAAGCGGCGGCGTGCATCACGGCTCCAGCGAGGGTCGGCCGTGGGTGGAACTCGCACCACGGTCGACCCATTCCCGCCGGCCGCTACATGTCGTCCGAGACCATCTGGGACATGTCGGGCGTGCCGTCGCCGTTGGTGTCGACCTCGAAGAGCATCGGCTGGCCCTGGCCCGCCCACGTGCCGTAGTTGAGGAACACCGAAGCCGATGACCCGACGGTGTTGGCGAGGTGAGAGAACACCTCTTCGTCGTCGCCGAGGCGGTAGACCGTCACGCCGTACGAGGCGTTGCCGTCAGCGGCGTCGACGTCGACCCGCAGCTCACCATTCGGCACGTCGTTGACGAGGGTGACGGTGACGCCGCCCGTCTCGGCGCCGGCGATGATTTGAAACACGTAGTCGTTGCCGTCGAGGCTCACGCCGAGCTCGATGACCGGGGTCTCCTGACCCGTCGTGGTGTACGAGACGCGGCGCGGGTCGCCCGAGAACTCGAGCGTGTCGCGCTGGCCCGGGTCGAGGCTCACGCCTTCGACGCTGAAGGAATAGCCGGGAGCCACCAACGACACCGAGGCCTGTGACGCCGTCGACAGGCCATCACCGTCGAGCGTCACCGTGAGCGGCGTCGTCAAGGGCAGCCGGAAGATGGGGTCGAGCTCGTCGTCCCACGTGGTGGGGCCGCGCCGCGCCGAGCCGATGGAGGCCTGTGCCAGCGTGTTCACCCACCCGGCGTCGCTGCGGAAGATGGAGGGCGTGCCCGCATCGGCGGTGAAGACCGTCAACCTGCCGCCGCCCGACAGCTGTAGCTCGCGATACGCCACCGCCGCGCCACGCACCGTCATGCCGTTCGCCGTGACTTCGCCGCAGAAGGGGCACACCGCCGGCTGCAGGCGCGAAGTGAGCGGGGTGATGGTGAGGTTCTTCGACGTGGCGTCGCCGTCGTAAATCTCTGCGGGCGTCTGCGGGTTGGTGGTGGCTTCGTAGCGCCAGGTGTTGGCGACGGTGTCGATCTCGACGGCCTTCACGTCGTTGGGGAAGTTGTTCTCGTACAGCCGCACGCGCACCACGCCGCCGTCTGCGGGTTCGATGAGGTACGGCGTATTGGCGTGGCCGCCACTGCCGTCGCGTTTGTAGAGCCCGAAGGTGAAGGCGAGGCCCGCGTCGAACCCCGCGCTCAGGTCGGCGAGAATCTGATTCGGGGTGCGCATGCGCCGCTGCTCCGACGAGATGGTCGGCTCGGTGCCCTGGAGCGCCCACCAGTACGCAATCTCCCGCTGGAGCGGCACGTTCTGCGGCAGCTGCAGCGCGAACGCCGACGCGCCGCCGAAGGTCTGCGGGCTGACGGTGCCGGTCGCGAAGAGCGCGCTCAACACGGCCATGCCTTCGCAGTGCCCGCCGTTCATCTCGGTGTTGGTGGTCTGCATCCACTGGCGCGCCGCGGGCGTGAGCACGCAGGTGCCCGCGTCGGCGTCGGCACACACGGCCGGCCCGAACATGCGCTGCACTTCGAGCTCGGTGAGGTTCGTGGCGGTGAAGCCCTGCGACGCGTTCTCGTTCACGTAGTTCTCGAACGAGAACGAGTCGCGCTGGAAGGCGTAGTTGAAGGTGCCAGGCATCACGCTGCCGCCGCCCGTCGCCGAGCCGCCTGCGCTGCTGGTTCCTCCGCCGATGCCGCCGGCCGTCGTGCCTCCACCAACGGAGCCACCCGCGGCCGCCGAACCACCGCCCTCACCGCCCGCGCTGCTGCCACCAGCCGTGTTCGTCGAGCCGCCACCCGAACCAGAGAGGCCACCGCCGCTTCCGGTGATGCCTCCACCAGTTCCGGCGCTCCCGCCGCCCGTCGTCATCATCGGCCCAGGCTCTGGGCAGCCAACCAGACACACCACTGCACTCAGCGCGAACCAACGTGACACGTTCATGTGTGGACTCTCCCGAAGGCGCGGAATCTCGCGTCAGCGGCGCACGCTGTACATGGGTTTCAGCCTCGGGTTTTCAGCCCCCGTCCTCGGCGAGCGGCACGGGAACACCTGGAGAGCGGCGCGCTCTCCCTGAACTCTTCACCCTCGGGTTATCACCGTCGAGGCGCCCGCAGCCCGGACCTCTCGTGTCTCCCGTCTCTTCGACGAGCGGTACGGAACCTGAGTCTCGGTCTTCGCTTCGATCTCGGCGAGCTGCCGTTTCGCTTCGGCGACATCGGCGCGCGTGCGCATCACCTCGGCCTGCTGCAGCTCTTCGGCGACGCGCGAGGCGTGTCTCGCCTGCTCCGCTTCAGCCGACGACGCCGTCGAAGTGTCCGTACCCGCCGGGAATGAAGTAGTCCTTTCCACCCTCGAGCCCGAACGCGTGCAGCACGGTGGCCGCGATGTCCTGGCTCTTCGGTGCGCGCGTCACCGCGTCTCCGGTCTCTTCGATGAGCGGCACCGGCACACCCATCGGCGAGCCGTTCTGCGTCTCGTCGTAGCCGCCCACCATCTGGTTCCCGATGATGGAGCCTCCCGAGAGAATCGCGCACGTCGCCGGGTGGTGGTCGCTTCCCGACTTGGGGAACGTGCGGCCGAAGTCGCTGAAGACGTACACGAGCGTCTCGTCGAGCAACGTCTTGCCGGCCTCTGCGCCCGGCGTGAGTGACATCTCGAGCAGCAACCGCCCGATGCCCTCGAAGGCGATGCGCAGGTGGTTCGTGTGAATCTGCGGGCCGTTGCTCGAGTGCGTGTCGAAGCTGAAGTTCGAGATGCTCGTCGCGCGCAGCGACACCGACGTCACCAGGTTCGACTTGAGCAGCTTGAGCGCGAAGTCGTAGTTCGCCAGCGACGCGCCCGAGCCGCAGCTGTCGGCCGAGCCGATGCACGCCGTCCAGTTCGTCGGGTAGCGCATGTCGCGCATCGCCAGGTGCTCGTACCCGCGCACGCCGCTCAAGATGCTCAAGATGTCGCGCGCCACCGTGCGGCTCGCGCCCTTGTACGTGTCGTAGAGCGTCTCGAGCAGCGCGTCGGTGCCGGGGCTCGAGATGCCCTTTCGCGAGCGCGTCGCCGACAGCGCGTACGCATCGGCGGTTGTGAGCGGCAGCGTGCCCATGCCCGTGCTGCCGTCGAAGAAGACGTCGGGCTGCATGGTGCGCGCGCGCAGGCCCTTCCACGAACCATCACGGCGGTCAGAGAGCGTTGGCTCGACCGACGCGTCGTTCGTCACCACCGTGGGCGCCGCGATGCTCGGCAGGTTCAAGCTCGCCGGAGACACGCCGCTGATGGTGACGTTGGGAATCGCCCGGTCGGGGAAACGCTTCGCCATCGCCGCCGCCACGACGGCCTGCACCGAGGGCGCGCGAAAGTTCGCTCCGGCGACGCCGCAGAGGCCCGCGACGATGCCCGAGAAGTGCGACGCCGTGCCCTGGTCGGCGCCCATCAAGACGGCGGAGCGTGCGTAGAGCCGGTACGCCGGGTCTGCCCACGCATAGCCATAGGGCCGGTGCTGCTGCGCGCCGCCCGAGTTCGCCACCGCGCCCGTCGCCGCGCCGGGGTTGTCCCAGTCCCAGAAGATTGGCCCGCGCCACTTTCGCCTCGGGCCGGGCTCGTTCAGGTCGACGGGCGTGCGGTCGAAGTGCTCGACCTGCGCTGGCGCGTAGCCCCACGGAATCAACCCGCCCGACGGCGCGGGAATGAACTTGGTGATGCCGCCGAGGGAGAGGGGACAGAAGAAGGTCTCCCAGTGCAGGCCGCCGTCGAGCCAGATGGCGAGCAGCTTCGTCGGCTTGCCCATCATCGTCTGCGCCCGCGCTTCACCCAGGCCGAAGCGCTCGAGCAACGCCACCTGGCCCACGCCCAACCCTGCTTCGAACAGCTTTCGTCGCGAGAGCTTCATGGTCAGTAGAAAATCCAGTCAGGGTGGCGAATGAACGACGAGCAGAGGCCGACCCATGCGGCCTCGGTGTCGGTCTTCAGCGGCGTCCACACGGTCGTGTACAGCTCGTCGACGGCGGCGTCGGTGGCCCTGGTGCCGTGGAAGTGAAGGAACCAGCGGCGAATCGTCGCCTTCACGTTCGCCTCGTCGGTCGCGCGCGTCGTGCCCGCGGGAAAGAGCGCGACGTTGCCCATCTTGTTCAGACCGAGTCGGCACCAGCGCTGAGAGACCTGCGTGAGCGTGAGCACGAAGCTGGGGCCGACGGTGAGGTCGCTCTTGCGCTGGCCGAACGAGGAGCCGCCGCCGAGCGCCTGGAACCGGTCTCGCGGCGCCTGCTGCCTCGGCGCCGGAATCGCGTCGTTCGGCTGCAGCGGGTACGCCTCGTCACCGCGCGGCTCGGCCATCGAGATGCCGTACTCGCTCGCGGGAATGAAGAAGTCGGCGTGCACGAGGCCGAGCTGTTGGTACAGCGCGCGCTGCACCTGCTCGGGCTTGAGGCGCGCGACGCGGGCGGCGGAGAAGTCGGGCTGCGCGTTTCGCGGCTGCGCGGTGAGCCCTCGCACCCACGCTTTCACGTCGTCGACCGGCAGCGTCGCGGTGCCTTCGCGCACGAGGTCGGCGTAGCTCTTCGTGCCGATGGGCATCTGCTTGAACGCGCCTTTGCCCTGGCCTTCGAGCAGGCGGACGAACTCGCTCGCGTCGGGGTCTCCGGGCGTGATGAGCGCGGGGTTCGCGACGACGAGGTTCTGAAAGCTCGTCACCGACGACCAGTACGCGCGCACGCCGGTGAGGTGACAGCCTTCGCACGACGGCGCGAGCGCCCGCATCACGCGCACGGTCTCGTCCGAGGCCTCTCCACACGCCGCCTGCGCGCGTCGGGTCGCCACCGGCGCGGCCTCGTTCTCTCGCGCACACGCAGCCGTCATCGTCAGCATCAGCAGGAGGAGCGCACGCATCAGAAGCCCCTCCCGAACAGCGGCGATTTGGTGAGCGTCTTCACGAACGGGCGAACCTTGCGCTCGCCTCCGATGAACTGCGCCGTGAGCCGGTCGAGGTAGCCCGTCTCTTTCGCAGGGTCGATGTCGCGGCCGAGCACCAGCTGGTGGAGGTGCCGCACGACGCAGCGGTCGTACGCGCCCGAGGCGAGAATCAACTTGCCGAAGCCGAGCGGGCCGTTGGTTCCATCTCCGGTCTGGTTGAGCAGCGTCTGGTCTGGCGGCAGGAAGTCGATGAAGACGGTGAGCGGGTTGGTGTCGACCTGCGCCTGCGTCAGCGGCGTCATGCGCGTCTCGGCCGTGTACCAGCGGTTCCAGTGCGAGAACGGTTCTCCGCCGTACGGGTACACGCCGCGGCGCCACTGCGTCGGCCACGTCCACGTGCCGATGTCGGGGAGCACGTAGAACGCGCCCCAGCCTTCGAATGACTGGCCCGTCTTCGCGAAGCGTTTGAAGTGAATCGCGGCCGGGTCGATGCGCTTGTGGCAGTGCTGACAGGGGCCTTCGGTGGCGGGGTCGCTCCGGTACGGGTTGAACGTCTGGCCCGAGGGCGGCGCCAGCACCTCACACGCGAGCTGCTCGAGCAGGCGCGCGGCACGCAGGCGTTCGCGTGGCTGGCCCGCGAGGAAGCCGAAGCTCGTCAGCATGCCGGCGGCGGGCAGGCCCTTCATCGGCCCGACGTCGGTGCGCGGGTCGTAGTGGTAGCTGCGGTCGGCGATGAAGACGCGCGAGACGGTGGGCAGGTCGAACTCGCGCCAGCCGTTGGGGTCTCCGTCGGTGTGCAGCGGGTCATGGAGCGCGGCGCCGAACTTCTGCGGGTTCCACCACGAGTCGTCGCGCAGCATCGTTCGGTCGCCGGCGTAGGCGCCGAGCATGACGTAGGCCGAGACCGTCTTCGTGGTGCCGACGAGGGTGCTGCCGGTGATGAGCTGGTCGAGCGGCTTGTCGTGCCAGCCGAGGTGGGCGAACAGCCGCGCAGACTCCTCAGCGAGCTGACGGCGCTGGCCGTTCTCGTTCCAGCTGACGTAGTCCTCCCAGCCCGAGTACTGCTGGTAGTCGGCGTGACAGTTCACCGCGTTGGGCCCGCAGCCGCAGGAGCCGTTCGGGGCGAGGTTGCAGTCACCGTGCGGCCCGGCGTCGCGCGTGTTCGCGGCCGAGCCGACGAGCGTCACCATGGTGCCGGGCGCGAACCACGGCTCGAGGGTCGTCTCTTCCGGCACGCCGCCGTCGCGGGTCACGTTGCTGCAGACGCGCGGCTTGCCGTCGGCCGAGAAGCCGTCCCAGTCGTCGCGCGCGTAGGCCCACTTGCCCGCGTGCACTGAAGTGGAGGGGCACCGCTGCAGGCTGCGCTGCATCTGCGGGCCGTACTCGGGCGCATCGGCGGTCGAGGGCGTCAGCGGCACCGAGAACCACTCGCGGCTGAACTCGAACAGCGTCGTGTAGAACTCGGGCTTGCGCAGCGTCGCGTCGATGTACGCGTCGACGAAGGCGCGCTGCGCGGTCTCGTCTCCCGCTGCCTCGAGCGCGGCGTAGTCGTCGTCGGTCGGTGGAGCGCCCGTCAGCGCCAACGCCGCCCGTCGCAGCAGGCGCGTCGGAGGCAGCGCGTCGTTCTCCTGGCCTGCGTCGGCTTCGGGCGCGTCACACAGAAAGCCCGCGTCGACCTCTCCGCCAACCTGGGGCCCCGGCGGGCCACCTTCGATTCGTCCTGAACAGGCTGCGAGCAGCAGCACCCAGCAGAGTCGTCGCACCCGCGAATGCTGCTTGCTGTCTTGACGGCGGGCAAGCGTGGCTGACGCGAGTACATGGGAAGGGCACGACACCCTTGACGAACGCCACATTCGTCACCGCGGCGGCGAGCGCGTAGCGTGACGTCGATGAGGACCGTCGAGCAGATTCTGCGGCACTCTGGCGAGCTGCAGCAGGCGCGGTCGCTGGCCGACCTGATGCGCACCACGGGTGAAGCGGTGCAGGCGATGACGCGCTACCACTCGGCGTGGATCGCCTGGTTCGACCCCGACCGTGTCGACGAGGTTCGTGTGCTGGCGGCGAGCGGTGCGGTCGAGGCCACGGTCTGGGAAACGTCGCCCGTGGTGCCGCGCGGAACGGACGCGATGGTCGAGGAGATTGCTGCCGGGGGCAGGGTGATCGTCGTCGAAGATGCCCGCACCGACCCGCGCACCAACAAGGAGATGGTCGCGCGCTTCGGCAACCGCACCATCGTCAACGTGCCCATCATCTTGCGCGGCTCGGTGCGCGGCATGCTCGGCACCGGCTCGTTCGGCGACGAGGGCGTGGTGGTGCCGACGCCACAAGAGCTCGAGTCACTCGCCATCTTCGCCAGCCAGCTCGCGCCGGCCTTCGACCGTGTGCACGCGCTCGCGGCCCAGGCGAAGGCCGAAGCGGCGCAGCTCACGCTCCACCGTCACCTCGAGAGCCTGCAGCGGGTCGAGCTCATGGGCGTGCTGGCGGCGGGCGTCGCGCACGACCTGAACAACCTGCTGAGCGTGGCGATGTCGAGCCTCGCCAGCATCGACCGACGGCCGCTCGGTGACGACGCCGAAGCCCTGGCAGACGCCACCACTGCGCTCGAGCGCATGGGCGACATCTCGAAACAGCTGCTGCTGCTCGGTCGCGAGCGGGCGGGGCCGCACCGGCCCCTCGACCTGAATGACAAGGTGGCCAGCACCCTGGCGCTCGTCCGGCCGTCGATTCCACGGTCGATCTCCGTCGTGCACGCGAGGGGCGCGACGCCGATGGTCGAAGGCGACCCCGTGCAGCTCGAGCAGGCGGTGGCGAACCTCGTCATCAACGCGCGCGACGCCGTCGGCAAGCAGGGCCGAATCGAGCTGTCGGTCGACGAGCAGCTGCTCGACGAGGTGAGCGCTGGCCGCATGTCTGGCGGCAGGCCCGGTCGCTTCGCCCGCCTCCGCGTCTCGGACGACGGCCCGGGCATTCCTGCAGAGCTGCAGCGCCGCGTGTTCGACCCGCTGTTCACCACCAAGCCGCTCGGCACGGGCCTCGGGCTCGCGGTCGTCTCGCGCGTGGTGGAGCAGCACAAGGGCTTCGTGTCGGTACACAGCGTGCCGGGCCACGGCGCCACCTTCGAGCTGTATCTGCCCGCGCTTCAGTAGCCGATGGAGCTCGAGCTCTTCGGCGAGAACGCGAACGCGCCGTAGTCGGCCCGCAGCGCCTTCACGCACGGCTTGCCCGCCACGTCCTTCGCGCCTGGAGCGAACGCGCTCGCGTCACCTTTGCCCACGGCCATCGACGACTCCGACAGCTCGTACGGCTCGGTGCCGCCCGTCGCGAAGCCCGCAGCGCCGTAGAGACAGTCGGTGCCCAGGCCTTTGCTCCACTCGGGCAGCAGCGACTTCGTGATGGTGAGCGCGCCGGGAAACTTCGGCCAGTTGAAGATGACGCTCGCGGCCTTCGCGCGCTCCGAGACGATGCAGTGCGAGAGCGTGACGGTGGGCGCCCGCGTGGTGGTGCCCGCGATGGCGAGCGCGCCGCCGTTGGCGTTGTCTCCGAGCACCTTGTTGTCGGCGAAGGTGCAGGCGAACACGTCGACCTTCGCGCCCTCTTTCACGCGCAGCGCGCCGCCTTCGACCGCCGCGTTCTGAATGAGCGTGGAGTGCTCGAGCCGCAGCTCGCCCGCCTCGTCGACCAGAATCGCGCCGCCCTGTCGGCCGGTGTTTGCTTCGAAGCGGCAGCGCGAGACGAGCGCGGTCGCGTTGCCGATGAAGAGCCCGCCGCCGCCGTACGCAGGCGCCTTGTTGAAGCGCACGACGGAGTCGGTCAGCTCGAGCCGGCCCTTCTCGAGCGCGATGCCGCCGCCCGGGTCGTTGCCTGCACCGCCGACGATGGTGCAGCCCGAGATGCGCACGAGCCCATCGGTGGTGATGCGCACGCACGGGCCCGCGTGTTTCGCGTCGAGCACCACCTGGCCGCGCGCGAGCAGCGTGATGGGTTTGTCGATGAGCAGCGTGCCGGTGTAGCGGCCGCCCGGAATCTGAATGGTGTCGTTCGGCTTCGCGTCGCGCAGCGCCAGAGCAAGATCCATGGGCGAGGACTTAGTCCGATTCGCTCCAGCGCTCGCGTGCAGAAACGAAAACGGGGCGGAGCCAGAAGCTCCACCCCGTCAGGTGCGACCCGGCTGCCGGCGTTTCAGAAGCCGATGTTCACGCCCTGGTAGAGCTTGCCGAAGTCTTCGAGCTTCATCTTGAAGATGCCGTCGTCTTTGCCATCGCTGCCGTGCTCGTGGCTGCCCCACGGGTTGCGCAGCTGAATGTACTTCTGGCCACCTTCTTCGACGGCGCCGAGCACCGTGTACATGTGCCACGCGTAGACGCCGGTGCCGTTGTAGTCGACGCCCGAGTCCTTGCCGTGCGTCGGAGCCGCCATCGGCTTGTGCCCTTCGGCGCCGCGCTTCACGTTCGTGTACAGCGCGTCGAGGCTGCCGGTCGACGAGCTCCACGAGGTGCTCTTGCCGGTGAGCGCCGTCATCACCGCGCTCGCCTGACCGCCGTTGCCGATGGCCTCGTAGCCGCCCTTCCACTGCGCGAACGCCTTCTCGAGAATGCCGACCCACATCTCGTTGCCGCTACGCGACTTCGCGTAGCGCTGCGTGCCCATCGAGCTCTGCGCGAGGTCGCCGTCGACGGTGATGAGCTTCTCGCGGCCGTTCTCGTAGAAGCGCACGGTGTACGTGTTGTCGCCGTTGTTCTTGATGGCGTTCTTGATGATGTCGGGGTTCGCGTGCGCCAGCGCCGAGAGCCCGGCCGCGAGGTAGCAGTCACCGATGCTGCCCTGCACGACGTCGTCGTAGCTGATGCTGTCGACGTAGAGCTGGCCGTTCTGCACCGGCTTCCACGTGGTGTCGGTCGTGTGCTTCGTGAGCACCGTCGGGTCAGCGAGGTCCTTCGGGGTCGGCGGCGGAGGAGGCGGCTGCGGCGTGGGCGGCGTGATGACGTTCGTCGTGCCCAGGAAGCGCTGCAGGTCTTTTTTGCCGCCGTTCGAGAACTTGTCGCCGTGCTGCTGGAGCAGCGCGGTGAGTTCGGCCTTCACCTCGGGCGTGAGGTTGCGCTTCGCTTCGCTGATGAGCCCCGTGACTTCGCTGTTGCTGATCTTCGTGTCTTTGAGGACGCGGGCGATGGAGGGCGAGATGGCAGAAGGCATGCGTGAGGTCCCGAAGGTGAGGGTGCAGAAGGGCAACACTTCTACACCGTGAGCTGCGCAAGTGATGGATCAGCGACTGCGTACCGACATTGTCGCACACCGACCTCCAACAGTTGCCTCGGGGCGGGGAACTTTGCCGCGCCTGTCATTTCAATGAGTTGCGCCTGTCACAGATCGACGGAACCAGCGGCCCGTTGAAGGAAACATGGTCACCACGCTCCTCGCCCTCACGCTCGCCTGCAAGCCGATGATGCCCACGCCCGACCGGTTGATGACGGTGGCTCCGACGACGTCGCGCTGTGAAGGCGCCGACCTCGTGACTCGCGACCACGACCACCGTGAAGTCTCGCGCTCGTCTGGCTCGTGTCTGTCGTCGGCGTGTGAAGGCCCCGACCTCGTCTCGCGCGACGGCAACCGCGTGGAGTACCGCCGCCAGCGCTTCTCGCCCTCGTGCGTGACGTCACGCGGTGAAGGCCCCGACTTCGTGCGGCGCGACGTGAACGGCACCGAGTACAGCCGCCAGTCCTTCTCGGGCATGTGCATGACGAGCCGGTGCGAAGGCAGCGACCTGGTGCAACGCGACGTGCGCGGGTTCGAGGTGAGCCGTCAGTCGTTCCGGTGCGCGCCGCCGCCGCCGGTGCGGCTCACGCAGCAGACCGATGCGTGGCGTTTTGGGCTCACCGCGAAGTGAGACGAAGCCGGAGTCGAGCCGAGTCGAAGCGCCGCTGCGTGACGCGCGACAAGCGCGACGAACTGTGACGCACGTGATGGAAACGGAGTGGTAGGTCTGCACCATGCTCCGCGTCGTCGCCGCCGTCCTCCTCAGCAGCACCCTCGCTCTCGCCGCACCGAAGAAGAAGCCGAAGGCGCCGCCCCCGCCGCCTCCTCCCCCGCCGACGAGCCCCATGCCGAAGGTGCAGGAGAACCTCAGCGAGAAGGTGCTCGAGGTGTGGGCTGGAGCGACGAAGGTGCAGGCGTGGCGGGTGGCTTCGACCCAGGGGCTGCGCCCCGACCCGGCGAAGGCCATCGGCAGCGACTGGGTGCGTGAAGTCGCCGGCAAAGAGCTCGGCGCCACCGAGCTCGCGACGCTGCGTGGCGTGCTCTACGACGAGAAGACGTACCGCTTCGACCAGGACGTCTCGAAGTGCAACTTCACGCCCGACGTCTCGTTCCAGGCACAGGCCGGCGTCGACACCATCGAAGGTGTCGTCAGCTTCAAGTGCAGCCAGGTCGTGTTCATGCTCGGCAAACCCGGAGGCCGCTGGTTGCCCTCGGGCTCGTTCGACGTGAAGCCCGCGCGGGCGAAGCTGCTCGAGCTCGCGAAGGCGATGATGGACAAGGACGCGCCCACGCAGAACCTGAAGTGACGTCAGGGGCAGGCGAAGGGCACGACGGCGAGGTCTCCGCCCGAGGTGAAGACGAACAGCTCGTCGCCCACCACGTGCAGCCGGCCTCCACTCAAACCACCGAACCCGGCGGGCAGCGGCAACGCCTGCCAGCGGCCGACCGAGGCTCCCGGGGTGCTGACCAGCTCGAAGAGGGCACGGGGCGTGAGCGCCAGCGGGCGCCCGCAGACCTGCGCGTAGTCTTCGACGCTGTCGCTCAGTGACGGCGCCAGCGGCACGCGCGAGGGCAACGAGAACACCGTGCCGTCCGAGAAGCCGACGCGCGCGCGCCCGTTGTCGAACCACACCTCACGCGGCGTGAGCGCAGGAGGCAGGGGCACGTCTTCGGCGCGCCAGACGGTGGGCGTGTCGGCGACGAGCCGGCTCACGCCGTTCGAGGTCGTCGCGTAGCCGACGAAGGTGGTGCCTGCGTCGGCGTCGGTGGCGGCGATGGCCAGCGAGCTGATGACGCCCACCGTCGCCACCCGGGGCGCCAGCGGAGACGGCGGCCTCGGCGGAGTGGTGGTGTCGTCGACGACGGCCGTCCACACCTGGTTGCCTGCGCTCAGCACCGCCACGGTGACCTGCTCACGGGTGACGGCGCGCACCAGCACCTGCGGTGACGGCAGCGCCCGCGACGAGACGGCGAGCGGCTGCCCTTCGTCGAGCGAGCCCGCGTTCGCGAACGAGAGCAGCTGGTCGTTCAACACGGCCCAGCCGGGCGCGTTCACCGCGACGGCCGTCGGGGTGACGCGGGAGCTGGCGACGAGCCCCAGCCCCGGCTCGAGCACGCCGACGGAGTTCTCGCCCACCACCACGCTTCGCCTTGCAGCGCCGCCGAGCTGCACGACGCCCGTCGCCGCCTGGTCGAAGCGCACCGACGACGCCGCCAGCACCGAGGCGCCGACCCACGCCTGCCCATCCTGATTGGCGAAGCCGACGCGGCCGGGGGCGAACTGCTCTGCGGCGACGAGCGCCGGCGCAGCGAACAGACTCGACGCGCCGATGGTGAGGCGGTTGATGCAGCGCCCCGACGCCGTGGGGTGTGCGCTGACGCGATAGAAGGTGAAGGCGCCCGCGTCGGGGGTGCCACAACGCGCCTCGAGCTCGATGGGCTGGCCGGGCGTGACGATGGGGTTCACGTCGAGCAGCGTTCCGGTGAGGCAGGGCGCGCAGGGCCCGAGCTGCACGTCGTAGGCAATCGCGTCGTCGGCGTCGCACGGGCGGTCGTCCCAGGTGGAGCACCACAGCTGGCTGAGGTCGTCGGCCGGCCCGGGGAACGAGCGGCTCAGGTTCCACACGGCGACCTGACTCGCGCCGCCGTCCCACGGAGCGGCCACCACCGCCGCGCGCTGCGCATCGATGCCGACGAAGCGCTGCACCTGCAGGCCGGTGCGCCCGCACGCCGCGTTGCCGAAGGCGGGCGAGTGTACGGGCTCGAAGCTGTAGTCGTTGCGGCTGGCCCACACCCCGGAGCGGTCGACGAGAAACGTGCACTCGAGCGACGCCGAGGCCGAGTTGAGCGGGGCGGCCCAGTACCAGTCGGCCACGTCGAGCACCGTGTTGCCGGGCCGGTTGATGACGAGCGACGAGGGCGCGTTGATGGAGAAGATGTCGCGCACGTACGCGCGGCCCGGGCCGTCGAAGACGACGTACTTCGCGGGGCTGTCGGAGAAGCCGAGCAGGTAGGGCAGGTCGACGCCGGTCGAGACGCCGCCGTCAGCGAGCAACCTCGAGAGCCCATGGCGAAGGCCCTTGAGCGGGGGCAGCACCCCGCCCGCAGCCTGATGCACGGCACTGCTGCTGACGCCGCCATCGTTCAGCAGCTCGAAGCCGAAGAGCCCGCCGTCGGTGCCCGTCGCGTAGACGTAGGGCGTCTCCATGCGCACCTGATCGGGAAACGAGGGGAGGTCTCGAATCCACCGTGGGCCCGACGAGAGCAGCGGCCCGGCTGGCGAGAAGGGAATCGCCCAGCGGCGGAAGGTGCCGAACGGGTCTCGGGTCATGGCCTCGAGGCGCCCATCGCGCACGAGGGCGACGGTGGAGACGTCTCCGCCCGTGGTGGTGCCGAACACGGGTGACACGGCGAGCTGGGTGATGGGCTTGCG
The DNA here is from genome assembly GCA_016879935.1 of Archangiaceae bacterium. Classification (GTDB taxonomy): domain Bacteria; phylum Myxococcota; class Myxococcia; order Myxococcales; family Myxococcaceae; genus Xiheimicrobium. The sequence goes on along the minus strand of JAACJQ010000295.1, from coordinate 19,208 downwards.
GTCGCCGGGCGAGCGCACGACCGGCGTGCCCGCGTCGAGCGGAGGCAACGGCTCGAGCGCGTCCTGGGCGGGGTTCACGCAGCGGCGGTCGACGTCGCAGCGCCAGCCGCCGAGACAGTCGTCGTCGCTCTCGCACGCGAACGCCTGTGGGTTGCGGGGGTCGTGACACTCGCGCTGCAGCCGATTCGACGAAAGCCCACAGTCCCAGCTGGCGAGACAGTCGGCGTCGGTGAGGCAGGCGAAGCTGCGCGGCGCGTTCGGGTCGTGACACTCGCGCCCGGTGCGGGTGTCGTTGAGGCCACACTGCCAACCCGCGAGGCAATCGGAGGGGCGCTCACAGGCGAAGCTGCGAGGGGCGTTCGGGTCGTGACACTCACGGGCGGTGCGGGCGTCGTTGAGGCCGCAGCTCCACCCGGCGAGACAGTCGGCGTCGCGTTCGCAGGCGAACGTGCGCGGCATCGCCGGGTCGTGGCACTCGCGCGCCGTGCGCAGGTCGTTGAGCCCGCATTGCCAGCCGCCCAGACAATCGTCGTTCGACAGACACACCCACGCCTGGGGGTTCGCGGGGTCGTGGCACTCGCGCCCGCCCGTCGCCGCGATGCCGCACTGCCAACCGCCGACGCAGTCACTCGTCGCTTCACACGGCCAGGCCTTCGGCATCATCGGGTCGTGACAGCGGCGCAGCCGGGCGGAGTCGAGCCCACACGTCCACCCGCCGGAGCAGTCGACACTCGAGAGGCAGCGATGGTCGGCTGGCGCGCTCGGGTCGTGGCACTCGCGTGAGACGCCGTCGGGCGCGACGCCGCACTGCCAGTCGTTCTCGCAGTCGCTCGCGTCGGCGCACTTCCACTTCGCGCCTTCGCCCACCGCATGGCAGTAGCCCTCGAGGCCGCAGCGGCTGTTGCCCGGGCACTGGGCGCTCCCGACTTCACGGTTGCCGTTCGGGTCGCACGCGTAGCGGCCCTGCTCGACCACGAGCGGTTTGCAGCTGGCGAGGAAGAGGAGCGGGAGGAGCGCGCGCTTCATGGCAGCACTCCGACGATGGCGGCGCCGCCGAGCGTGGGCACGAGCGAGACGCGTACGCCCGGCTGCGGCGCGTCGGGTGGCATGAAGAAGACGCCGAGGCCGATGAGGGTGGCGCCGGCGATGAGGGCCGAGAGCGCGAGGGTGCGCTGCAGCGCCGTCTCGGCGAAGCGCGCGCGGTACGTCTCGGCCGGAGAGAGCACGCTGGGGTTCTTGTCGTCGGCGGTGAGCGCGCCCGTGGTGGCCGACTCGGTGTTGAGCGCGATGAGGCCGAGCACGCCGCCTCCGACGAACGAGAGCCCACCGACCGAGATGAGCGTGATGGGCAGGGCGCGCGAGGGCGGTGGCGGCAGCGGGGTGCCGCAGGCCTCGGCCACGGCGTAGGGAATGAGGGAGCGGAGGCCTTCGAAGTCGCGCGCAATCTTCGTGGAGCGGCCCAGCGTGCGCGCCTTCGCGGAGTCGATGACCTGCAGGTTGAGCTGGAAGATGCCCTCGAGCTTCGTGAGGGAGCCGCTCATCACGTACGGGGCTCCGAGCGCCGAGGCGACTTCGGTCATGCACGACGTCGCGTCGTCACCGCAGCCGAGCAGCTGCTTCTGGCGCTCGACGCCGAGCAGGGTGGCGATCTCGCCGGCGGAGATGGGCTCGAAGTAGCCACGCGCCGCGACCTCGGCCGTGACGGATTCTCCGATGGCCTCGGCGACCTTCGGGTCGACTTCACCGGCGCTCGCCAGGCCGGTGACGGCGATGCGCGTCTTCGTCGGAGTCGCAGCGAGGGCGAGGCACAAAGCGACACTGGAGACCATGCGGGCCTTCTACCTGTGCCGGCTCCGGTTGGGAGCAAGTCGGTGGGTCTGTCGTTCGAACCTCAACGTCATTCGATGAAGGAACGATGAAGAAGCCGTGAAGCACGGGTCGCGGGGGCGAGCGTTACTGGGAGCAACACTTTCCTTGGAGCTCGTCATGCGGGTCGGTCGCGTCATTCTCGTCGTGGTGCTGGTGCTCCTGTCGTGTGGTCGGGAGGCCGAGGCGCCCGCGGCAGGTCAGACGGAGCGTCGCATCGTGCACACGGCGGCGTTGTCGGGTGAGGTGGCGTCGCTGAAGGAGGTCGAGCCACAGGTTCGGAGCGTGGCCGAGGCGATGGGCGGTTTCGTGAGCGACTCGACGGCGACGAACGACGAGCTGACGGTGACAGTGCGTGTTCCCGACGCGAAGCTGACCGAGGCGATGGAGCGGCTCGCGGCGCTGAGCACGCACGTCTCGTCGAAGCGGGTGTCGGGCGATGACGTGACGACGGAGTTCGTCGATCTGACGAGTCAGCAGAAGAACCTGACGGCGGCGCGGGAGCGGTTGGTGGCGTTGCTGGCTCGTGCGGCGAACGCGACCGAGGCGCTCGAGGTGAACCGGGCGCTGACCGAGGTGCAGGGACAGCTGGAGCAGGTGCAGGGTCGGCTGGCGGTGATGGACTCGAAGCTGAAGCTGGCGACGGTGGTGGTGACGTTCGTGCCGCGGGTGTCGATGGGTGAGTGGCGCCCCCTCGAGGTTGCGAGCAATTCCGTGGCGGCGCTGGGGTTGTTGCTGAAGGCCATCGCCAATCTTGCCATCGTGGTGTTGGTGTTTTCGCCGCTGTGGGCGCCGGTGGTGCTGCTGATTCGCCGACGCTCGCGCCTCGTGTGATGGTTCAGTCGGGCGGGGATTCGAACGACCAGGTGCTGGCGTCAGGTTCGCACGTGCACCTGCGGGTCACGCCGCAGCGCTCGAACTGTTCTCCGCAGCCGAAGCTGCCCTTCAGGTTGACGAAGCTGCCGTTGCGAAGAGAGAGGTCGCCTCTGACTGTGCATCCCCGTTCCGTCGAATGGACCTCAAACCCACAGCGTTCCTTGCTGCGGCAACCGGCCGCGAGCAGCAGGGGAACGATCAAAGTGAATCGTCTGATGGGGAAGCTCATGGCGCTTTTGTGGAAACTCTGACTTTCGACCGGACGAACCCGTTCGATTTGCCCGCTGGTGTGAAGAGAAGTCCAGTCACCTCCAGGTCCACGCACCCGCGAATGGGGGGATCGACCGAGACCCGAAGGCTGAGTTCGCGGCCTGAACACGTATTCGGAGGGACTTTGAGAACGCGGGTCTTGCCTCCCGCGTAGTCCACGGCGCGAAGGCCCGGAACCGACTCTTGCGAGCCGCACGGCGTGGCGTCTGTGATTCGGAAGGCGACCGGCGAGAAGTCGGCGTCGAGGTGAACAGCCGTTGAAGTCGTGCACACCAACACCAGGCCGGTCAGGGTTTGCCCGTCGAACGCAGTCTCGAGAATCTTCAGCCGGGGTTCTGTCGGTTCCGAGAGGGCGACGAATGCGTGACCCATCAAAATCACGCACAACAGGCGAGCGCGCATGCCGACCACCTTACCGCTCAAATCAATGGCTCGCGCTAACGGCGTTCATTTCCTGTCGGCGAACGACTTCGGTGGTGATGCCGAGACCTCGAGAAACGCGCGCTGCAACGCTGGCGGGTGGTGCGAGACATCAACCCGCTCTCGCCACCAGAGTGCGTCGAACGTGTGCTCGGGCAATTTGCCGGTAGCGCAGACTTCGCTCAGTCGTTCGGCGTGCATCGAGACGTGCTGGGCTGCGAGCTCGACGAGACCCGCCTCGCGGCCCCATTCGGGTTCCCAGCCAAGCGAGGAGCGCCGACTGCCGAGCGCATCGAACGCGACCAGAATCGCCTGCGCTTCCTCGTTGCGTCCCTTCGACTGCAGCCACTCGAACCAATACACCGGAAACCACCGCAGCGACGGGCCCCGCCGCACGCCCGTGACGCCTTCATAGGTCGTCGCCCGCCGCAGCCCCGGGTCCCACCACGCCTCGCAGCTCGAGCCCACCAACACCTCGAGCAGTTCACGCGACACCTTCACCTCACGCATGAGCCTGTCGACGGCCGTGCGCTGAAATGTCTCCACGTTCTCTGTCATGCCGGCCTGCGCCCTGGTCGGCAGTGCGACGCGCTCGAACGGGACCTTGTCGGGTACTGGAATCGGGCCCACGGCGAATAGCTCCGGAATCGCAATCAAATGCAGCAACCCCGGGTCGTCACTTCGGTACACGACGAACTCGGAGGTCACCGCGATGGCCTCGTGCAGAGTGCACCGCACGAGCTCGACCTCGCCCTTCATCGTCCACACGCTCACCAGGCTCGCGTGTTTTTCGTGGTACGCGAGCACCACCCGGTCGCCCTCGGTCCACGAGAGGCCATACACGGTGCAGCCGAAGTAGGGGTTGTACGAGGGCAGCTCTGTTTCGACGTGAAGGGCGCCACCCCATGCGATCTTGATGGTCAACGAGGCGTCGACGAACCCGCCGTTGTCTTCACCAACCCGGCGCTCCTCGACCCACGCCACGCGCCCGTCGTCGCGCACGGCTCCGCCATGCACCTCGGTGAACGCGTCAGGCACGTACGCCCCGTCGAGCGCCAGCGCCCGCCCGATGGCCTCGAGCAGCGCCTTCACGCTCGCCGTCGCCGCCTGAGCATCATCAGCGCCACCAGCAGCAGCGAGGTTCCCGGCACCACCGCGCAGCTCGGAGCGGGTTCCACCGGCTTCGGCTTCGGCATCATCGGCAGCTCGACCGGAACCCCGGCGTCCTCCGGCACCTCCACATCGGTCACCACGCAGGTTCCGCGTACGCACGCCTGCCCCGCCGCGCACAAGACGCCCTCGTCGATCATTCCGTCACAGTCGTCGTCGAGCAGGTTGCACCGCTCGGTCAACGGCCGCCCGGGCTGACACGATGCCACGTCACAGGTGATGCCCAATGCCTCACACCAGCCCGTGCCACACCGCACTCGCACGTTCTCGTCGATGCGATTGTTACAATCATCGTCTTTCAGATTGCACACCTCGGTCGCGCCAGGGTGAATCTTTGCATCGGCGTCGTCGCAATCCATGTCATTGCTCGCGCGCCCCGACGCAGCGCAGCCGGTCGCCATCGTGCCGCGTTTGTCTCCGAACCCGTCGCCATCGCGGTCGGGCCAGGTCGCCACGTTCGACAAGCCCTCGTCGACCATGCCGTCGCAGTCGTCGTCCTTCGCGTTGCAGCGCTCCATGCCGCCGGGCACCACGCGGTTGTCGAAGTCGTCACAGTCGCCGTCGGTCGCCGAGAACCCCTGGGGCACCGAGCAATCGAGCGTGGTGCCATTCACCGAGCTGCCCACGCCGTCGGCGTCGAAGTCGCGGAAGTACCGCGTGCCCGCACAGCCGAACACGAACTGTCTCGCCGCTTCGCCGGTCGAGTCGCCACCAGAGCGCTGGTCGGCGTTTCCCAACACCGTGAACGCCGTCAGCTCTGCTGCCCCCGCTCCCGAGGGCGCCGTCCACCGCACCTGGAACGCCGCCTGCCCGCCAGACGTCGACTTCGGCGTGGACTGCACCACGTCGCCATTGAGCAGCCGCGTGCTCTGCCCGCTCACCAGCGCGAAGGTGCCGCGCGTCGTCGTCAGGTACAGGCCGGCGTTGGCCCCCGCTCCACGGGCCGTCACCGTGACGGTCACCGTGTCGCCCGGCATGAACGTCGCCGGGCTCACGTCGATGGAGGTCGTGTGGCTGGCGCCGCCATGACACCCCTGACAGCCGCTGGCTGCGATACCACCACTGCGGGCCCACGCGCTGCAGGCGACCAGCGTCAGGCTGAAGGAGAGAAGGGCGTGCTTCACGGGGAACCGCAGCAAAGCCACAGGGGTGATTGCCTGACAACTGGGCACATCAGGAGACACCCGGCCTCCACTCCCGATGATCCGGGCCATCTCGTGGGAGCATGATAGGTTTCTCAAAGGCATGAGCGCGCTCGAGTTCGCATTGCCGGGGGCCCCTGAAGCACCTGGGTTTGGCTTCCCGTCCACCCGGTTCACCATCGGCTCCGGCCCGAACGTCGCGATGCGTTTCGACGCTCGCCTCGTGCAGGCCGAACACGCCGAAGTCGCCCTCGACGCGAAGGGCATTCCGTGGATTCGCGACCTGACCAACCAGGGCCTGCTGTGGGTGAACGGCACCCAGACGACCAAGTCGGCGCTCACGGTGGGCGCGATGGTTCGCCTCGGTCGCCTCGACCTCGAGGTTCGGGCGGCCGGCAACAAAGAGCTGCACCTCGACTCCACGGCCAAACGCCCCACGCCGTTCGCCACGCCGCCCGTCGACTCGACCTTCAAGCGGCCCACCCCGTTCCAGGCGCCGCCCGCGGTGCGCGCGAGCCAGGCTGGAAAGCTCAGCTCCCCCAAGCTCGCCGCGCTCTCGAACACCGCCGCCCAGGCTCACGAAGACCGCACGAAGCTGTCGGGTGCATACGTGCCGGGTCAGGAGCAGCAGAACGCTCCCGACGACTCGACGCTCATGCGCACGGTGCTGCCCGAAGGCGCCGTCGTCGCCGACCGCTACCGCATCATCAAGAAGCTCGCGGCCGGCGGCATGGGTGAGGTCTACCAGGCCGAGCACATCGAGCTGCACAAGCAGTTCGCCGTGAAGGTGATGCTGCCTGCGCTCTCGTCCGACCAGGAGTTCGTCAACCGGTTCAAGCGTGAAGCCATCTCGGCCAGCCGCATCGGTCAGCAGAACATCATCGACATCTCCGACTTCGGTCAGACCGACGACGGCCGCTTCTACTTCGTCATGGAGTTCCTCGACGGCGTCACCATCGCCAGTCTGCTCCACCGACAGGGCGCGTTGCCCGTGCAGCGCATGGTGAACATCGCGCTGCAGACGGCGCGCGCGCTCGCAGCCGCCCACGCACAGGGCATCGTTCACCGCGACATGAAGCCCGAGAACGTGATGGTGCTGCAGCGGCCCGGGCAGCCCGACTTCGTCAAGGTGCTCGACTTCGGTGTCGCGAAGGTCTCCACCGGCCCGGGGCAGGGCGGCCAGACGCAGCTCGGCATGGTCGTCGGCACGCCGCAGTACATGTCGCCGGAGCAGGCCATGGGCGTCGCGGTCGATTCACGCACCGACACCTACGCGCTCGGCCTCATCCTCTACGAGATGCTCTCGGGCACGCCGACCTTCCACGGAGACACCGCCAGCATCTTGATGGTGAAGCAGGTCACCGAGCCCGCGCCGCCGTTCTCGCCCGAGCTCGCCGCATCGGTGCCGGCCGCGCTGCACGACCTCATCTTCCAGATGCTCGAGAAGGACCCGAACAGCCGGCCGCCCAACCTCGACAAGGTCGTCGAGTCGCTCGAGACGCTGCTCGCGCACTTGAAGGTTGGCGCGAAGCTGCCCAACGCGACCACGTCGGGCCGGTTCCCCGCGACCGCCACGCCGCACTCGCTCAGCCCGGTGCGTGTCACCTCGGCAGGCCTCGCGATGCCGACGGCGCCGGTGCCCGCGACCCCTCAGACGGGAGCCTCTGACGCAGTCGAAGACACGTACTCCAGGCCGCCGACCTCGAAGTTGCCGATGGTCATCGCTGGCGTGCTGGGCCTCGTGATTCTCGCCGGTGGTGGCTACGTGGCGTTCAAGCCAGGCCCCGAGCCGGTGACGCCGGTGGTCGTCGAGCCTCCGCCCGAGCCGAAGATTGAAAAGGTGGTCGAGACCCCGCCCCCGCCGACGAAGGTCGAGCCCAAGCTGGTGAAGCTCACCATCGAGTCGAAGCCCGATGGCGCCGAGGTGTTCGAGAAGGAGATTTCTCTGGGCACCACGCCGCTCGTGCTCAGCCGCGAAGCGCAGAGCATCATCGAGCTCAAGTTCGTCTTGAAGGGCTTCCAGGACCTGCAGCGCAAGGTGGCCATGCCGGTCGACGATGGCAGCCGAGTATTCGAGCTCGAGAAGAAGCGCACTGGCGGACCGGCGCCGGTGAAGACCGGGGGCGGAGACCTGAAAGACCCCTACGCGCCCACCGAAGATTTGAAAGACCCGTACCAGTAATGAGCTGACGCCTTCGGGCGTTCGAGAGGAACCTTCCAATGTTTGCACACGCGCTCTGCGTGGCGCTCGTCGTCACCGCGCCCGGCAAGACCAAGACAGCACCACCGCCTGCCGCGGAGGACACCACCCAGAAGGCGAAGGAGGCGTTTCAGACCGCGCAACGCCTGTACAAAGAAGCGCGCTACGCCGACGCCATCGTGAAGTTCGAAGAGGCCTACGCGCTCAAGCCGAGCCCGGTGCTCTACTTCAACATCGGCAAGTGCCACGAGCAGCTCGGTGACGTGCCCAAGGCGCTGCGCTCGTACCGCGACTACCTGCGACTGGCGCCCGACGCGAAGGACAAGGACACGGTGAGCGACGCCATCGCGAACCTCGAGCGACGCCTGAAGGAGAAGGGTCTGCAGCAGCTCATGGTGTTCGCCGACCCGCCCGCCGCCATCATCGAGGTCGATGGCAAGGTGCTGGGCAATTCGCCCGCCTCCATCGAGCTGACTGCTGGCAATCACAAGCTGGTCGTGAAGGCCGAGGGCTATGAGACGACCGAACGTTCGTTCGTGATGCAGACCGCGCGCGCGACCGAGATGACCATCAACCTGCGGCCCGGCGGCTCGAAGATGGACCCGCCGCCTCCTCCGCCGCTGGTCGACGTGCCGAAGAAAGACGAGCCGAAGAAGGACGAGCCGCCGAAGCTGACGCCGAAAGACACGGTGGTGGCCTCGAACGGCAACGGCGTGACGAAGAGCGCAGAGCCCGCGAAGAAGGGCCGCTTGTGGACGTGGGTGGCCGGAGGCGTGGCCGTGGCGAGCGCTGGGGCCGGCGTGGGCATGGGCGTGGTGGCGCAGAACACGGCCAGGAACGTTCCGAACGCGGCGGTGGGTATGGCCGACGACCAGGCGCGCTCGGCGCAGGGCCTCGCGACCGGAGCCAACGTGGCCTACGGCGTCGCAGGGGCCGCAGCCATCACCGCCGTGGTGTTGTTCTTCGTCGAAGGCAAGTGACGTCTCGCTCCATTCGCTGTGCATGAGAGGCGTATGAACGACAGGTCTGCCCGCTGGGCTGTGTTGTTGACTGTCACGGTCATGGGCTGCCGCGTCGACATCCCCGACGGGGCCGCCTGTCTGTCCGACAGCGACTGCCCCGAGGGTCAGGCTTGTGCGAGCGATGGGCGGTGCCGCACGGGAGCGCCCACCGCTGGCGGGGCTGCAGGTGGTGGCAGCGCAGGTGGTGCTCCTCTGGCGGGCGGTGCGGCTGCCGGTGGCGCCGGGGGCGGGGCTGCGACGGGTGGTGGGGCGACGGCAGGTGGGCAGGGCGGCTCGAGCGACGCAGGCGTCGGCACCGGAGAAGCGCGAACGACGGCAGGCTGCTTCGACGGCATCGACAACGACATGGACATGCTGACGGACTGCGAAGACCCCGACTGTGAGGCTCGCACGTGTCGGCAGTCGCTCGGTGTCTGTGACCCGGTCGAGGTGTGCACGGCCGCTGCCTGTCCCTCTGATGCAAAGGCGCCCCAGACGCAGGCCTGCCGCCCATCGGCGGGGCTGTGCGACGTCGAGGAGCGCTGCGACGGTCTGTCTGCGGCCTGCCCGACCGATGTGTTTCGTCAGGGCACCGAGTGCCGCGCAGCAACCGGCGATTGCGACGTCGCTGAGGTCTGTCCCGGGCAGACGGCCGCGTGTCCACCCGACGTGTTTCAACCAGCCACGCGCTCGTGCCGCGCGGCCAGCGGCGTGTGCGACGTCGAAGACTTCTGCCCTGGCGATGCGGGCGTGTGCCCGGACGCGGTGGCTTCTGTGACGGTCAACTGCCGTGGCTCCAGTGGCAGCTGCGACGTGCCGGAGCGTTGTGATGGCGTGACGAAAGCCTGCCCGGTCGATGCGGTGCTCGATGCCGGTACGTCGTGCCGCCCCGTCGATGGCGGGTGTGACGTCGCCGAGAGCTGCACGGGCTCGAGCGGCCTGTGCCCGGCCGATGGCGTGCGCGGCCAGGGCGCCATCTGCAGGCCCGCTGCGGGGAGCTGCGATGTCGACGAGCTCTGCAACGGCACCTCGAGCGACTGTCCTGCCAATCGCTTCGTCGATGGTGGCGTCGTCTGCAGCCCGAGCCGTGGTGGGTGCGACCCCTCCGAGACCTGCACGGGCGCCAGCGCCACGTGCCCCGCTGACCAGCTGGCTCCAGTGAACACCGTGTGCCGGCCGGGTTCTGGCTGTGACGCCCCCGAGGCCTGCGATGGTGGAAGTCCGCTGTGCCCCGACGATGTCTCGTCGTGCGTCGGCAATCAGTTCTGTTCGATGACGGGGGTCTGCACCACGCGGCTGGCGACAGGTGCGGCGTGCACCATCAACGACCAGTGCAACTCCCGCTTCTGTTCGAACGGGGTGTGTTGCGTCGAGGCGTGCAACCGGGAGTGTGAGGTGTGTCAGGCCGATGGTCTGGCCTGCCTCGCCCGGCCTTCGTCGTTCCGGTGCCGTGGCGCCGCCAACTCGTGCGACGTCGACGAGTTCTGTCCTGGCACGCGTGGAGACTGCCCGGCGAACGCCGTGAGGCCCGCCTCCTTCCAATGCCGTCCTGCAGGCGCCGGTGGGTGTGACGTGCCCGAGTTCTGTCCCGGCGATGGCGGCCTGTGCCCGAACGACGTCTTCCAGTCCTCCGGCGTGACGTGTCGCGGCGCCGATGGAGGCTGCGATGTACCCGAGGCCTGCAACGGCTCGTCGCCGACGTGCCCGGCCGACCGGTTCTCCGATGGCGGCGTGGTGTGCCGCGCGCCGACCAACGAGTGTGACGTGGCAGAGACCTGCTCGGGAGCGCAGCCCTCGTGCCCCGCCGATGCCGTTCAACCGCAAGGCACCATGTGTCTCGGGTCGACCTGCAGCAACGGTGTCTTCACCCCGCGCGTCTGCCAGTCATCGAACCCACCGCCCGTCTGCATCGCGGCCATGCCCGTCGGCTGCAATGGCTATACATGCAACGGCCCTGCGTGCCGAACGACCTGCAGCTCGACCTCGGAATGTCTGTCGACGCACTACTGCAATGGTACGTCGTGCGTGCCCAAGCAGGCCGATGGTGCGCTGTGCACGCTGGCCGAAGAGTGCGAGGGCGGTCTGTGCTCGTCGTTCTACACGGACGGCGACGGCGACGGGTTCGGGACGGGAACGCCCCGCAACCGCTGCAGCAGCGGGAACGCGCCCACTGGCTTTGCTTCGTCGAACGGAGACTGTTGCGACGGTGAATTCGACGCCCACCCCGGACAGACCTCGTTCTTCGGGGTCATGACGGCGTGTCGCGACTTCGACTACGACTGCGACCGGCTCAACGAATTGGAAGAGCGCGGGTTGTATTCGTGCCCGAGCCCTCTGAATTGCACTCGTGGGTGGAACGCCACGGTGCCGGCCTGTGGTGACACCGGCTCACTGAAGAACTGCGGGACACTGTCCTGTACTGGAACGATTCGAACCGTCCAGCAGCGATGTCGTTGAGTCGTTTCTGGCGCAGCGTGATGGAAATAGGGAATCCATGAACAAGTCCATTGGCCTGTTCGCCGCGACGATGGTGGCGATGTCGGGTTGCTTCGTCACCATTCCTCCGGGAGCGAAGTGCGACGGAACGCCTGACTGTCCCGATGGGCAGACGTGTATCGGCGGCGTGTGCGCGCTCGACGTCGGCCACGCTGGAGGAACGGCAACGGCGGGAGGCGCTGCGGCTGGTGGCTCGGCAGGTGGTGTTGCGGGTGGCTCGACGGCCGGCGGTTCGATTGCCGGTGGCTCCGCCGCTGGTGGTTCGACCGCAGGCGGCTCGGTCGCAGGTCGTGACGCTGGAGGCGCGACGGCTGGTGGCGACGCCGGTGGTTCGGTCGGAGGCGGTGACGCTGGTGGTTCGACCGGCGGTGGTGCGACAGGTGGTGGCTCGACGGGCGGCGGTGCGACGGGCGGCGGTGCGACGGGCGGTGGCTCGACGGGCGGTGGTGCGAGCGGTGGTGGCTCGACGGCCGGCGGTTCTGGTGGCGGCGTGGTGACGTTGCCTGATGGTGGCGTTGCAGAAGGTCCTGGAGCGACGTGCTCCGACGGCCTCGACAACGACAGTGACGGAGCGGCCGACTGTGCCGACTCCGATTGCGTCGCCCAGCGCTGCAGGCCGGTCGCCGGAGCGTGTGACCTCGCCGAAGTCTGCACGGGTGGCGTCTGCCCTGCCGACGAGAAGCAACAGCCGAACACCGTGTGCCGCGCAGCCGTCGCCGGAGGCTGCGACGTCGCCGAGGTCTGTGACGGAACTTCGGATGACTGCCCGAGTGACATGTTCGCCTCGATGGGCACTGCATGTCGGCCCTCCGCGGGTAGCTGCGACGTCGCAGAGACCTGCTCCGGCGCGAGCGCGACCTGCCCGGCTGATTCGTTCCTGCCTGCGACGACGGTCTGTCGACCGGCGGCTGGCCTCTGCGATCGTGCCGAGAGCTGCAGCGGCACCAGCGCCGCCTGCCCGGTGAACGGCTTCAGGCCCAACACCGACGTCTGCCGCGCGGCTGCAGGGCCATGTGACGTCGACGAACGATGCAATGGAACGAATGATGTCTGTCCTGCAGACGCGGTCGCGCCGAACACGACCGTCTGTCGTCCGGCCAACGGCCTCTGTGACTCCGCTGAGCGGTGCGATGGCATGGCGACCGCCTGCCCGACGGACCGCTTCGCTGGTGCAGGTACGGTGTGTCGCGCCGCGACGGGTTCGTGCGATGTCGATGAGGCCTGCACCGGTGCCTCGGGCGCATGCCCCACCGACGTCTTCCAGAACGCGTCGTTCACCTGTCGCGCCGCCGTCAGCGTCTGTGACGTCGCCGAGCGATGCACAGGCACGGGCGGTACTTGCCCGGCCGACACGTTCGTCTCTGCGGCCTCGATGACGGAGTGCCGCGCGTCGACCGGTTCGTGCGACCCACGTGAAGTCTGCGCTGGCGGAGCCACGTGCCCCGCCGACGCGATGATGTGCGGCACCAACCAGTACTGCGCTGGTGCGGCCGGCTGTCAGACGAAGAAGGCGCTCGGCGGAACCTGCATGTCGGGCGCGGAGTGCAACTCGAACTTCTGCGCCAACGGCGTGTGCTGCAACTCGGCATGCAACGGCGCGTGCGAAGTCTGCTCGGCTGTGGGGCAGTGCAACCTGCAGCCGACGACCTTCGTGTGCCGGCCTTCCGTCGGAGCCTGCGACAGGGAAGAGCGCTGCGCCGGTGCCGCCACCTGCCCAGCCGATACGCTCGAGCCCGCGACGACGGTCTGCCGCATGAGCGGAGGCGCGTGCGACCCTGCCGACAATTGCACGGGCACTTCGACGACCTGCCCAGCGAACGTGCTCTCGGGTGGCAGCACGGTGTGCCGGCCCAGCGCTGGCGCGTGCGACCCCGTCGAGACGTGCAATGGCACCTCTGCGACGTGTCCCACCGACGTGCTGTCTCCGAACACGACCGTCTGTCGCCCCAGCGCGGGTAACTGCGACGTGGCGGAGAACTGTGCGGGCAACGCCGCGACCTGTCCGACCGATGGCTTCCAGCCGGTGAACACGACGTGCGGTATTCCGTTCTGCACCAACGGCCAGTTGACGCCGGTGCCGCGGTGTACGGGGGCTGGGGCCAATGCGTGCATGAATTTCGGAACGGTGAGCTGCAATGGCTATCAATGCACGATGGCAGGCGACGCGTGCTTGACGACCTGCGCCGCTGATACCGATTGCATGCCCTCTCATTACTGCAATGGAACGAGTTGCCAGCCGAAGCTCGCCGATGGCGCGACCTGCATGACGAGCAATCAGTGTCTGAGCCCGAACGGGTGTCTGCTCGGGTACGTCGACAACGATGCCGACAGCTTCGGCAACAGCAACCTGTCGGCACGGTTCTGCGGAGCGTTGCCGACCGCACCTACGCGCTACGTCGCGACGAGCGGCGACTGCTGCGATGCGAACGCGACAGTGAGGCCCAACCAGACGGCGTACTTCTCGACGCCCATCTCGACGGCGGGCTGCACGGCAGGGTTCAACTACGACTGCTCGTACAAGTGCACTCTCGGCCTCGGCTGTATCGACACCATCGCCCACGAGTACCCACAGACCGGTTGTGTCGACAGTTGCTCACCGGCGAGCGACTGCAACGGAACGGGTTGGGGTGGCACGTACCCCGGTTGCGGTTCGACCGGCACCCGACGGACTTGCGGCACCGCCACCACCGTCTGTCTTGGTGGCCGCATCATTGGCTGCACCACAGGCCTCTCGCTCACGAACCAGCCCGACCGGTGTCACTGAGCGCGTCACGCTTCACGAGCAGTTCTCGACGGGCCACCTGACGACGAGCAGGATGCGCTCCGTGGTGTCGGCGGCGCTCATCGCAGGCCTGTGGGGCGGGTTGCTCGCGCTCGAGCGGCGCGCCTTCCTTCAAGCGGCGCTGAGTCGTCCGCTCCCTGCCGCCGTCGGAGTCGGAGCGCTGCTCGGTGACCCGACCGCCGGCCTCATGGTCGGCCTCGTCTTCGAGCTGCTCTACCTCGGTGGCGCCTCGCTCGGAGGCGCGCACGCCGACCACGAGATGTCACCCGCCGTCGCCGGCGCAGCGCTGGCAGCCACCATGGGTGACGCCACCGGCGCCGACTCGACCGCGACGCACTGGGCGCTCTGCATTCTCCTCTGCGCGCCGCTCGGCATCGCCGGCCGCCTCGTCGAGACCCGCCTCGACGCCCGCGCTCGCCGCTACTTCGCGCGGCTCGTCGACGCCGCCGACCACGGCCAGGTCGAGCGCGCCCTGCGTCAGAACCTCCGCGCCATGTGGCCGCACTTCGCCTTCTACGGGTTGGTCACCGGGCTGGTGACGGTGCTGGGGCCATCGCTCACGTCGCTCCTGCACAGCGCGCCGCCCTCGCTGCTGCGTGGGCTCGCCGGCACCTACCCGTTGCTCGGCACCGTCGCTGCCGCCGCCGCCGTGAACGCGAGCCAGGGCGAGGGAAGGCTCCGGGTCGCCGCCGTCGTCGCCCTGCTCGTCGCGCTGCTGCTGTTGGGCGCGCTTGGAGTTCGCACGTGGGCGTGACGCTCTCGAAGCTCACCATCTGGCGCTGCTTCTGGCGCAGCCTCTTCCTGCAGGCGGGCTTCTCGACCGAGGGCATGCAGTCACTCGGGCTCGTGTACGCACTCTCACCCGCGCTCGTGGTGCTCTACCCCGACGCCGAGCGCCGACAGGCCGCCTTCAAGCGCCACCTCGCGCCCTTCAACACCCACCCCTACGTCGCCGCGGCCATCGTCGGTGGCATTCTGTTTCACGAGCTGAAGGTCGCGCGCGGCGAGGAGACGCCCGAGACGGTGGAGCGCTTCAAGTCGTCGCTGATGGGGCCGCTCGCGGCGCTGGGTGACGGCTTCTTCTGGCTCTCACTCCGGCCAGCCGTCGGCGCCGTCTCGGTCGCGCTCGTGCCGCTCCTCGGGCTGTGGGCCGTCGGCTTCTACGTTGCGGCCTACAACCTCGTGCACCTCACCGTGCGGCGCCTCCTGTTTCTGCTCGGGCTCACGCTCGGCGATGGGTTGATTGCGCGCGTGAAGGCCTGGCGCGCGCCGATGTGGAGCGCACGCCTGCGGGTGCTCGCGGCAGGCGTGGCGGGCGGCGTCGCGTCGTGGCTCGCGGTGAAGTTCGGCGTGCATGCGAAGGGCTGGGTCGAGCCCGCGCTCGACGTCGGCTCGCTCCTCTTCGGGGTGGTGGCCGTCTTCGTGCTCTCGAAGAAGGTGAGCCCGTACGTGCTGCTCTACGTCGCCGCCGCGGTGAGCCTCGCGCTCTCGATGCTCGACGTGGTGTGACCTTCGCCGCCATACTCCGCGCTCCGTGAACGCGCGTGTGCTGCTCGTCGAAGACGACCGCAACCTTCGTGAGGCGCTCGCCGAGACGCTCGTCGACGAAGGGTACGCGGTGCGCACGGCCGCCACGCTCGCCGCCGCCCGCGCGACGCTGAAGCTCGAGCCCGCCGACGTGCTGGTGCTCGACCTCATGCTGCCCGACGGTGACGGCTCGACGTTGTGTCGCGAGCTCAAGCGGTCGGGCGCCGCCACCCGCGTGTTGATGCTCACCGCGCGCACGCTCGAAGACGACGTGGTGAAGGGCTTCGACGTCGGGGCCGACGACTACGTGGGCAAGCCGTACCGCTTGAAGGAGCTGCTGGCCCGCATCGCCGCGCTCGTTCGCCGCGCGCCTGCCGCCACCAGCGCCACCCATCGCCTCGGGCCGTACGCCATCGACGAAGCCACCCGCGTCGTCTCGGGCCCCGCTGGAGAGGTCTCGCTCACCCGCAAGGAGTTCGACCTGCTCGTCTGCCTGCTCGCCGCCGAGGGGCGCGTCGTGTCGCGTGACGAGCTGCTCGATCGGGTGTGGGGCGAGGTGGTGGTCGACGTGCACACCGTCGACAACTTCGTCTCGTCGCTGAAGAAGAAGCTCAAAGGCGACGGCTTCGAACTCAAGACGGTACGCGGCGTGGGGTTTCGCCTCGCCCGCGGTTGATGCCTGTCACCAGCGTCAAATCTCTGGCGCGCTCCGCTCATGCGAACGCCGTGAGGCCCGCGTTAGGAATTCGATCATGAGCGTCACCTCACCATTGCTCGTGTTCTTCTCGCGGTCACCCCTCTGCGAAGGCCTCACCGAAGACGAGGTCAGCCGCCTGTACGGCCTCTTCGAACAGAAAGAGATTCCCGAAGGCGGCACGCTGTACCGTGAAGGCGACACCGCCGATTCGTTGTTCGTCGTGCTCGAGGGCCAGGTGCAGGTGAGCCGAGAGGGCAAGAGCGTGGCTGAGATTGGGCCGGGCGCGAGCATTGGCGAGATGGGCCTCTTCGCCCACGCGCGAAAGCGCTCGGCGACGGTGACGGCGAACAGCCCGCTGACGGTGCTGCGCATCGGGCGTGAGGAGTTCAAGCAGGCGCTCGACAGCCGCCAGATGCCGGCCGTGATGGTGGCGAACCTCGCGCACGAAGTCGTCACCCGGCTCGCGCGCTGAGCCTCGAGCGCAGCTTCTCGACCAGGCCCGCGAGCAGCAGGGGCGGCACCACCAGCACGACGGTGAAGAACGTGAGCGCGTAGAGCAACCCGAGGAACAGGGCCGGCTTCCCGCCTGCGATGGTGCCCGAGAGCACGCTCACGTGCTCCCGCGCCCCGAGCACTTCGAGGAACAGCAGGAAGGCCGACGTCACGACGGCGGTGCGAATCATCGGGTCACCTCGGTGAGACGAGCGGGAGTCTTGGCCCGAGCGCGCGCCCAGAGCGGGCCCTCGACGAGCGAGTAGAGCAACACCGCGTCGGCGAGCTGGTTGCCCGCGGCGAACCGAAGCCCGGTCGCGTCCTTCACGGGGAAGGCGGCGAAGCCGAGGCTGGTGACGAGCCCGTCGAGGAACTCGTCGTCGTCGAAGGCCGCGGCGCCGACGAGCGCGAGGCCGCTGGAGCCCGCGTTCGCCTCGACGAGCGGAATCGTCGGGCCGGAGTCGACGTCGTCGACGTTGCGCAGCACCTTCGGCCACTCCGCGGCCCACCCGAACCCGAGCGCGAGGTGGGCCAGCTCACGTCGCGCGGTGCGGTACTGCGCTTCGGCGAACTCGGCGTCGACGACCTGGAGCATGTGCGCCGCCAACCACAGGGTGGAGCCTTCGGGCCCATCGAGCGGCGCGCCTCCGTGACGGAAGCTCGAGCGCAACAGGCCCGTCTTCGGCTCGACGAGGTGCTCCTTCGCCGAGAGGAGCCACCGCGCGATGAGGTCGTCGTGGCTACGGCCATCGACGCGGTCCGACAGGCGCAGCGAGGCCACGGCGATGGTGTTGCAGAACGTCCACCCTTCGTCGGGGTAGCTCTCGGCAAGGTGGAGCGGCGCCGTCTCGAGCTGACGCGTCACCTCGTTCACCCGAAGTCGGAGCGGCTCGGTGAAATCGGCGCGAGGCTCCACGAGCTGCCGCGCGGCGAGCATCAGCGCCACCTCGCCGTCGACGAAGAGGCTGCGCTGCGCCTGGTCGTGGAACGGCGCTCTGCGGCCATAGGGCAACAGGAAGAAGAGGTGCCCGTTCGTTTCGTCACGCAGCGTCTGCGAGATGAGTGCGTCGGCGGCCTCGAGGTGCTCGGCGCGGCGCGCAGGTTGCGAGAGCGCGAGGTTGGTGAAGGCCAGCACGCCGAAGGTACGGCTCATCAAGTCCCACTCGGGGTTCATGCGGCGCAGCAGCGCGCGCTCGGGCGTGTCGTCGGCGAGGGCGAGGGTGCGTTGGCGGGAGGCGAGTGGTGCTGCGAGCGCGGCGTGGTCGGGGGCCGCGAAGACGAGGTGAAGACAGGGCAGCCACACCGCGACCGCGAGCAGGAACAGGAGCAGCTGTTTCGCGAAGCGCATGCCTGCAGTGTCGCGACGAGCGACGGCTTCGTGCGGCGTCATGGGACGAACGGTCGAATCACAGAGGTCAGCGGTCGCTCGCGTGGCAGGGTCGGGTCCATGCGAATCACGCTCCTCGGCTTCCTGGTGGTCTGCGGTGCCTGCAGCCCGATGTCGACGTCGGACGCGGGAGTGACGGGCGGTGGAGCGGCCGTCGGCGGCGGCAGCGCGTCCGCGGGTGGCTCCGCGACGGCTGGTGGAACTGCGACGGCCGGCGGAACTGCGACGGCTGGCGGAACAGCGACGGCTGGCGGAACAGCGACGGCCGGCGGAACAGCGACGGCCGGCGGAACTGCGGCTGCTGGCGGAAGTGCGGCGGGTGGAACGGCGACTCCGCTCCCTGATGGCGGCGCAGGGACCATCGTCGGACCCACGTCGTTCCCCGTCACGGCCGTGCGCTCGGCCGTCGGCGGAGGGGGCCCGCGCAACGTCTTCCTCGCCGTTCTCTACAACGCGAACCCCGTCACCTGTCTGACGTCGCCGAACCCGCCCTTCAGCGTGCTCACGCTTCGTGTCACCAACACCGATGGTGGCCTGGTGACGCCCGGTGTGTGGCCCATCGACGGCGTGAACACGAAGGCGACTCGTGACGACTATCTCAGCTCGG
Organism: Archangiaceae bacterium; assembly: GCA_016879935.1. Taxonomy (GTDB): domain Bacteria; phylum Myxococcota; class Myxococcia; order Myxococcales; family Myxococcaceae; genus Xiheimicrobium. The sequence goes on along the minus strand of JAACJQ010000295.1, from coordinate 275 downwards.
GTCAGGGCCCCGACGGAGGCGAGGCGCTCTCGGGCACCATCACCATCACGAGGCTCGAGGCTGCGCGCTCGACCGGCACCTACTCGGCGTCGATGCAGTTCTACAGCCTCACGACGGGCACCATCACCGGCTCGTGGGACTCGGTCGTCTGTCCTTGAGCGTCACAGACACTTGCCGTTGATGCACTGAAACGAGCAGCAGTTCGACGTCATCAGACAGGGCGCGTTCGTCATGCCGCAGCTCATCGCGCCGCAGCGGCCGTTGGTGCAGCGCCC
>JAACJQ010000294.1 GCA_016879935.1 Archangiaceae bacterium | reverse complement strand
GGCCACGCGCGCCCGCGGCTGGGAGCCGAAGCACCTCACCCTCTGGCGAGGTGACTCCCTCGTCGCGACGTTGCCCGCGTACCTGAAGTTCCACTCGATGGGCGAGTACGTCTACGACTTCGGCTGGGCCAACGCCGCGCAGCAGTTCGGCGTCGAGTACTACCCGAAGCTGCTCGTCGGCATGCCGCTCTCTCCGGTGACCGCGCGAAAGCTCCACGTCGCGGCCGGCGAAGACGTCGAGGCGATTCGTGAGGTGATGCTGACCGCCGCCGTACAGCTCGCGCAAGACGAAGGCGCCTCGAGCGTGCACGTGCTCTTCCCGCCCGAAGACGAAGCGCTCGCCATGGAGCCCTACGGCTTCTTCCGTCGCGGCACGCTGCAGTACCACTGGCGAAACCCCGGCTACCGCACCTACGACGACTACCTCTCGCGCTTCGACTCCAAGCGACGCAACCAGCTCAAGCGCGAGCGCGGCGCAGCAGCGCAGCAGGGCATCACCCTTCGCACCGTGCGCAGCCACGAGCTCGACGCGACGCACGCGACCCTCGCCGGCCGCTTCTACGAGGCCACCTCGAGCCGCTACTCGTGGGGCACCATTCAGCTCACGCCCGACTTCTTCCAGCGCGCGTTCGCCGCCATGCCCGACGCCATCGAGCTCGTGGTGGCCGAACACGGTGGAAAGGTCGTCGCCGGCGCCTTCAACTTGCACACGCCCACGCACCTCTACGGCCGCTACTGGGGCTGCTTCGAGGAGCACCCGTTTCTGCACTTCCACGTGTGCCTGTACCACTCCATCGACGACTCGATTCGCGCGGGCCGCCGCACCTTCGAGCCCGGCGCGGGTGGGGAGCACAAAATCTCCCGCGGCTTCGAGCCCACGCGCGTGCACTCGGCGCATCGCCTCTTCGACCGCCGGTTCGAGCAGGCGGTGAAGCGCGCGACCGAGCGTGAAGCGGCGGAGATCGACCGCGTCGCGGCGCAGTCGCTCGAGATCAGCGGGCTCAAGCCGTGGCCGGTGCCGGGCGGCTGATCACCCGACGGCCTGCAGCGGCCGCCCGGAGGGCCGCAGCCGGTCGAGCGTCGTCGTCAGGTCCGACAGGTTGAGCGGCTTGGTCAGGAAGGCGTCGAAGCCCTCGGCGAGCGCACGGTCACGCTCCTCCACCGAAGCGCTGGCGGTCAACGCGACAGCAGGCACCTTCACGCCCGCTTCGCGGAGCCGGGCCAGCGTCTCGTAGCCGTCGAGCCCGGGCATCTGCAGGTCGAGCAGCAGCAGGTCGCAGGGCGTGGCCTGCACGAGCCGCAGCAGCTCGGCGCCGTCGTGCGCGCGCACCACCTCGAAGCCCAGCCGCTCGACGAGCCGCGCCGCCACCGTGAGGTTGATGTCGTTGTCGTCACAGACGCCGACCCGCCCACTGCGCGGCCCGGTGGTGACGGCCAGCGGCGCTGCCACCTGCCGCAGCTCGAGCGGCACCGCGAACGAGAACGTCGAGCCCTGCCCCTGCACGCTCTCGACCTTCAGCGTGCCGCCCATGAGCGAGACGAGGCGCTCCGAGATGGAGAGGCCCAGGCCCGTGCCTCCGAAGCGCCGCGCGATGGAGGCCTCGGCCTGCACGAAGGGCTGAAAGATGCGCTCGAGCTGCGCGGGCGTCATGCCGATGCCCGTGTCTTTCACCTCGAAGCGCACGCGCACGCTGCCCGCGTCGATGGGCGTCACGGCGACCTGCACCGCCACCGAGCCCTGCTCGGTGAACTTCAGCGCGTTGCCGACGAGGTTCACGAGCACCTGGCGCAGACGAAACCAGTCGCCTCGAAGGCAGGGCGGCACCTGGCCATCGACCTCGATGGAGAAGAAGAGCGACTTCTCCTTCGCGCGCAGGGAGAGCACGGCGCGCAGGGCCTCGAGTTCGTGCGCCAGGTCGAAGTCGGCCCGGTCGAGCTCGAGCTTGCCGGTGTCGATTTTCGAGAGGTCGAGCACGCCGTTGATGAGGCCCACGAGCATCTCGGCCGAGGCGTGCGCGCCGCTCGCGAGCTCGCGCTGGTCGGCATCGAGCCGGCTGTCGAGCAACAACGTGGTGAGCCCGATGACGCCGTTGAGCGGCGTGCGCAGCTCGTGGCTCATCATCGAGACGAAGTCGCTGCGGGCGCGGGCGGCGGCGAGCGCGGCGTCACGGGCCGCCTCCAGCGCTTTCGTCATCTGCTCCTGCGCGACGGTGAGGCGAATGGTGCGCTCGAACTCGTCGTGCATCGTCTGGGTGCCGCGCAGCAGCAGCGGCAGCAGCATGATGGAGCCGCCCGCAAGCATCAGGTCGGTGAGCGTCGCGGCCGTGGTGACGAGGCTCGCGACGAGGCCGAACCAGAGCGGTGTGACGAAGCCGACGAAGGCGGGTCGGAGCGCCGAGAGCAGCGTCGAGACCGCCGCCACCAGGCCCGACAAGACCGCGACGACGAAGATGCGCTCACGTGCATCGGCCAGCCGCCACAGGAGAAACAGGCCAGGGCCCCACGTCACGCCCGCCGCCGTCGCCGAGATGATGGCGCGCAGCCGCCAGGTCGCGCTGAGGCGCCGCTGCTCGTCGACGCTCTGCTTCGCGAAGTGCCGGCCTCGAACGAGGCGCGTGCCGTACACGGCCAACATCAGCGCCGCCCAGAGCCAGACGAGCGGGTTCTTGTGGGCCTCCCGCACGGCAGCCAGCAGCAGCCCACCCAGCGCGGCGTTGCTGAACGCGGCACGACCCGCCCCTGCCCAGAAGAGGGCGTTGGCGCGCTCGGTGACGGCCACCCGAACCGCGGTCTCCAGCTCGATGGAGTCTTCGCCAACGGGCATGGCCCGCATCGTTGCAGGGCCCGCGCCTTTTGGAAGCCGTGCAGTCTGGAGCGGTTCCCCCACGAGCCACGGACTCCCCAAGGTCGGAGCCGACCACATCGGGTCGAACCAGCCCCCAACCGATGGGCAAAGTGACGACGGCGGGGGCTCTGCTATGAGGCGGTGCGTGCGGTCGTTCTGGCTGAGTCTCGCGTTGGCAGTCGTCACCGCTGGTTGCGGGCCGTCCATTCCTTCGCGCGCGTCGAGCCTCTTCGAAGGCGACGACGAGGCGTGGGTCATCGCCGGCAACGGTGACTCGACGCGGCCGCAGTTCAAGGCGACGGGCGGCAACCAGAACGGCAACCTCTGCGCGACCGACCTCGCGCCCGGCGACGTCTTCTATTTCGTGGCGCCGGCGAAGTACCTCGGCACCGTCACCGACGTGTTCGGCAAGCGCCTCACCTTCGACCTGAAGACGAGCAGCCAGTTCAATCTGCTCAAGGGCCGCGACGTGGTGCTCAACGGTGGTGGGCTCGGGCTGGTGCAGAACATCAAGGCCGTGCCCGGCCAGGACTGGACGCCGTACGCCTTTCGGCTCGACGAAGCGTCGGGGTGGCTCGTCGAAGACTCGAACTCGCGTGGCGAGCCGGCGAGCGCCGAGCAGGTGAAGACGGTGCTGACGAACCTCACCGCGATTCGTATTCGGGGCGACTACGTCGACGGGCAGAGCGACGAGACGTGCATCGACAACGTGTACTTCGGCACGCCGTGAGCGCGCACGAGTGCACGAAGTGTGGCGCATGCTGCGTCGCTCCCGACATCGCGGCGCTCGACAAACCGCTCGGCCTCGTCTGCCCGCACCTCGGGCCCGACGCGTTGTGCAGAGCCTACGAGCAGCGGCCGAAGGTGTGCCGTGACTACGCCGCCGACGAGCTGTGCGACCGCATCGCCGCACCGACGCTCGAGGAGCGTGTGCAAAAGTACCTCGCCCACTTCGGGCTCGAGGCCGAAGCCGCCGAGGTGAAGGCGAGCGGACTCACGAGCCGCGCTGCGCTCTTCGCCAGACTCAAACGCTGAGCCGTGCTTTCGAAGGACGCACCACCAGTTGCTTCGCCCGCGGCCCTGCGCCCATCGAGGAATGTGCCGACGCTGGAGCCGGCGCAGACGACGTTTCGTCGACTGGTCAGTGACGGAGCCAGTTCACCAGCCTCACACCCGGCATGTGACGAAAGTCGTCCGTGTCGTTGGTGACGAGTGTGGCGTCGAGTGCTCGAGCGTGAGCGCCGATGAGCAGATCGTACGGCTTCGTTGGCTTCCCACGCGCCTTGAGGGCTGCCTTGATCTCGGCGTAGTGACGCGCAGCCGATTGTGGATACGGGTCGACGCTGATCAGCGCGACGAGGTCGTCGAGCGCGGCTCGGTTCTCGTCACGGTGACGGCTGTTCTCGACGCCGTACTCGAGCTCCGACAGCGTGACGGACGACATGCGAACTTCGCCTGGAGATCTGCCTGACAGTCTGCGGGCGATGCCCTCGTAGCCCTTCGAGCGGTTCGCGAAGTAGATGAGGCTGTTGGTGTCGAGCAGCCAGATCATCGCCAGTCACGCTCCTGGTCGGCGTCCTGGCTGCGACGCAGGGTGCCCTGAAACCGGCTCACCGCCGCCATGGCGTCTTCGTACGAGATCTTCTTCGGCCGCAAGATGATGACTCGGCCGACTCTGGAGACTTCGACTTCGTCGCCCTCGACCCGGAACTCCTTGGGAAGGCGAACCGCCTGGCTGTTTCCGTGCTTGAAGACCTTGGCCGTCGTCATGATACAGAAAGTATAGACGCGAGCGCTTGCAGAGTCACTGCGGTCACCAGGCGAGGCGACGACGCTGCATGCCCAGGTCGATCACACCTTCTCCTCGGCGTATCGAGAGCTTCACCCAGGTTCCGGTGGGGCCCTTGATGCGCGCCAGCACGTCCTCGAGCGAGAGCTTCCCGACTGGTTCGCCATCGACCGCGAGGAGTTCGTCATCTTCGCGAGCGCCGGCCTCAATCGCCGGCCCCGTGGGGTGAAGGCGAAGAACCTTGAGCCGCGGGCCGTCGGTGTTCCACTGAATGCCGACACCTTCGTATTCGCTGCTCGCGCCGCCGTCGGCAGGCTCTCGCGTGAGTTCGATGGTGAGCGCGGTCGCGCCCTTCGGCAGTTGAACGTCGTAGGGAAGATAGCCGTCGGCCGAGACGCGCAGCTCACGTCGCTGCGTCGAGACCGACAGCGAGAAGGCGCCGTGCTCATCGGTCACCGTCGAGACGATGCTGCCCACCACCTCTGCGTCCGCGATTCGTCGCTCTGTCTGACGATCAAAGACGGTGCCTTCGATCGTGCGCTTGCTGCGAACCAGGACCAGATCGTCGAGGTGCACGGTGCTCTCCTCGAGATCGACAACTTTCGTGAGGGGCTCGGTGTGTCCGATACAGGAGAAGCGCAGTTCGGTGCGACCGCGAGGAATTCGAAGCGAAAAGCGGCCGTCTCCGCTGCTGAACCATGAAGGCTCGCCGTGTCCTGCGACCGCCGCACAGGAGGACCACGGCTCGCCGTGCTCATCGACGACCCGTCCGGTAACCAGCGTGTATCGATTGGGGTTGTGGCAGTCGACGACGAAGCGCTTGAACTCGCCATCGTGAAGTTCGTCACTCGGCACCGCGGTGTTTCCCACGAACGCCACGACGCGTGCCGAGTGACTGAAGAGCGGCAACACGAACGTGCCCTGTCGCGACGTCTCGAGCCCCGGCTGGCTCAGGCCGTCGTCCGCAGGCGTGTGCAGTTTGACGAGCGCTTCACACGGAACGCCTTCAGCATCGACCACCTGACCTGAGATCTGGCCGATCGGCGCCGGTACCCATCGGCGGAGGGAGAGGGTCGTGCCTGCGTCCTCGTACGAAACGTCGAACCCCGGCTGACAGCACGGGTGCGACACCCGAAGGCGCTCGAGGTCACCTCGAACCTTGAACCCGCCGTTCTGGTCCGTGAGCACCTCGTCGACGCGCGCCTTCTCGAGTGGATGGTGCTCGTCGTCGACGACGACGCCTTCGAGCCAGCTCACGCTGCGAAGAAACAGCAGGGCTTCCTTCATCGTGCCGCCTGGTGGAACGAAGAGCGTGAACTGAGCCACAGGCTCGAAGTCCTCGTTCGTTTCAACGACTCGCCACGGCCCAGGCGCGAGCGTCGTCGAGAACACACCGCCTTCACCGGAGACGATGCTCTGCCGCAGTCCCGTCTCCGACTCGAGGCTGATGGTGGTCTCGACGCGGGCCCAGGAAGCGACTTCGAGGATCTG
>JAACJQ010000293.1 GCA_016879935.1 Archangiaceae bacterium | reverse complement strand
TCCGCCCGTGCGCGCCTCGGTGCTGGTCTCTCGCTGCTCGGAAGACGCTGACGCGGTCGTGTTGACCCGGGTCGACGCGGGCTCCGCTGCTCAGGCGTGGTCGGGCTGGTCGCTCTCGTGCTCGCAGGATCACGATCACGGCGAACGGTTCACGCTGCCGCTGCTCGCGTTGTCGGCGCTGCGGCCCACGCTCGTGCCGTTCCTCGCGTTGCCGGCGGGCTGCGTCGTGGTGGCCAGGTCAGGTCCCGCGCACGTCTTCCTCGACGGGAAGGAGCTGTCGCCGAAGCCGGGCTCGTACCTGCAGGTGCTCAACGCGCGTGCATCGACGCGCTCAGCGCCGCCAGGCGCGTGACGACTCGACGACCGCCCGATAGGCCGACAGCTCCTGCTCGGTGCGCTGGGCGCTCCACCCGTGGGCCTTCGCCATGCGCTGCGCCACCGTCTCGGCGATGCCCAGACCCTGATCTCTCGCGCGGAGCACCAGCGTGAGCCTTCGCGACAACACGTCATCGAGCGTCTCGGCGAACTCGTTCTCGATCGCCTCGTCGACCTGCCCCATCAGCCACGGCAGCTCGGCGTCGACGCGGGTGTTGGTGTCTGCGCTCGCCTGACAGCGCTCGAGCACCTGCTTCGCCCGGCCGCCGTACATCTCGACGAAGCTCTTCGCCGTCTTCACGTCGAGTCGATCGCTCGCGAGGCTCTGCTCGAACGCGTGCAGCACCTCGTCAGACTCCATGAAGTCCTTCGCGCCGGGGAGGGGACGATCATCGGTCGTCGACGGCTGCTTCAGACCCAGCTGCTTCACCACACGATCGACGACCTCGGCCGCCATCGTGCGGTACGTCGTCAGCTTGCCGCCCGCGATGGTGATGAAGCCCTTGCGCTCGACGATGACGTGCTCGCGCGAGACCTGCGACGCGCCCGCGCTGGCGTCGGGAGGCGCCAGCAACGGCCGCAGCCCCGACCAGGTGCTGATGACGTCGTCGGGCGTGAGCTTCGCGTCGGGGTAGTAGTGATTGGCCGCGTCGAGCAGGTACGTGATGTCAGCGGCGGTCGGCTCGACGGTGTCGGGCTTTCCGTCGAAGAACGTGTCGGTGGTGCCGACGGCGGTACGGCCCAGGCCCCAGGGAATCGTGAACATCACCCGCTTGTCCTTCGGGTGCGTCATCACCAGCGCGTTGCGGGCGGGCAGGCGCTTCTCGTCGACGACGAGGTGAATGCCCTTCGTCGGCTTGAGCAGCGCCTTCTCATTGGCGAGCGCGCGCACCTCGTCGCTCCATGGGCCGGTCGCGTTGACGACGAGCTTCGCGCGAATGTCGAAGGTGTTGCCCGTCAGTACGTCGGTGGCGGTGACGCCGCTGATCGCGTCACCCTGCGTGAGCAGCGCTCCCGCGCGCACGTGGTTGGCGATCACGGCGCCCGAGGCGCGGCCGTCGAGCGCGTTCTCGAGCGTGAGCCGCGCGTCGTCGGTCATCGCGTCGTAATAGAGGATGCCGCCCGTGAGGCCCTGCTGCCGAAGGCCGGGCTCGAGCTCGAGCGTCTTCTGCGCGCGGTGGGTCTTGTGGTTCTTGTAGCCGCCGAAGAAGCAGAGGGCCTCGTACATCCACAGGCCGATATCGAGCGTCACCAGCCAGCGGCGATCGCCTTTGTAGTGCGCGACGAGGAAGGGGAGCGGCCGCACCAGATGCCGCGCGAGCCGCATGAGCCGGTTGCGCTCGTTGACCGACTCGAAGACCAGCTTGATCTCGCCCTGCTCGAGGTAGCGCAGGCCGCCGTGAATCAGCTTCGTCGACTTGCTCGAGGTGCCAGCCGCGAAGTCGAGCTTCTCGACGAGGGCCACTTTCAAGCCACGAAGCACGGCGTCTCTCGCGATGCCGGTACCGGTGATGCCTCCGCCGACGACGAGCAGATCGAACGTCTCGTCAGCGAGGGTCTTGAGCGTGCGAGCGCGAGGAGAATCGACGACGGCGGTCACATTTCGTTCTTACGACGCGGCGCGGCGAACGCCATCAATTCTTCGGCGTCACGGGCACGGCCTGATGAACCGGGCGCTGCGTGCTGAGCCAGACACCGGGCAACCAGACCCAGACCTCGAGGTTCCACACCCAGGTGCCGGCCTGCCACTGGCCTTGAGGCACGGGGCAGGGCGGAGGCGTTTCGACCCTCGGCGCCGGCGCCGGCATGCGCGCCGCGAGCTCGTAGCGGGCACGCTCCGCCTCGTTCACCTTCCACCAGCCCTCGAGCCAGACCCAGGCGACCCCAGTCCACTCGTAGTACCCGTCGATCCACAGCACGTAGGGCGCTGGCTTGAGCGGAATGGACTGCGCGGGAGCGGGCGGCGGAGGGCCTGTCGGCTCGGGGCGCGGCTTCGGCCGACGCGCTTCGGCTTCACGCCAGCGACGCTCCGACTCTTCCTGCCACCGGCGACGCGCTTCGGCTTCGGCGGCTGCTTCGGCCTTCTGCCGTTCGATCTCCCGGCGGCGTGCCTCGACGTACTCGGCGTCGGGGCGTGACGGCGCTGCGAGGCCGGCGGCGTACTTCTCTCGCCGCTCACGTTCGTACGCCGTCTCGACCTTCGGCTCGGCCAGCTTCGCTTCACGCGCAGCGATGTTGGCGGCGCGGCGCTTCTCGAGCTCGGCGTATTCGATTCGGCGGCGCTCGTTGTCGATGGCGACCTGCTTCGCGCGGGCCTCTGCTCGGCTGCGATTCTCTTCGGCCAGCCGCGCTGCGTCTTCAGCGGCCGCCCTGGTGCGCTCGGCCTCTCGTTTGTCGAGCTCGGCGAGCCACTCGGCCTCGGTGACGTTCGGCTCGAGGGCGCCACGCGCGAAGAGAAAGGCCGCGCCTTCATAGTCATTCGGTTGTTCCGACCAGATCTCGATGACGACGGGCTGGCCCGCTGGCACCGGAGGCGGCGCGCTCTTGTCTTCGTTTCGTCGCTCCCAGCGGAGGAGCACGGTGAAGTGCTCGCGGCTGCGTTCGCCGCCGACCACGAGCTGCACGGGCGTGAGGTCGGGCCCACGCGGGAACTCGAGCGGCTCGAACGCGGGCTCAGGCTGCGTCACCACGACCGGAGGTTGGCGCTGCTGGGGAACCGGAACCGAGACCTCGATCTGCACGCCAGCCCCCTGGGGCGGAGGATTCCACTCATTCTGCGGCTGCACGACGGCCGGAACTGGCTGCGCAACGGGAGCCGGACTCCACTGGGGCTGCGCGACGGGCGGCGGATTCCACTGGGGCTGCGCGACGGGCGGCGGATTCCACGCGGGCTGCGCGACCGGCGGCGGATTCCACGCGGGCTGCGCGACCGGCGGTGGATTCCACGCGGGCTGCTGCTCGACGACGACGACCGGTGGCCGCTCGGTGCAGCGCGCTTGATTGAAGAC
>JAACJQ010000041.1 GCA_016879935.1 Archangiaceae bacterium | reverse complement strand
TTCGTCGCTCACATCAAGGGCCAGCGTTCGCGCGGCATCGTCGAGCAGGCGCTCGAAGTGCTGCTGCGCATGAAGCACCGCGCGGCGACGGGCGCCGACCCGCTCACCGGAGACGGCGCCGGCATTCTCACGCAGGTGCCCGAGCGCTTCTTCGCGCGTGAAGGGCAGCGGCTGGGCTTCACGATTCCCGCTCGTGGAGCCTTCGGCGTCGCGCAGGTGTTCCTGCCGACCGATTCGTTCGCGCGCTCCGAGTGCGAGCGCATGCTGGTCGAGGTCGTCGAGCAGGAAGGCCAGCGCGTCATCGGGTGGAGAGACGTGCCCGTCGATGCCTCGGTGCTCGGTCACGTGGCGCGCGGCGTGTTGCCGGTGATGCGCCAGCTCTTCATCGCGCGGCGTCGCACGGTGCCGTCGGCCTTCGAGCGAAAGCTCTTCATCATTCGCAAGCTGGCTGAGAACCGCGTGCGCGCGAGCGGCGTCGACGGTGACGGGCGCTTCCACATCGCGAGCTGTTCGGCCGAGACGATCATCTACAAAGGCCTGCTGCTGCCCGCGTCGTTGCCCGGCTTCTACGCCGACCTGCGCGACCCGCTCTTCGAGTCGGCCATCGCGGTGGTGCACTCGCGCTTCTCGACCAACACCTTCCCCACGTGGGATCTCGCGCAGCCGTTCCGCTTCATCGCGCACAACGGCGAGATCAACACCGTGCAGGGCAACCGGAACTCGATGCAGGCGCGGCGCACGCTGCTGCAGTCGGCGAAGTTCGGCGGTGGCCTCGAGCGGCTGGCTCCCATCATCGTGCCCGGCAAGAGCGACTCGGCGCAATTCGACAACATGCTCGAGCTGCTGGTGCTCGGTGGGCGCTCGTTGCCGAACGCGATGATGCTGATGATCCCCGAGGCGTGGGAGCGCAACCCGCAGATGGACGACGCGCGGCGCGCCTTCTACCAGTACTCGAGCTCGCTCATGGAGCCGTGGGACGGCCCGGCCGCGATCACCTTCACCGACGGCCGCCTCGTGGGCGCGACGCTCGATCGCAACGGCCTCCGGCCCGCCCGCTACGTCATCACCGAAGACGACCGCGTCATCCTCGCCTCCGAAGCCGGCGTGATCGACGTGCCTGCCGCACAGGTGAAACGAAAGGGCCGCCTGCAGCCGGGCCGCATGTTCCTCGTCGACACCGATGAAGGCCGCATCGTCGAAGACGACGAGGTGAAGAAGGAGATCACCACCCGCTGGCCGTATCGGAAGTGGCTCGAGCGAAACGTCTTCACGTGGGACGACGTGCCGGCCGCTCCAGCACCGACCGCGCTCGTCATGGAGGAGCTCGCCCGAAGCCAGCGCGCCTTCGGGTGGACGGATGAAGACCTGCGCATCGTCGTGGGCCCGATGGCCGAGACCGGCAAGGAGCCGACGGGCTCGATGGGCACCGACACGCCGCTCGCGGTGCTGAGCGATCGCGCGCCGTCGTTGTTCGACTACTTCCACCAGCTCTTCGCGCAGGTCACGAACCCGCCCATCGACCCGATTCGCGAGTCGCTCGTGATGTCGCTCGCGGTCGGGCTCGGCCCCGACGGCAACACCTTCGAAGAGACGCCCGAGCAGTGCGCGAAGCTCACCCTGCCCGGCCCGGTGCTCACGAACCACCAGCTCGCGCGCATCAAGGCGCTCGCAGGTAAAGGCGACTTCGACCCACGCGTGCTCGACGCGACGTACGAGCCCGGCACCGCTGGCGCCCTCGATCGCGCCGTCGAAGATCTCTGCGAAGCCGCCGTGAAGGCCGTCGACGAAGGCCACGACATTCTCATCGTGTCGGATCGCAACGTCGACGCACGGCGGGCTCCGATTCCGGCGCTGCTGGCCTTGTCAGCGGTGCACCAGCGGCTCGTGCGCGACGGTATTCGCCGCCACACCGGCCTCGTCGTCGAGACGGGAGAAGTTCGCGAGGTGCATCACGTCGCGCTGCTCATCGGCTACGGCGCCGCGGCGGTGAACCCGTGGCTGTGCTTCGACTCGGTGAAGGAGCTCGTCGATCGCAAGGAGCTGCCAGTCGAGCTCGAGCAAGCCGAGAAGAACCTGGTGCACGCCTTCGACGAAGGGCTGCTCAAGGTGATGTCGAAGATGGGCATCTCGACGGTGCAGTCGTACCGCGGCGCGCAGATCTTCGAGTGCGTCGGCCTGAACCGCGAGCTCATCGATCGTCACTTCTCGGGCACGCCGTCACGCCTGCAGGGCATCGGGCTCGACGATCTCGATCGTGAGGTCGTTCAACGCCACGCGCGTGGCTTCATCGAAGAAGACGTGATCGTTCCCTTCACCGGTGGGCAGTACCAGTGGCGCCGGCGCGGTGAGCTGCACAAGTGGAACCCCGGCACCATCGCGGCGCTGCAGCACGCGTCGCGTTCGAACGACCCGAAGACGTTCGCGAAGTACGAGCTGCTCGCCGACAACGAGTCCGACGGGCTCGTCACCCTACGCGGCCTGCTCGAGTTCGACATGTCGTCACCTGCGATTCCGATCGATCAGGTCGAGTCGGCGGCGTCACTCGCGAAGCGCTTCGTCACGGGAGCGATGAGCTTTGGCTCCATCTCGGCCGAGGCGCACGAGACGCTCGCCATCGCGATGAACCGCATCGGTGGGCGCTCGAACTCCGGCGAGGGTGGAGAAGAGCCGCGCCGCTTCACGAAAGACGCGAACGGAGACTTCCGACGCAGCGCGATCAAGCAGGTCGCCAGCGCGCGCTTCGGCGTCACCACCGAGTACCTCGTCAACGCCGACGAGCTGCAGATCAAGGTCGCCCAGGGCGCGAAGCCCGGAGAAGGCGGGCAGCTGCCCGGCCACAAGGTCGACGAGCGCATCGCGAAGGTTCGCTGGTCGACGCCGGGCGTGACGCTCATCTCGCCGCCGCCGCACCACGACATCTACTCCATCGAAGATCTCGCCCAGCTCATCTACGACCTGCAGAGCGTCAACCGCGACGCGCGCGTGTCGGTGAAGCTGGTGAGCGAGGTCGGCGTCGGCACCATCGCCGCGGGCGTCGCGAAGGCGGGCGCGGGCGGCGTCACCATCTCCGGCTTCGAAGGCGGCACCGGCGCGTCTCCCCTCTCCTCCATCAAGCGCGCGGGCCTGCCGTGGGAGCTCGGGCTCGCCGAAGCCCAGCAGGTGCTCGTTCAGAACGGCTTGCGCGACCGCATCAGGCTCCAGGTCGACGGCGGCTTCCGCACCTCGCGTGACATCGTGCTGGCCGGCCTGCTCGGCGCCGAGGAGTTCGGCGTCGCGACCGCAGCGCTCATCGTCGAGGGCTGCGTGATGCTGCGAAAGTGCCACCTCAACACCTGCAGCGTCGGCATCGCCACGCAAGACCCGAAGCTTCGCGTGCAGTTCACCGGTGACCCGAACCACGTCGTGAACTTCTTCATGCTGCTCGCCGAAGGCGTTCGCCGGCACATGGCCTCGCTCGGCTTCCGATCGTTCGACGAGCTCGTCGGCCGCGTCGACAAGCTGAAGGCGAAGTCGAACGTGCCGCACTGGAAGGCCGCGAAGCTCGATCTCTCGCCGATCTTCTCGCTGCCGAACGCGCCCGAGACCTCGCCCCGGCGCTGCTCGACCGCCCAGAAGAAAGACGTGGCGGACTCGCTCGATCACCAGCTGCTCGACGCGGCGAAGCGCACGCTCGAGAACGCCTCCCCAGTCACCATCGCTCTGCCCGTCACCAACGCTCACCGCGCGGTCGGCGCCATGCTCTCGGGCGAGATCATCAAGAAGCTCGGCGGCCAGGGGCTTCCCGACGACACGGTGCGCATCAAGCTGCAGGGCGCGGCGGGCCAGAGCTTCGGCGCGTTCCTCGTCAACGGCGTCACGCTCGAGCTCGAAGGCGAAGCGAACGACTACGTCGGCAAGGGCCTCTCGGGCGGGCGCATCATCGTGCGGCCACCCACCACCTCGCGCTTCGTGCCCGAAGAGAACGTCATCGTCGGCAACACGGTGCTCTACGGCGCCACGGCGGGTGAGGCCTACTTCGCGGGCGTCGCGGGTGAGCGCTTCGCCGTGCGCAACTCGGGCGCGAAGTGTGTCGTCGAGGGCGTCGGCGATCACGCGTGCGAGTACATGACCGGCGGCGTGGTGGTGGTGTTGGGAGCGACGGGCCGGAACTTCGCGGCCGGCATGAGCGGCGGCACCGCGTACGTGTTCGATCGCAACCGCGCCTTCCGCGAGCGCTGCAACCTCGAGATGGTCGAGCTCGAGTCGCTCGTCGACGAGTCCGAGATCTGGCTCGTGTACGGCCTCATCGAGAACCACCTGCGCTTCACCGGCAGCGCGCAGGCCCGGCGCATTCTCGACAACTGGGAGCACCTCGTCGGCTCGTTCGTGAAGGTGATGCCCACCGACTACAAGCGCGTGCTGCAGGCGCGCCGTGCCCAGCTGCGGCCCAGACCGAGCCCGCCCAGGCTCCGCGCCGTCGGCGGAAGGGAGGGCTGACCCATGGGCAAGACGACCGGCTTCCTCGAGTGGAATCGTGAAGGCGCGCCCAAGCGCGAGAAGAAGGAGCGGCTGCACGACTCGCGTGAGTTCGTGCTCCCGCTGGTGCCAGAGCAGTCGAAGAAGCAGGCCGGCCGCTGCATGGACTGTGGCGTGCCGTTCTGCCAGCAGGGCTGCCCGCTCGGAAACCCGATTCCCGACTTCAACGAGCACGTGTGGAAGGGCCGCTGGCGCGAGGCGTACCTGGCGCTCACGTCGACCAACAACTTCCCCGAGTTCACCGGCCGCCTCTGCCCCGCGCCGTGTGAAGCCGCCTGCGTGCTCTCGGTGAACCAGGACCCCGTCACCATCGAGCAGATCGAGAAGGAGATCGTCGAGCGCGCCTTCGCCGAAGGTTGGGTGACGCCGAAGGTGCCGACCTATCGAACGGGCAAGACCGTCGCGATCGTCGGCAGCGGGCCTGCGGGGCTCGCGGCGGCGGCGCAGCTCAACCACGCGGGCCACACCGTCACCGTGTACGAGAAGGACGAGACCCTCGGCGGGCTGCTGCGCCTCGGCATTCCCGACTTCAAGCTCGAGAAGCACGTCATCGATCGCCGCGTGAAGCTGCTCGAGGCAGAAGGCGTGACGTTCAAGACGGGCGTCGAGCCCGGCAAGACGATCTCCTGGAGCGAGCTCAAGTCGACGCATGACGCGGTGGTGCTCGGCATCGGCGCGCGCGTCGGAAGAGAGCTCACCCTGCCCGGCCGCGAGCTCAACGGCGTCGTGCAGGCGATGGACTACCTCGAAGCCGCCAATCGGCGCGTCGCGAGGGCGGGCGGCGTCGAAGGCGCAGCGACAGGCAAACGTGTCGTGGTGCTCGGCGGTGGTGACACGGGCTCCGACTGCCTCGGAACGGCGCTCCGCGAAGGCGCGACGTCGGTCTCGCAGATCGAGCTGATGCCGGTGCCGCCGAACCTGCGCGCGGCCGGCAACCCGTGGCCGCAGTGGCCGCTCATCTTCCGCACCTCGTCGAGTCAGGAAGAAGGCGGGCTGCGGAGCTTTGGCTTCATGACGAAGAAGCTCATCGGAGACGCGGGAACGATCGTCGCCATCGAAGGCGTCGAGGTCACGCTCGAAGACGGCAAGCTCGTCGAACACCCGCAGAGCACGCGGCGCATCGAGGTCGACCTGCTCGTCCTCGCGCTCGGCTTCACGGGTCCCGAGACATCGTCGCTGTCGAAGCAGCTCGGCATCGCGCTCGACAGCCGCGGCAACGTGAAGGTCGACGCCAGCTTCGCGACGAACGTGCCGGGCGTCTTCGCCGCCGGAGACGCGATGCGCGGGGCCAGCCTCATCGTCTGGGCCATCTCCGACGGCCGTGAGACGGCACGTGCGGTCGACACCTTCCTCACCGGCCAGCCGTCGCTGCTGCCGACCCGCGGCAGAGACGCGCCGTTCGGCGGTCGGTGATTCGCGCACAACTGCTGTGCCCGCGGGCGTACCGTTGAGACTGAATTGATCTCCGGCAGTTGTCGGGTGCTCCTGACGCGCGCCCGCGCAGGAACGCTCGTACACTGCGCGCCGCGATGTCGGTTCGTCAGCTCGGCTTTCTCCTCGATACGTTGCCCATCGCCTTCGTCGGACACGACGACGAAGGCAGAGTCACGCTCTGGAACGACGCGGCCGAACGGCTGCTCGGCTGGACCCGCCCGCAGGTGCTCGGCCAGCCCTCTCCGCTGCCCCAGACCTTGAGTCGTGCGCAGGTGCCCGTCATGCCCGCGGCGCTGCGGCCGACCGAGGTGAAGCGACGCGACGGCACGGCCCTCGACGTCATCACCGCGTCGATGCCGATTCCCGGGCACGAGGGCTCGGCCACGGCCATCTGGCGGCCCGAAGCGCTCACCCTGGAAGACGAGCTCAAGCTGCGCGCCATGTGCGACCACGCGCCCGAGGGCATCGTGGTGCTCAGCGGCGAGGGCGTGATCCTCGAAGCGAACCGCGCCACCGGCAGACTCCTCGGCGTCGAGCAGGCCTCACTCATCGGAAGACCCTTTGCCTCGATCGCCGCCGATGGCGCGCGACTGCGCATGCCCGGCCCGTCTGAGCCAGCGCGGCTCTCGGCCGAAGGCGTCGTCGTGAACAGGGCCGACGGCACCACCCTCGTGCTCGACGTGCTGGCGACCCCCTTCGCGTCACAGCGGTGGGTCGGCTTTCTGAGAGACGTGACGGCCTCTGCGCGCACCCGTTCGCAGCTCGCCCTCTACGGCCGCATCTTCGACGCCAGCGCCGAAGCGATTCTCATCACCGACGCCGACAACCGCATCGTCACCGCCAACCCGGCCTTCAGCGCCATCACCGGCTACACGCTCGGCGAGGTGAAGGGGCGCAACCCGCGGCTGCTCTCGTCGGGCCGGCACGATCGTCAGTTCTACGAGCGGCTCTGGCAGACGTTGCAGCGCGACGGCCACTGGCAGGGCGAGCTGTGGAACCGCCGCAAGTCGGGCGCCGTGTTCCCCGAGTGGGCCACGTTCACCGTCATTCGCGACGAGTACGGGAACATCACGAACTACGCGGCCGTGTTCAGCGACATCACCTCGGTGAAGCGCTCGGAGGAGCAGATCAGCTTCCTCGCGCAGCACGATCACCTGACGGGTCTGCCGAACAGAACGCTGCTGCTCGATCGCCTCTCTCAGGCCCTCGCCGTCTCGGAGCGTGACGGCACCTCGGTCGCGCTGCTGCTGGTCGATCTCGACGACTTCAAGACGGTGAACGGCTCGGTCGGGCATCACCAGGGAGACGAGACGTTGAGGGCGGTCGGCGAGCGGCTCATGCGGCTGCTCCGCCAGTCAGACACGGTGGCGCGCATGGGCGGAGACGAGTTCGCGCTGCTGATTCCCGGGCTCGCCGACGCGCGCGACAGCATTCAGGTCGTTCAGAAGGTGCTCGCGACGGTCTCGGCGCCCATGAGCATCGACGAGCAGGAAGTCACCCTCAGCGCCAGCGTGGGTGTGGCGCTCGCCCCGCAAGATGGAACGTCGGCGACGGCGTTGTTCCGTGCGGCCGACGCAGCCCTCTACTCCGCTCGCGCAGCCGGCCGCGGCGCCTGGCGCTACTTCACCGACGAGCTCAACCTTCGCGCGAAAGAGCG
Source organism: Archangiaceae bacterium (assembly GCA_016879935.1). Taxonomy (GTDB): domain Bacteria; phylum Myxococcota; class Myxococcia; order Myxococcales; family Myxococcaceae; genus Xiheimicrobium. The sequence goes on along the minus strand of JAACJQ010000041.1, from coordinate 65,563 downwards.
CTTGAGCCTGGTGACCGCGCTCTCGCACGCCGTCGAACGAAACGAGCTGCGTCTGCACTTCCAGCCCCAGTGGGACATCACGGGCCGGCGGTTGCTCGGCGCCGAAGCGCTGGTGCGGTGGCAACGTGGCGACGATCTCTGGGCTCCCGGCCGCTTCGTGCAGACGGCCGACGAGTCGGGGCTCATCACCTCGGTCGGCGCGTGGGTGTTGCACGAGTCCTGCCGGCAGGCCGCTCGGTGGCAGCTGCCGATCGCCGTGAACGTCTCGGTGCGCCAGCTCGAAGAGGCCGACTTCGTCGAGATCGTCGGCCGCGCCCTCGAAGCCTCGGCGCTGTCTCCCTCGTTGCTCGAGCTCGAGGTCACCGAGAGCGTGGTGATGGAGCAGAACGAGGCCTGCGTCGCGAGGCTCCGCCGCCTGCGCGATCTCGGCGTGCGTATCGCGATGGATGACTTCGGCACGGGCTACTCGTCGCTCTCGCAGCTCAAACGGCTGCCGCTCACGCGCCTCAAGGTCGACCGCGCCTTCGTGACCGAGCTGATGACCGACGCCGCCGATCGCGCCGTCGCCGAAGCAGTGGTGACGCTCGGCCACGCGCTGGGGTTGCAGGTGATCGCCGAAGGTGTCGAGCAGGAGGCGCAGCGCGTCGCGCTCGAGCGCATGGGCTGCGACGAGGTGCAGGGCTTTCTGTTCGGGCGGCCGGTGGAGCCGACGCGCTTCGAGCCCCTCATTCCGAAGAAGTGATCACGGCACGACGATCACCCCGCGCGTGCTGGAACGGCCAGACCAGCTGACCGACACGAGCGCAGTGCCGGGCTGCAGCCCCGGGAACACGCCCCGCGAGCTCGCCGCGGTGGTGATGGTGCCAATCGAGGGCGTGGCGCTGCTCCACGTCGCGTGCGCGGTCACGTCGACCACCTGACCATCGGCGAAGTGCGCGAGCGCCTCGAAGGCGACGCGCTCACCAACGTGCACGGGCGCGGCGGTGAACTCGAGCGAGGCCACGGGCGACGAGACGACGGTGATCACCGTCGAAGCCGAGAGCCCGCGCAGCGTGACGTCGAGCCGCACCTGGCCTCCCGCGCGGGCGACCATCAGGCCCGGCGCGTCGTTCGAGACCGACACGATGGCGGGGTTCGAGTTCTGCCAGACGGCGAAGTCCGAGAAGTCTTCGGTCGAGCCATCGGCGAAGCCCGCGATCGCGAACAGCTGCTTCGAGGCCCCGAGGGGAACGATGGGCGTCAGCGGCAAGAGCTCCAGCGTCGTGGGTGGAGCCCCCGCGACCGTCAGCAACGTCGACCCGAACACACCCTGCCATGACGCGCCGACGACAGTCGCGCCGGGGAGCCGACCCACGGCCTCGCCTTCGCTCGACACCGCCGCGACCTCGGCGTTGCTCGAGCTCCACACCGACTCCCGGGAGACGTCTCGCGCGCTGCCGTCGGAGAAGAAGGCGAGCGCCGACAATGCGACCCGCGCGCCCCGCTGCAGCATCGGGCTCTGGGGGCGCACCACCACGCTCGTCACGACCGCTGGCGACACCTGCAACGAGCTGGTGCCCGACAAGCCGCGCCACGACACCTCGAGCTCGGCGCTGCCCGCCTCGAGCCCCACGAATGACGAGGCCTCGAGTCGAGCGACCGACGCGTTCCCCGAGCGCCACACGAGCTCACTGCTCACCACCTCACGGGAGCCGTCGGAGCGCTCGACCAGCACCTCGAAGGTCGCGCGCTGGCCAATCGCGACGCGCGCAGACGATGGGCTGACGATGAGTCGAACCGGCTCGGCGCTCCGCACACGAACGGGCAGCGCGACACGCAGGCCGTCGAGCTCGCCCCAGATCTGCGTGGCGCCGGTCGCGTGTGCCGAGAGCGAACCGCGACGTTCGGGGTCGTTCGAGGCCGAGACGACGGTGTCGTCGGCGCTCCAGAAGCGCGCGTCGGGCGTCACGTTCGAGCGGGAGCCATCGGAGAACGCCGCCCACAGGTTCACCCGGGTGCTGCCTTCGACCTCGAGCAGCAGATCAGGCGGGTCGAACGAGAGCCGCTCCAGCGTGACGTTCGCCGACGGGGCCCACGCAGGCGGAACGTCGGGCTCGCACGCGACCAACCCCACCACCACCACCAGCGCGCCCAGTCTCCCCATGCCCGCCTCCCGAAGGAGTCGGGCGGTGCAGCACAGATGCCCACGCCAACCCTGCGCGATGCCGACCGTGCCGGGAGGGCGGAGGGCGCCGCAGGGTCGACGTCGACTCCGTCAGCTCAGCGGAGCGGGCTTCTCGGTCGTGGTGACGCTGAGCGGCTGATCGGCGAAGAGGCTCAAGCTCACCAGACGCATCGCGCGCTCGAGGGCCGCTTCGGCCTTCGCGTCACGCGTCTCGACCACGCGGCGGCCGCTCGCCGTCGTCACCACCATCGAACATCGAACGACCGGATCAGGCCGGCGCGCGTTCACCACCGGGTTCATCACCACGGCCACCGAGAGCACGCTCGTCACCGCCGCGCCCAACACCTCGTGCAGCCGCTGCGAGATCCACTCGCGCAGCCCCTGGGGCGTGTCCATCTGACTGACCAACACCTGAACGTTCATGGCACCTCGGTCGTTGGAACTGAAACGGCTGGCGGCCCATTCCGGTTTGTCCCGTCGCATGACCTGGTGATTCCGTGAGGTCGCGCGATCGATCACCTTCGTCGTTTGATCAATAAGATCAGAGCCTTCATGAATGTCAGGCCGACACGCTAGGGTGCGCTTCGTGCTCAGGCTCTCCCACCTGCTGGATCGGCATCTGTTTCTCGACATCGAGACGACCGGCCTCGACGCGGGCGCTGACGAGGTGGTCGAGCTGGGCGCGGTGCTGATCGAAGGCGGAGCGATCGCCGCCGAGCACGCGTGGCTCATTCGCCCCACCCGGCCGATGCCCGCGGTCATCTCGGCGCTGACGGGCCTCACCGATGACGATCTCGAAGGCGCCGCCTCGTTCGACGAGCTGCTGCCCTCGCTCAAGCCGCTGTTCCGTGACGTGACGGTGGTGGCGCACAACGCGCTGTTCGAGCGCTCGTTCTTGAAAGGGCTGCTCGACGACGTGCCAGTGCTCGACTCGTGCGAGCTGGCGCTGGTGCTGTTCCCCGAGCTGAAGAGTCACTCGCTCGACGCGCTCGTGCAGTGGGCGGGGCTCTCGACTGGCGCCCGGCATCGCGCGCTCGACGACGCGAAGGACACCTGGCGGGTGGTCGAGAAGCTGCTCGAGCGCGCGTGTGAGCCTTCGCGACGAACACAGCTCAAGTCGTTGGCGAACCGCGTGCAGAGCCATGCGCCGCTGCAGCGGGTGTTGTCGGGCCTGTCTGACGCGGCCTTCGATGCGCCGGCTCCTGCGCCCGTCGTGGCTGCGCCCGCGCTCGACCTCGCGCTCCCGCCGGTGTTGGGCGCCTGGGCGCGCACGCCCGTCGCGATGGCGCTCGAGCTCGAAGCGCCGCAGCTCGAGCCGATGTTGATCGAGACGGCGAAGCGGGCCGGGCCCTCGGTGTGGCTCGTCTGCCCGCATGCGCGACTGAAGCACCTCGGCCTGCCTCGGCTGCCTTCACGCTCGGCGCGCGCGTCGGGTGAACGGCTGGGTGCGCTGTTGTCGCGACGCGTGGTGCTCGATCCCTCGCTCGCCGCCTCGATGGCGTACCTCGAGAGCTGGGGCACGCGGGCCGCCGATGACGGCGCCAACGTGAGCGGCTTCTGGAGAGATCGGGTTCCCCTCTTCGACAGCATGCGCACGTTGATGAAAGCGAAGTGCGACGAGGCGCCGCCTGCCGGGCTGTTCGCGGGCACCCATCAAGAGGTGGCCGAGTGGCTGGAGGCGGGCGTTCGACCGTCGGCGTTGATCTGGCTCGATGCGCCCAGCGCGGTCGAGCTCGAGCGGCGGCGCCTGACGGTCTCGCTCGAAGTGTCGCGACTGTTCCGGCTGCCAGAGCTGGCCGATCTCGCCGCGCCGGGAAGACCGCTCACCTCCGGGCTCCAGGCCGTGCACACACGCACCAGGGAGCTGGCCCAGCGGCTGGCCGCCTTCCCCGAGGCGACGAAGATCGAGCGCACGCCGCAGGAGCCGTGGCTGTCGCTGCGTGACGCCATCTCCGCGCTGGGTCGCGATCTCGCCTGGTGGCTGTCGGAGCTGCGCGCGAGCCCGATGACGCCCCTCGTGGAAGGCGTGCTGAACGAGGCCTCGGCGCTGGCCGAGGTGATTCCCCGGCTCACCGCTCCCGACGATCGCTTCGAGTTCTTCGCGTCGGCCTCGTCGCTGTGGCTCAAGCCCGCGACCGCGATCTGCGAGGCGTCGCTCCAGGCCCTGGCGGCGGTGGTGCCCTCCCTGTTCGTCTCCGACGGTCGCCGCGCGCCAGGCTGGGAGCGACGCGTGGGTGCGCCAGTCGTCGAACGTCACGGCCGCGCCGAGACCCAACGACCCTTCGCAGTGCTCGACAACCTCGGCAGCGACGACGCGCTGGCGTCGGTCGCGCTGTCGATCGCCGGCCCGCTGACCGTGCTGAGCGGCGAGCCACTCTCGGAGTCGCTCGTCGCTGCCTTCGTCGCCCGCGCCCGTACCCAGGGCCGCCGCGTGCGCCTCAACGCCTCGGGCGCCGGGCCGGACGACGTCGTGCTCAAGGAGTGGTGGGGGGCCGGCGCACCGCCAGTGACGCAGGGACCGGTCGTGGCGCTCGGGCTGGGCGACCCGTTTGGTCTTCGCCGGCTCGCGCTTCGCGGCGTCACCGTCGAGTCGGTGCTGCTCAGGCAGCCCTTCCAACCTCAGCTCTGGCAGGCCGCCCTCGATGGGCTCGCCTGGCACTCCGCTTCGCCCGCGATGATCGACGTGCGCGTTCGCGCCACCGTCACCGTCGCTGCGTGATCACCGCTTCTCGAGTCTGGCGACGAGCTCGGCACGGTGCCGCTCGAGCGCGTCCTTGTCTCCTGCGGCCGCCGCTTCGACCGCCTTCAAGTCGGCCTCGGTGCGATCGCGCAGCGCCTTCACCATCGTCGCGAACACGTCGAAGACGTCTTTCAGCTCGTCGCCCGGCCGCAGGCCGTACTCGGGCGGCCGGACGACGCCGTTGGCCACCTCTCGCCCCATGCGCTTGATGCGGAAGAGCGGCCCGACGATGCGGTGGGTGATCACGATGGCCACGAAGCCGATCACCAGCACGAACAACAACAACAGGCCCACCATCACCGCAATGGTCGTCTGCTGCTGGGCGACGAGATCTTTCTGCTGCTGCACGATGGCCTGCTTCTCGGCTTCGTAGGCGGCGTCGATCTCCTTGGAGCGCACCTCGAGCTTCGTCATCAGGGCCGGGTCGTCCATGCCCTTGGTGAGCTCGTTGTTGAGCGTGCAGGTGCCGAGCTCTTTGCTCGTCTCGGCCGACTTCGAGCGCGCCTCGACGGCCTGGGTCATCTGGCGGAAGAGGTTGCCCGTCGTCGAGAAGATGAAGAACCCCAGCACGCCCGCGATCACCAGCGTGGGCACGATGAAGTAGACGGCGAACTTCAGCTGAAACCGCGCGTCCAACAGGAAGTTCTTCAGCTTCCGTTGGTAAGGCTGCGCTGGTGCTGCTGCCTGGGTAGACATGTCGTTCTTTCGCCTCTTCCCCTTACGGACTCTTCCAGTTGAGGTCGCCGGCCGCGTCGTCGATGACCTTCGGTACCATGGCCTTGATGAGTGACTCGGGTTTTCCACCCGACGCCTTGACGTTCCAGCTGCCCTGGAGCGCCTGCTCCGGGTACGTCATGATCAACATCTCGACCTTGAGCTGCTTGTCCTTTTCGCCGGGCGCGAGCTGCAGCCGCACCTGATAGCCACGCAGCGCCCTCGATTTGATCAGCGCCTGTGCCGCCTTCTTCTCTTCGCCGGCCGGCGCGAACGTGGCGCCCATCGTCGAGAGGTGTGACTTGAGGAGATCGTCGGCGAGGGTGACGAGGTTGGAGTCGAGGCCGCCCGAGATGGGCTCGATGTTGAGGTAGAGCGAGCCCTTTTGCAGGGCGGGCGTCGACAACGCCTTCTCCATCGCCGCGCGAACGGCCGAGTCCTGCTCGCCGAGCGCCGACTTGAGGCAGGTGGTGGCGCTGTCGAGGCGAAGCTCTCCGAGGGCGTTGGCGGCGGCGGCGCGCACGATCGACTCCGCGTCTTTGAGCTGTGCGCAGAGCGGCGCGACGGCGTCTTCACTGCCCGTCTGCCCGAGCAGCAGCACCGTCTGCGCGCGAACGCGGGGATCTTTCGTGTTCGTCAGCTGCTTCGAGAGCAGCGTCACGCGCGGGTCTGCACCGAGGGCCGTGGAAGCGAGAAAGCCGAAGGCGACACAGAGAGACCGCACGCGCGCGTCACGATAGCGAGTTCGCCGGAGCGCGTGTTCGACGAAACAGGGGTGGGAGCCTCGCGCACAACAGACGTCGCACACTGGTGGCGCTGGTAGGGTGCCGCGCCAGGAGGTTGGGTGCGTACAGTCTGGCTGTTGGTGCTCATCGGGTGTGCGGGGTGCTTCGACTTCAGGAAGGACCTCGCTGCGTGTCAGGCCTCGGGCCACTGCGTCGGTGAAGCCGTCGACGCCGATGGCGGAGCGCACGCAAGCGACGGAGGCACGAGCGAGACGCGCTTCTGTGGCAGCGGCAACTGGTGTTGGGACGTGGCTCCGCGCAGCACGATCAAAGCGCTGCTCACCGTCGCGCCCGACGAGGCGTGGGCTGCAGGGCCCGATGGCCTTCTGCTCCACTTCGACGGCCGCGCCTGGCAGCCGATCGCCGGCGCTCCGCGCGCGAACTTCAAGCGTCTCGCCCGAACCCCCGAAGGTCTCTTCTACCTCGGCGCCGACGAAGGCCTCTTCCGCTTCGACGGCGGAACCTTCGAGCCGCTCTCCGGCCCGCCGCGGGTCGACAGCGTCGTGACCTCGGCGCGCGGTCAGGTGGCAGTCGCTGCAAACGGCAAGCTGTGTCTGGTCAACGGAGCGACCTGCGTCATCGTCACCCCGCCTGCCTTCGAGCCGCTCGGTCTCGCCTTCACCGAGACGAACGATCTGCTCGCGGTGGGCACGGTCGGGCGAAGCGCGAAGGCCAGCGTCGACACCCTGCAGTGGACGTCGTTCACGCCGGTGGTGACGACGGATCTGTACCAGGTGCTCTCGGTGAGCGCCGGTGAGGCCTGGGCGGCAGGTGCAGGCGGCTCGTTGCTGCACCTCGTCGGCTCGACATGGAGGGCCGAGACGAGCTCGCTGGTGAACACGGTGGACTCGCTCTCGGCGACGAGCCCGAGCGACGTCTGGGCCGCCGACGGCAACGAGAACCTCGCGCACTGGAACGGCACCCTCCTTCAGGCCTCGCGGCTGCCCGCGAGCTTCGAGACGTCGGCGCTCTCGGTGGCGGGCTCGACGGGCTGGCTGGGAGGCACCGACGGCCACCTGCTGCGACTTCAAGCAGGAGCGTTCGTGCCGACCGCGCAGGGCACCTTCGAGCGCATCACCGCGCTGCACGCCCGTACGGCCGACGACGTGTGGGCCTGCACGCAGGCAGGCGAGGTGCTGCACCGCACGAAGCGCGGCGGCGCGTTCGGGCTCGAGCGTCTCCAGCCTCGGCCGCTGTGGGGCATCTTCGCGGTCAGCGAGACCGAGGTGTGGGCGACGGGAGAAGGCGGCGCCTGGCGCTTCGATGGCAGCGCGTGGACCCACGTCGTCGAGGGCCGCACCTACGGGCTCGTCACGCAGACCCGCGATGGAACGGTGTGGCTCGCGGGCGACGACATCTCCACCGTCAGCGGGAGCACGACCGTCATCGTGAGGCCGGGCCCGACGCCTTCGCTCGACTCCATCGCGACGCGGGGCGACACGATGCTGCTCGGCACCACGGGCGGCGAGATTCTCGAGTGTACGCGCGCGGGCTGTACGGTGAACCAGGGGCCGACCACGTTCGGAGCCGCGATCGCCGCCACGCCCGGCGCCCTCTTCGTGGCCGAGCGCTCCTCGGTGTGGATGAAGCAGGGCACCGGCTCGTGGGTGATGGTGGGCACCGACCCGTCGACCTTCTCGGCCATGAGCGGCGACGGAGCCGACGGCGTGTACGCGCTCGCGAGCGGCGGGCGGCTCTATCACTTCGATGGAGCCGGCGCCCTGCGCTCGAAGACGACGATCCCCACCGAGGTGCTGCTGCGCTCACTCACCGTCACCGACTCGGGCCGGAGCATCACCGTCGCCGGGTACTCGGGGGCGCTGCTCACGCACGAGGGGGCGCTGCCATGATCGCCCTCCTCCTCTCACTCACCGTCAGCGCTGCGCCGGCCCAGAAGCTCGCGCTGCCCGGCTTCACGGGCGTGAAGGTGGCGCCCGAGCTGCTCGACTTCTCGGCCGAGCACTTCGCCGGAGCGCTCCGCAAACAGAACCTCACCGTCATCACCCAGAAGGAGATCGCCGCGGTGCTCGGGCTCGAGCGTCAGAAGCAACTGCTGGGCTGCGCCGACGGCGACAGCAGCTGCACCGCCGAGCTGGCAGGCGCGCTGGGCGTCGAGGGCACGGTGATGGGCTCGATCGCCAGACTCGACGACGTCTTTCAACTTCACCTCAAGATCGTCGCCGCCTCCGATGGGCGGGTGCTGGCAGAGCATGCCGCGACCGCGATGAACGAACGCGACCTGCTGCCTCGTCTCGAAGAGGCCGCCGCGACGCTGGCCGCGCAGTTCAGACCTCCTGTCGTGCACAGCGCGCGCTGGTATTCGTGGATTCCGGCAGCCGCAGGCGTTGCGCTGGCGGGCGCCGCGACGGCCTTCTGGTTCGACGCGAACGCGGCCCACCTCGAGCTGGTGGCGACGACGGGCGCGAGCTTGTCGAACGAGGCGAGCGCGGGGCTGGTCGCGCGGGGAGAACGATCGCAGCTGCTCTCACGACTCGGCTTCGGCATCGGGGCGGCGGCGGTGGTCGGCGCGGTGGTGCTGTTCTTCGTGGGAGCAGAACCTGCTGCCACGCCGACGGTGGTGCTCGATTCTTCCGGCGCAGGCGTCGCCGTGACGGTTCGGCTGCCCGCAACCCTCTGATGTTCCCGACGAATCGTTCTGCACAGCTTCTGCACCAACGTTCCTGAAGGTCGGCACGTGGGCTCACCCGTTTTCGCGCGGGGGCCTTCGACGATTGCTTCATGAACACGACGACCCTCACCGACTCCGACGCCGAGCTCACTCCCGCCGCCCCGCTCCAGGCCGTTCGCCGACCCGTCCACGCGAAGCGCTCCGTGCTGATCGGCGCTTTGCTGCTCGGCCTGCTCTCTGCGTGGACCTTCGATGGCGGCGCGCTGGGCCTCGGCTTCTTCCTCGTCACCCTCGCCTTCAGCGTGCTGCTCGGCACCGCGAATCGGAAAGAGGGCTGGCAGTCGGCGCGCTCGCACAAGTGGCTGCTCGCCGCGGCGGTGTTGATCGCGTCGTTCGCCGTGGTGCGTGACAGCGGCATGCTCGTCTTCTTCGACGTCATCGGCGTCACCGGCCTGCTCGCGCTCGCCGCGCGCGGGTGGAACGGAGACCTGCCCGTCGCCGACGTCTCGATGAAGGACCTGACCACGAGCCCGTTCGTCGCGGTCGGTCAGGGCATGAAGACCGGCGCGGCGGCGATCTCGTCGGAGCTGAACACGTCGAAGCTGTCGGCGTCGTGGCCGAAGCTGTTCGCGCCGCTCGCGAAGATGCTGCTCATCGGCGGGCCGATCGTCGGGCTGGTGACGATTCTGCTCGCGTCGGGTGACGCGGCCTTCGAAGCGCAGCTCGACGCAGCGGCGACTCAGCTCGTGGGGCTTCCGGTTCCGCAGGTGATGCGCATGGCGATGGTCGGGGTGTGGACGTTCACGGTGGCGGTGGGGCTGGTGACGTGGGCGCTGCGTCGCCGCTCGCTCGCGCGCTCGGAGCAGACGGCGGCTCCGACGGTTCAGCTCGGTCTGCCCGAAGCGTTCGCGATTCTCGGCGGGCTCACGCTGGTGCTCGTGCTCTTCAGCGCCGTCTCGGCCCGCTGCGCCTTCGCCCCCGACAGCTGCACCCTGCCGCCCGGCGTCACCTATTCGAAGTACGCGTGTGAGGGCTTCTGGCAGCTGCTCGCCGTCGCCGGCATCGTGCTCATGACGGTGCTCAGCGTTCCGCACCGCGCGAAGATCGCGACCGCGACGCAGGGCCTGGCCGTGAAGCTGGGCGCGAGCGTGCTGGTGGCCGCGACGCTGCCGATGCTCCTCTCGGCCGTGAACCGCATGATGCTCTACGAAGACGTGTACGGCTTCACCCGCCAGCGCGTGCTCTCGCAGGTCATCTGCGTGTTCGTCGCGCTGCTGCTCATCTGGCGCGCGGTGACGGTCTGGGCCTGGCCGCAGCGGTTCGCCCTGGGCTTCGTCGCCGCTGGCGTGCTCGTGCTCACCGGCTTCAACGCGATGAACCCCGACGCTTTCATCGCGCGGAAGAACATCGCCCGCGAAGGCCATCTCGACACCTGGTACCTGCGGGAGCTCTCGGCCGACGCGGCGGGCGTGCTGCGCCAGATTCCCGAAGAGCGCCTCGAGCAGTACGACCGCACGTACTTCGCGACCTACCGCTCGGCGCCCGAGAACGTGTCGTCGTTCAACCTCGCCCGCGCCTGCGACCGCGCGGGTGGAGCCCCGCTCGTCTCTGTCTTCTGCCCCTGAGGCCTACGGGCAGGCCGAAGCACTCGCGCGCGAGCACCCCGCGGCAGTCGCACCATCTCGCAGACAGGTCGCCACGGCTCCCGAGCTTGGGCACGTGTAGCAGGTACCGTTGATCTTGCAGGTGAAGCTGCCGGTCGAGGAGGAAGAGCCCCCACCAGCCCCCGTGGTCGGGGTGTCAGTGCGGTCGACGCCCCCGCAGCCCATCGCCATCAACATCGCAACCGTCACCACGACAACGCGCATCGACACTCCGGAGTGAAAGGGACCTCGCCAGGGACGACGCCACCGCACGCCAGATGTCGCACGGTGAACTCGACTTTTTGCCACTCACCGCAACCAGTTCACGTCGGCGTTCACGACGAGCAGCAGGAAGCCCGATTCGTTTGGGTCAACGGCTCGTCGAAATCGGGCACGTCGTCGACACCATCGAGAAGTCGCCGGTGAGGTTGGGAATCGTCATGTCCATGGCGCCCGTGCCGCCGATGATTCGCCCGACCCACGCATCGAACGAGACGTTCATCATCGTGAGGTCGGGGTTGGGCCGTGTACCGGTCTGCTTCTGCGTGAACAGCTCTGGAGACTGCGCGACGGTGTGGCAGGTGCCGTTGAGCAGGAAGGCGCGGTACGCCGTAGGGCGAAGCCCGATGCGCGACTCGACCACACGGCGCAGCTCGGTCTGGTAGTCAGCCGCCACCATCAGGTTCGAAGGCGCCGCGGCGATCTGCGCGATGTCGGAGATGAACGAGAACTGGCCGACGCGCACGAACGGCCGACCCTGCGTTCCATTGAACTGGGTGAAGAGGCGCGACAGCTGGCCCTCCTGCCCTGCCCGCCCGACGCCCATGCCGCCCTCGGTGATGAGGCTGAGCCGACTGGTGCTGTCGAGCGCGAACGCGGTGGCGACCCAGGGCACGGCGTTCACCGCCGAGAGCGCGCCCGAGCTGGTGCCGTAGACGACGACGCGCTGGGGTGTGGGGAACAACAGCGCCGCCTGCTCGAGGGCGAACTGCACGTCGTACGAGCCGTGGAAGAACGTCTCGATCTCTTCCCGGGCCGAGGCCGGTGACTCGAGCGGCTTCGTCATCAACTGCTTCTGCATGCCCTGCCCGAGATCGCCCGTGCAGTAGGTGATGAAGACCTGGTCGTACGACCGCAGGCTGTTGAGCAGGTCGGTGCGATCGAACACGCCGACGGTGCGCCCGTTCACCACCTCGGGCGCCGTCGTGACGAGGCCCATCTGCTGCACCTTGCGCCCCATGCCACCGCGCCCATCGAGGCCCCAGCAGGTCACGTAGTCGGTGCAGGTGCCGGTGCCGCCAAAGTAGAGGAGCAGGCCCGCGCTCGTGCCCGTCGCCGGGCGATACGAGAACTTGTACGGCACGCCGTCGCCGCACACGGCATCGGGGTTCGCGACTGCGTCGGCACAGACCTCGATGAAGCCGTCTCGCCGCGCGAGGCCTGCGTCGCTGTTGTCGACGATGCACGAGGTGGGTGGGCCGGGAATCACGACTCCGGCATCACGAACGCCTGCGTCGAAGCCAGCGTCGATGACCTGACCGGCATCGACCTCGACGACCGGCCCCGCGTCGACCATCGGCGCTGGAGCGCTGCACCCGACGACGAACACGGTGGCCAGACAGAGCGTTCGCATGGGCGCGCAGACGATACCGGGCGGCCTCCAAGGTCAACCGCGAGACGTCAGTCCGGTTGGTGCGAGCGCCGCGTCCGTGTGGCAGAAGCCAACGCCATGTCTTCCCTCACCACGTCACAGATTCGCGAAGCCTTCCTGAAGTTCTTCGAGTCGAAGCAGCACCGCCGCGTGGCCTCGTCCAGCCTGGTGCCCACCAACGATCCCACCCTGCTCTTCACCGTCGCCGGCATGGTGCAGTTCAAGGACTTGTTCACCGGCCGCGAGACCCGCGACTACACGCGCGCGGCCACCGCCCAGAAGTGCGTTCGCGCCGGCGGCAAACACAACGACCTCGAGAACGTCGGCTTCACCGCCCGTCACCACACGTTCTTCGAGATGCTCGGCAACTTCTCGTTCGGCGACTACTTCAAGGCCGACGCGATCACCTGGGCGTGGGAGTTCGTCACCCAGGTCATCAAGATTCCCGTCGAGCGCCTGAGCGTCACCGTCTTCAAGGGCGAAGAGGGCATTCCCGCCGACGACGAAGCGCGCGCGCTCTGGGAGAAGGCTGGCGTTCCGAAGCACCGCGTTCACGCGCTCGGGCTCAAGGACAACTTCTGGGCGGCGGGTGACACCGGGCCGTGCGGGCCGTGCTCCGAAATCTATTTCTACCTGCCGAACCACCCGGTGAAGGAAGAGGAGAAGCCCGGCGAGTCGGACAACTGGCTCGAGATCTGGAACCTCGTGTTCATGCAGTTCGAGCGCAAGGAGGCGGGTGGAAAGCTCTTCCCTCTTCCGAAGCCGAGCATCGACACCGGCGCGGGCCTCGAGCGCGTCACCAGCGTCGTGCAGGGCAAGGGCTCGAACTACGACATCGATCTCTTCGCGGGCTGTCTGGCCACCGTCGAGCGGCTGTCGAAGCTCAAGTACGGCGGCACGTGGAACAACGTGCAGGACTCGGCCATGCGGGTCATCGCCGATCACTCGCGCACCGCGGCGTTCCTGATTGCCGATGGTGTGCAGCCGTCGAACGAGGGCCGTGGCTACGTGCTGCGGCGGATCATGCGGCGCGCGATTCGCCACGGTGATCAGACGCTCGATCTCTCGGAGCCGTTCTTCCACGAGACCGTCGACGCGATCATCACGTCGATGCACGAGGCGTATCCCGAGCTGAAGGAGAAGCGTGACTTCGTGCTCGAGGTGACGCGCCATGAAGAGGCCGCGTTCCGTCGCACGCTGCGGGCTGGCCGCGCGCTGCTCATGAAGGAAGTCGCCCGCCTCGAGCAGACGAAGTCGAAGGTGATCAGCGGCGAGATCGTGTGGGACCTGCACCAGACGTTCGGCTTCCCGTGGGACCTCACCGAGGTCATGGCGAAGGAGCTCGATCTCTCCATCGACAAGAAGCGCTTCGACGCGCTGCTCGACGAAGAGCGCGAGCGCCAGGAGAAGAACCAGCTCAACTCCACGCAGGCCGTCGCCGACGTGTACATGAAGCTCGCTGGCTCGCTGCCCGAGACGAAGTTCCTCGGCTACGAGGGTGAAGGCGTCACCGGCACGGGCAAGGTGCTCGCGATTCTGAAGGCCGGCGTGAAGGTCGAGACCGCGAAGACCGGAGAGACCGTCGAGGTCGTGCTCGATCAGACGCCGTTCTACGGAAACTCAGGCGGCCAGGTCGGCGACACGGGAACGATGACGGCGAAGGGCGTGCGCGTCGACGTGCTCGACGTGCAGAAGCCAGCGGGTTCGCTGTTCGTTCACAAGGTGAAGGTCGCCGAAGGCACGCTCGCCGCGAACGAGACACTCACGCTGCAGGTCGATGCCGAGCGGCGGAACCGCATTCGTGCGAACCACTCCGCGACGCACCTGCTGCACCGCGCACTGAAGGTCGTCCTGGGAGAGACCGTCAACCAGAAGGGCTCCGAGGTCACGCCCGAGCAGCTGCGCTTCGACTTCTCGACCTACCAGGCGCTCACGCAGGAGCAGATCGACCGCGTGGAAGATCTCGTCAACGGCTGGGTGCGCGACAACAAGGGCGCCGAGACGAAGGTGATGGGTCTGGCCGAGGCTCGCGCTGCTGGAGCCGTCGCGCTCTTCGGCGAGAAGTACGGCGAGAAGGTTCGCGTCGTCACCGTGCACCCCGAGTCGACCGAGCTCTGCGGCGGCACGCACGTCTTCCGCTCTGGCGACATCGGGCTGTTCAAGATCATCGAGGAGTCGGCCATTGCCGCCGGCGTGCGCCGCATCGTCGCGTACACGGGCGCTGCTGCGGTGAATCACTTCCGCGGAATCGAGCGGCTGCTCATGCAGTCGGCTGCGCTGTACAAGGCCGCGCCGCCCGATCTCCCCAAGCGCATCGAGACGAACCAGAAGCGCGTGAAGGAGCTCGAGAAGAAGATCGAAGAGGTGCAGCTCAAGGCCGCGAGCGCGTCGACCGACGCCGAGTCCGTGCAGGACGTGAACGGCATCAAGGTGCTCACCCACCGCGTCGATGGCGCCGATGCGAACCTGCTCAAGCAGCTCGCCGACAAGTACCGCGACAAGCTGCACTCGGGCGTCGTCGGCCTCGGCGGAGCCACGGCTGATGGCAAGGCGATCATCCTCGTCGCCGCCACGAAGGACCTCGTCGACAAGGGCTTCAAGTCGGGTGACGCGGTGAAGGTCATGGCGGCCGAGCTCGGTGGCAAAGGCGGCGGTCGAGCCGACATGGCGCAGGCTGGCGGCACCGACCCGTCGAAGCTGCCGCAGGCGTTCGAGAAGCTCATCGCGCACGTGAAGGGCGCCTGATGCGGAGCCTGTTTCTCGTCGTTCCACTGCTCCTCGCTGGGTGTCCGGAGAAGAAGTCGTCGGTCGACGAGAACGATCCCCTCATTCGAAAGCTGAAGGCCGAGCAGGAGCGCCTCGACAAGGGTGGTGCTCCCGGTGGGCCGCCTGGCGCGAACGCGATCAAAGAGCCTCCGCAGCCGCTGGCCGACATCGCGCAGCAGCCGCCTGACGTTCCGGTGAACGTGGCCGTGAAGTCCGATGCGATCACGGTCGGAGAGGTCACGCTCACGCCGAAGCGTCTCGAGACCGCGCAGATCGTCGCTGGCCCGAAGGTGAAGCTGTCGACCGCTGACCGGTTCGTGAAGCTCGTCGTCTCGGTGTCGACCACGAAGGACACCTCGTTCGATCTCGCGAAGGCGACGCTGGTGAAGGGCTCCGAGACGTTCGAGCTCGCGCGTGACGTGCAGCGCGTTGGTCAAGGCAGCCCGCTCGCTTCGACCATCAGCGCCGGCGTCTCGCAGGACCTGGTTTTGTTCTTCGAGGTACCGCCGGCGTCGCTCTCGGCAGGGCTCAAGCTCGTGCTGCCCGCCGGCGCCGCGCCCATCGAAGCACCCCTGCTCTAGGCGGAGTCGAACTGGGAAACCCGTGAGACGAAGCCCAGAGCGAGCCTGAGGCGCGGCGGTCCTTCATCACCGCCCCGCCCATCCGCGGCGCCTGTGGCTCGCGAAGGCGGAGTCGAACTGGGAAACACAGTGGTGCCGAACCCACGAGCCGCTACACTCGCCGCTCCGGTTCACCTGCCGTCCACATGACCTCGTCCCCACCCAGCGAGCCGAAGAAGGTGCCCCTGCGCATCCGGCTCCCCTTCGCCACAGAGGACGAGTTCGTCGATCGCTACGGCGTGCACGTCGGCAAAGGCGGCGTCTTCATCGCGACGCGCTCGGCGAAACCCGAAGGCACGCCTCTGAGCTTCGAGTTCGTGCTGGCCGACGGCGCTCGGCTCATGCGCGGTGAAGGTGTCGTGCACCAGGTCGTCGTCGACGAGCAGCCCGGCCGCTCCGGCATGACGGTGCGCTTCACCCGCATCGACGCGCGCACCCGGGCGCTCATCGATCGCATCGTCGCGACCCGCGAAGGCGCCGCGCGCGCCGAGCCTCCACCCGCGCCCGCCGCGCCGCCCGAGCCTGCGCCCGCCGTCGTCACGACGGGCGAGTGGAAGCTGAAGATTCCCCCTGCGCCGACCACCTCGAAGCCGGTCGAGCTGGCGAACGACATCGTGCTCGGCATCGATCTCGGCACCACCACCTGCCGCGTCGCCGCCTTCGTCGAAGGGGTACCCCGCCTGCTCGCCATCGCCTCGGAGCGCGGCGCCGCCATGCCGAGCATCGTCGCCCTCGATCACGCGAAAGATCGCCTGCTCGTCGGCAGCGCAGCCCGTCGGTATCGCGTCGATCACCCCGAGCGCACCGTCGCCGGCTTCAAGCGCCTCATGGGCCGTCGCGCTCGCTCCAAGCGCATCAAGGAGCTCGAGGCCCGGCTGCCGTTCAAGATCGCGCCCGACCCCGAAGGTGACTGCGGCATCGAGATCGGCAACCGCGTCTTCCCCCTGCCCGAGCTCGCGGCCGAGCTGCTGAAGGAGCTCAAGAACGCCGCGCAGAACGAGCTGGGCCGGCCGCTCTCGCGCGCGGTGCTGTGCGTGCCTGCCTGGTACAACGATCACCAGCGCTCGGCGGTGCTCGAAGCCGGCAAGCTCGCGGGCCTCGAGGTGCTGCGCATTCTGAACGAGCCCTCGGCGGTCGCGCTCGCGTTCGGCTACGGCAAGGGCCTCGCCCGCAAACGCGTGCTCGTCTACGACCTGGGCGGCGGCACGTTCGACGCGTCGGTGGTCGAGATCACCGGTGACGACATCGAGGTCGTCTCGACGGGTGGCGACAACTTCCTCGGCGGAATGGACTTCGACGCCCGCCTCGCCGACGCGCTGGTCGCGACGATGGACGAGACGCCGCGCAACCGGCTGATGGACTCGCCCATGTCGATGGAGCGCGTGCGCGATGCCGCCGAGCTCGCGAAGATCGCGTTGTCCGAGAAGACGACCGCGCCGGTGCACGTGCCCTTCGCGTCGACCGGTGACGACGGCAAGCCGGTCGATCTGCGCGTCGACGTCGAGCGCCCGTACCTCGAGCAGAACACGAACGATCTCGTCGAGCGCACCATCGAGGTGACGCAGGTCGTGCTCGAAGCCGCGAAGCTGACGGTGCAGTCGCTCGACGAGGTGGTGATGGTCGGCGGCCAGAGCCGTTCACCGGCCGTACGCTCCCGGCTCGAGGCGTCGCTGGGCCGCAAACCCCGCACCGACATCGATCCTCAGGGTGCCGTCGCCATGGGTGCCGCCCTGCTCGGCCACTCGCTCGTCCTCCGGGAGCGCGGCAAGTCGGGCATTCAGCTCGCCGAGGTGCTGTCAGCGCCGATTGGAATTGGCGTGCGGGGTGGCGGGTTTCGCAAGGTGCTCGAACGAAACACGCGGTTGCCCGCAGAGAAGACGCTCACCGTGCCGGTGCAGTCGGCGCAGGCGATTCGGCTCGCCGTCTTCCAGGGCCAGTCGCCGAAGGCAGAAGACAACGACTACCTCGGCGCCCTCACCACCAGCGTCGATCGTTCGGGCGATCTCTCGCTGCGCTTCTCGGTGAGCGCCGATGGCCGGCTGCTCCTCACGGCCACCACGCCTTCTGGCAAGACGGCCGACGTCATGTTCGCCACGCAGGAAGCGAACGACACCACCACCGCGCAGCTGCTCGCCGAAGCCCCGTTGCCTGGAGAGAGTGAGAAGCCCGTCAGCAACAAGAGCGGGTTCTTCAAGAAGCTCTTCGGCCGGTGAGCGCTCGCGCCACGTTCGGGCCGCCTCGAAACGCGTTCGGGGCGTTCGGTTGGGCGGCGCTGCAGTTGCCGCGGGCGTTCCTCTGGCAGGTGCGGGAGCGGGAGCTGCGTGGGCTCGCGTTCGTTCCTGCGCTGCTCACCTTCGGGCTCGGATCCATCGGCTGTCTCGTGGCGGTGCTGTTGGGGGGGCCGCTGCAGGAGCTGTTGTTCGATCAGGCACCAGGGCTGTTCGGCGCGGCGACCTGGCTCGCGATTCGGGTCGGTCTGACCGCGTTGTTGATCGTCGGTGCGCTGCTGACCGCGTGGCAGCTGCAGGGCGCCATCGCCGCGGCCGCGCTCGAGCGCATGGCGTTGCACGTGCAGCGGGTCGTGCTGGGTGACGCTCCCGCGCCGTCGATCGATGCACCCGCCGTCGTGAAGCGCGCCGTGGCGGGCCTGTTTCCCAGCGCTCGCCGGCTCGTGATCTGGGCGCTCTCGTCAGTCGCAGCGATGACGCTGATTCTGGTGCCGGTCGTCGGCGCGGTGCTCGTCGTCGTCGCGCAGACGGCGATCGGCGCGCTGTTCCTCGCTCATGGCGCGATCGCCGACAACCGCGACCGCCTCGGGCTTCCACGCCGATTGCTGCTGAAGGAGCCTGCGCTGCTCCTCGGTTACGCGCTCGCCTGCGTGCCGCTGGTGATGTTCCCGCCCGCGCTGCTCTTCGTCGCAGGGCCGGTCAGCGTCGGGGGCGCGATGGTCGCTGTTGGAGCGCATCGCCGGACCCTCAGCGTGCAGCCCGCCACGCCGAGTTGACGAGGTTCGGCAGTGCGTCGAGCACGGGAATGCGCTCACGCTCGTCGTCTTCATCGGGTTCGAAGTCGGGTTCGTCGGAGGCCTCGAGCATGAAGGGGCCGGCGAGCCGCTCGAGGTGCCGATACGCGGTGCGCTCCTCTCCGAGGAAACGCGCGGTCGACTCGTCATCGACCCAGCAGTCGGAGAGATCGACCGACTGCAGCTGCTTCCACATCGGCAGCTCGAGCAGCCTTTCGCAGAACCGCTCGGTCAGCTCGAGGTCGCGCAGCGCGAGGTGACGAAGGTCGCCGAGGCGAGGGAGCAACGCGAGCAGGTGTCGATCGGTCTCTTCCTCCGAGCCACGCCCAAACCCGAGCTCGAGCGCTTCGAGCTGATCGAGTTTCGCCAGCGTCTTCAGATCGCGCTCCGAGATGCCCCCCCCCAGCCGAGACAGTCGCCGCAACGGAAGGCTCTCGAGGTCGCCCTGCTGCATCGACGTTCCGAACAGCTCCAGATCTCGCAGCGCGGGGAACCGGGACCAGACTCCGCGAAAATCACCGGCGTCATGTTCGTCCCAACGGGTGAAGCCGCTCCCGTCGAGCCGAATCGCAGCGAGCACCTCGGGGTGCGACAGTCGCGAGAGCCGCTTCACTGCCTCGCTCCAGGGAACTCCGGTGGGGAACAGCGTGACGTCTCGAAGCGCCGTCGCGACCGGAGCTTCTGCGAGCCGGCCGATCAGCTCCTCCACCGTCGCGACCGTGTCGCTCTCTTCCTCCGCGAGCTCGTCGATGGCGACGCCGTAGAGAAAGCCCCAGCTCCAGCTGAGCTCACGAACGCGGCCCAGCTCGACGTCTTCCACCGCCGGCCCCAGCAACGCGCGAGCGTTCTGCTCGATGAATGCCCCCATGCCGTCGCGTTTCCGGTTTCCCGAGAGCGCGGCCAGGGTGCCGATCGGGCCTCCACGTGTCTGCAGCTCGTCGGCGAAGACCGACATCACCTGCTCGTCTTTCGGGTTGGACTGGAGCCCGCGGAGCACCGGCTCCGGCAGCTCACGCTGGTACCCGAGGCCTTCGAGCTTCTTCACCAGCGCCGCGAACTCGGCGCGCGCCTTGACGACCGTGGTGAAGGGCGTCGAGCGCTGCTGAACCTTCCCGGCCTGACCCCACCGCGCGAAGACCTCACGACCCTCGAGCGCCCCCGCCCAGAACGGCCATCGGCATGCACCAGTCGCACGTTCTGCTCGACCCCCGAAGCCCTTCGGAAGTGAAAACCAGGAGCTTCGCGACGGCTCAGGGCGTTCCCCAGAGCGCTCGGGCGATGGCACCGGCGATCTTCCGGCCACCCGTTGCCGACGGCTCGATGGAGTTCACGAAGTCGGTCGGCTCCACGCTGGAGCACCGGCCGTGTAGCGGCGGTTGTCGAAGACCGAATCGCCGACCAGGGCGAGGTGAGGCACTTCAGCCTCCGGCGCGCGTGGCGGCGTAGCGGAAGAACAACCTGCACGTGCACGCGTCGCTCGAGCGCGAGTTGAACGTGAAGCTCATCGTGCCGTTGAAGCGGCCCGAGTTGACGGTGGTGGAGTCGAGCGCCACCGCGACGCTGTCGACCTGACATTCCTGGCCGCGCAGCGTGGTGCGCAGATTCTCCAGCGTCGCGTCCATCGTCATCTCTTCGAGCCCGTATCGGTACGAGCCGACCAGCTGCATCGTCAGGTACTGGTAGTCGAGGTGCACCACGTGGCCCGCCGTGGCGAGCGTGCCGCGCGTGAACACGGCCGGGTTCGTCGAGAGCCCGCAGTCGTCACGCAACACCTCGGTGAGCGCGAAGTCGTACGCGCCATCCTGCAGGGTGTGAACGCGGCAGCCCGTCAGCGACAGGCACAGCGAAGTGAAGAGGAGCGCACGCACGAAAACGACCATACTCCGACGCCTCGCCATGACAGCCGCCGACTTCGCCCTCGTGTGCCGCTTCATCTTCGAGACCGGCGACCGCCAGACGTACTGCAACCGGTACAACCAGAACCCGCACTTCGAGTTCGACACCTTCGACGCGTGGCTGAACCCGCAGCGGGCCCCGTCCTTCGAGCGCCTCGACGAGGTCGCCAGCATCACCCTGCGAACGAAGGGCGAACAGTGGAAGTACGCCGACGTGTGGCTCGCCGACGGCACGGTGCACACGAGCGCGCGCGGTGAGTGGAGCTCCGACGCGCTGGCCGAGGCGGTGCGCGTCATGCTGGCCACCGCGAAAAAGACCGGCTCCGCATTGGGCCCTTACGCGAGGCTGGTCTAGCGTCGCGCGCGAATGCTCCCCTTGATCGCCGTGGTCGCCCTGACCACGACCCTCGCCGACGCGCAGGTGAAGAACCGCCGGCTCGAGAAGAACCAGACCGTCGCGAAGGCGCTCGAAGCCGCTGGCCTCGACAACACCACGGTCGGCGAAGTGCAGGGCGCGCTGATGGCGGCCGAGTTCAACTTCAAGAAGGCCCGGCCAGGCGATCAGCTCCGCCTCGTCTTCCGCCACGGTGTGCTCGACCTGATGGACTATCGCCGCAACCTGCTCACCGAGTGGCAGGTGCGCCGGGAGGGCGATCGCTACGTCGGCCGCAAACGCGAGATCGATCGTGAGCGCCGCGTCGAGGTCGTCGAGCTCGTCGTCGAGTCATCGGTCTGGGACGCCGCCATCGCCGCGGGCGAGAAGCCGGACGTCGCCATGACCCTCTCCGACGTCTTCGCCTGGGACATCGACTTCTACCGTGACGTGCAGAAGGGCGATCGCATGCGCGCCGTCATCGAGAAGGTCGTCTCGAAGGGCCGCCTCATCGACTATGGCAACGTGCTCGCCGCGACGTACGTGGGCTCGAGTGTCGGCACCAAGAAGATGTACCGCTACGCCCTGCCCGACGGCACCGACTCGTATTTCAACGAAGACGGCACCAGCGCGCGCAAGACGTTCCTCAAGTCGCCGCTCAAGTTCGCACCCATCACCTCGGGCTTCGGCGGCCGCTTCCACCCCATCATCAACCAGTTCGGTCAGCACAACGGCGTCGACTTCGGCACGCCGCAGGGCACGCCCGTGTGGGCGGTCGCCGACGGCACGGTCACCAAGGCCGGCTGGGACAACGGCGGCGGCAACATGGTCTGCGTGAAGCACGTGATGAGCTTCGAGACCTGTTACCTGCACCTCTCGAAGATCAACGTGCACGTCGGTGAGCGCCTCGCGCAGAAACACGTCGTCGGAGAGTCGGGCAACACCGGCCTCTCGACCGGCCCGCACCTGCACTTCGGCATGAAGCGCGGCGGCGGCTGGGTGAACCCGCTCAACCAGAACTTCCCCAAGGCCGAGCCGCTGCCGGCGACGTTGATGGCTGACTTCCGCGAGAAGACCGCCGACCTGCGCAGCCAGCTCGAGGCCGAGTCCGTCGCGGCCTACGGCAGCAAATAGCCTGTAACCCCGATGCCGCTCGCGACTCCTGTTCGCACGCGCCACTTCAGGCGCCACGAATTGGAGTTCACGATGATGAAGTTCTTCCGCACCGCGCTGTATTTCAAGAACGTGCCGCTGCTCGAGCGCATCATTCGGGTCGTCCTGGGTGTCGCGATGGCGGCGCTGCCCCTCGCGTTTGGACGACTCGCAGGCGCGCTGCCCCTCACCGTCGCCATGGGCGCCGGCATCGCGATGACGGGCTTCGTGGGCTTCTGCCCCGCCTGCTACCTGATCGGCCGGAAGCTCGAGGCGAGGCGGCCCAGCGCGTGAACGCAGCACGATCGGGAGACCGGCAGGCCCTCGAAGCGCTGCTGCGTGAAACGACGCCCGATCTGCGCCGCTTCGCGAACCGCGTCTGCCGCACCGGCGCCGACGCCGAAGACGCCGTGCAGCACGTGCTGGTGAACGTCTCGCTCCGCATCGACGGGCTCGAAGGCATTCAGCGCTTCACCTCGTGGGCCTTCGCCGTCATTCGCAACGAGTGCACCCGCGCGCTGTCGGTCGCCACGAGGTGGCTGCGCACGACACCGCCCGTGGCTGACGCTCCCGTGGACCCGCATCAGCAGGTGGAGCGGCGCGAACTGCTCGAGCTCGTCGTGGAGGCGATTCGAGAGCTGCCTGCCCCGCTTCGTGAAGTGCTCGTGCTGCGTGAGCTCGAAGGCGTCGACACGGCGAGCTGCGCGGCACAGCTGGGCATCTCGGAGGCGAACGTGAAGGTGCGGCTCCACCGGGCGCGGGCGCAGCTGCGAGAACGTTTCGTGAAGTCCGAGCTCGCGCTTTGACGCGCAACTGATGGCAGGCACAACAACTGCTTCGCAGCGCTCCATCGGTCGGGTAATCGCAGGGCCATGAGCACAGACCCAAAGACCCACGAAGGGCGCGCGGCGATGACGGCCAGCGGCCTGCGCAAGTCGTTCGTCGAGCACGTCGAGTACACGCGCGGCAAGAGCTACGACTCGGCGAGCCCGTTCGATCGGTTCACGGCCCTCGCGCTCACCGTGCGCGATCGACTCGCGAAGAGCTGGGTCGAGACGCAGCGCCGCTACGCGAAGCACGACGTGAAGCGCGCGTACTACCTGTCGGCCGAGTACCTGCTGGGCCGCGCGCTCGGCAACAACCTGATCTCGGCCGGGCTCTGGCCGCAGGCCCACGACGCCTTGAAGGACGCGGGCCTCGATCTCACCACCATGCTCGAGATGGAGCCCGATGCCGGCCTCGGCAACGGTGGTCTCGGCCGCCTCGCTGCCTGCTTCCTCGACTCGCTCGCGTCGCTCGACATGCCCGGCATGGGCTACGGCATTCGCTACGAGTTCGGCATCTTCACGCAGGAGATCATCAACGGGTACCAGGTCGAGCGCGCCGACGAGTGGCTCAAGTTCGGCAACCCGTGGGAGATCGTTCGCCCCGACCGCGCCGTGCCGGTGCGCTTCTTCGGCCACGTCGAGCACCATCAGGAGCCCGACGGCACCCAGTCGGCTCGCTGGGTCGGCGGCAAGACCGTGCTGGGTGTTCCCTGGGACACGCCCATCGCCGGCTACGGCGGCCGCACCGTCAACACCCTGCGCCTGTGGCAGGCGCGCGCGTCGGCCGAGTTCGACTTCGCCCTGTTCAACGACGGCGACTACGAGCGCAGCGTCGTCGAGAAGAACGACTCCGAGGTCATCTCGAAGGTGCTGTACCCGAACGATCAGAACCAGGCCGGCAAGGAGCTGCGCCTCAAGCAGGAGTACTTCTTCGTCGCCTGCTCCGTCGCCGACATCATGCGGCGCTACCTGAAGAACCACACCGACTTCGTCAGCTTCCCGAAGAAGGTCGCGCTGCAGCTCAACGACACGCACCCCGCCATCGCCGTCGCCGAGCTCATGCGCGTTCTGGTCGACGAGAAGCGCGTGCCGTGGGACGAGGCGTGGAACATCACCCAGGCCACCGTCGGCTACACGAACCACACGCTGCTGCCCGAGGCGCTCGAGAAGTGGCCGGTCTCGCTGTTCGAGCGGCTGCTGCCACGGCACCTGCAGATCATCTTCGAGATCAACCAGCGTCACCTGCGCCACGTGCAGATTCGCTGGCCGATGAACGACAAGAAGATGAACGCGCTGTCGCTCATCGAAGAGGGCAAGGAGAAGCAGGTGCGCATGGCCGCGCTCGCGGTCGTCGGGTCGCACTCGGTCAACGGCGTCGCGGAGCTGCACTCGCGGTTGCTCAAGGAGACCGTGCTCAAGGACTTCGCCGAGATGTTCCCGGAGCGCTTCAACAACAAGACGAACGGCGTGACGCCGCGGCGGTGGTTGCTCGCGTGCAATCCACGGCTCGCGAAGCTGATCACCGACACCATCGGCCCCAGCTGGCCGGCCGAGCTCGACCGCCTCTCCGAGCTCGAGAAGTACGCCACCGACGCCGCGTTCGTCTCGGCGTTCCGTGAAGCGAAGGCCGCGAACAAGGCCGAGTTCTCGTCGTTCCTGCGCGACCTCATGTGGGTCAACGTCGATCCCACCGCGATCATGGACGTGCAGATCAAACGACTGCACGAGTACAAGCGCCAGCTGCTGAACGCGCTGCACATCGTGCATCTGTGGCTCGGCGCCCGGAAGGATCCAGCGTCGATCATTCACCCGCGCACGTTCGTGTTCGGCGCGAAGGCGGCTCCGGGCTACCGCACCGCGAAGCTGATCATTCGCCTCATCAACGGCATCGGCGAGGTCGTGAACAACGAGTCGGCGAAGACCGGCCTCAAGGTCTGCTTCGTGCCGAACTACCGCGTGTCGCTGGCCGAGCGCATCATTCCGGCCGCCGACGTCTCGGAGCAGATCAGCACCGCCGGCATGGAGGCCTCGGGCACCGGCAACATGAAGTTCGCCATGAACGGCGCGCTCACCGTCGGCACGCTCGACGGCGCGAACATCGAGATTCGCGAGAAGGTCGGCGCCGAGAACTTCTTCCTCTTCGGCAAGACGGCGGAGGAGGTCGAGCAGGCGAAGGCCGCGGGCTACTCGGGCCGTACCGTGTACGAGTCGAACGCCGCGCTGAAGGAGGTGCTCGATCTCATCGGCTCCGGCTTCTTCAGCCCGGAAGACCGTGGGCTGTTCAAGCCGCTCATCAACGGCCTGCTCGACGACGATCGCTACCTCGTGCTCGCCGACTTCGATGGCTACGTCGAAGCCCAGAAAGAGGTCGCCCGGGCGTACACGGACCCGAAGCGGTGGTGGCGCTCGTCGGTGCTCAACGTCGCGCGCACCGGCTTCTTCTCGTCCGACCGCACGATTCGGGAGTACGCGAAAGACATCTGGGGCATCTCGTCGGCGCCGCTGACGTGACGCTGTCCGTGTGACAAGAGCGCCCGCATGAGTGCCACCATCACCACGCCTCCCGACTTCGCGAAGCAGCTGATCGCAGTGCTGCCGAAGCTGCTCGCGCCCGGCGCCACACCCGACGACTGGGACGTCGAAGCGACGACGTACGACCTGAACCGGTTCCGCAACGAGGCCGACTTCGTTCAGCGGTTCTTCGAGGTCGTGGCCGAGCTGGCGAAGGGCGCTCCCTCGGATGCAGCGACGGTTCGCACCAGGCTCGCCAGCTGGGGCCTGCCGTCGGACTACGCGCGACTGGGTCAGCCGCTGTCGACGGTGGTGGAGTTGCTCGTGCAGAGCCAGAGCGGCGCCCGACGGGCAATCGCGTTCGCGTCACGCACCAAGCCGTACCTGTCGATCGCCGAGGCGTACGCGACCCCGAGCCGCACGGTGCGAATCTTCACGCCGGGAACGTTGCCGTTGTCGGCGGAGAAGAAGGCCGCGCTGCGAGCCGGTAACGTCGAACTGCATGAGGGACACCGTGGAGCGATTCCCGCGGCTGCTGGGAATGCGCTGACTGTCTTCGTCGCCGAGAACGCCTCACTCGTGTCGAACCGGGCGGGCCTCGTCGTCGACGCCATCGTGATTCCAGTCGAGGGTGGCGGCATCACGCTGCTCGAGAACGATGCGATCGATCCGCATGCGCTCCAGTTGGTTCGCAAGCGCACGGCTGCCGCATTGCTCGCCGTCGATTCACGCGCGGAGCTTTCGCGTGCAGCGGGGCTGCCTGTCGCTCCGCGCGTCGAGTCCACGCACGCCGAGTGCGAAGCGTTGCTGCGTGGCCTGTTCCCCGAGCTGCGGGCGAGCGCGATCTTCCACACAGGCCTCGCGGCAGAAGCAGCGGTCTTCAGCGCCGCCGCGCGCCTGCTCGATGCGAAACGCCCAGTGAAGCTGCTGTACGCAGAGAACGGGTACGGCGGCACCTGCCAGCTCATCGCCGAGCTGCTGAAGCGTGACGGCGTGGTCGAGCCCGTTCCGCTTCCCGTGCTCTCGGCGGATGGCAGTGGCACGACGCTCGTGGAGCGCATGATCGCCTCCATCGAGAGCCTGAATGGCGCGCCGGCGGTGCTGTTCCTCGAGACGCCGACCAACCCGCAGCTGCAGGTGCACGACTTCCCCCGGCTGTTCGCGGCCCTGCGCGCGTACCAGACGAAGCACGGCCTGCAGCTCCCCGTGCTCGCCGACACGACGCTCGCGCCGATGTTCCCGCTGCTCGCCCAGCCGTACGCGCAGAACTGGCCGTGCGTCATCATCAAGAGCGGCTCGAAGTACTTCACGAAGGGCAAGGCCACGCTCGGAGTCGCCTTCTCCTCGGAGCACCCGCTCGCGCTCGGCATCATCGAGCACGCCAAGGCCTACGGACGCGACGCCGACACCGCCGCGAGGCCGACGCAGCTCCACGCGCTCGCTGAAGGCCTGCGCGATCTCCCGCAGCGCATGGCGAGCATCGCGAAGAACACGACCCAGCTCGCGGCGGGCCTGCGTGAAGCGCTCCGCAAGCGCGGCCACGACCTGCTGCTGTACACGATCGACGACGCCGACATCGCGCGTGGGCTCGCCAGCGGCGTGCTCTCGTTCTACCTGCCGGCCGCTCCGACGACGCACGCCGACCTGGTCGATGAGTTCGTCGATGAGCTGCTCGAGAAGGCGCCGACGCTGGTGAAGAACCGCGTGAGCTACGGCCAGTCGACCGGCGGCGGGAAGCCCGATTATTTCTACGTGATCAACCCGCAAGAATCGACGCAGGGCGCGCTCTCGGCCGCGGTGAAGGCCGCGCAGAAGCGCAACAACGTGCAGATCTGCCGCATCTCGGTGCCGGAGCACGCCGATGTTCCCGGCCTGCTCCGCGTCATCGAAGGCTTCCTCGCTCGCAAGTACGCCTGAGCGGCTTCAGGGCGTACAGGCCGGCCGATAGCGCACCGTGAGCGTCTTGCCCGGCTCGAGGGCGTAGAGCGGCTTCAGCTCGAACGCATTGCGGGCAGCGTCGAACGACCAGATCGGCAGGTTCTGCGAATCGAGGTACGGCACCGCCATGCCGTCGACCTGCACGTCGAACCCGCCGTCGCTCGGCCCTGGGCGCGAGAGCTCGAACGAGGAGCGGTAGCCGAACGCCGACGGCGCGAGCCCACCATCAGGCGCGCAGATGCTCTGGGTCGAACCGAAGGTGCTCGTCACCGCAGCACGCAGCGCCACGTCATCGGGAGCACCACATCCAGGCGTGACCCGACCGATCGCGCTGACCACGAGCTGACCAGGCGCTTTGCCTGCGACGGTCCCCAGAACGCGCGTCCACGCCACCGAGTCTCCAGGCACCTGCTCCAACGAGTTCTGCACGCAGATGACGCCGAGCCCTGCGTTCGGCCGCAGCCAGCCCGCATCGGCAGACAACACCTCGACCGCGCGAGCCAGACAGCTCTGCGTCCCAACGCCGGCTTCTCCAGGCGACAGCTTCTGAGCCACCCGCTGCTGAAGCATCGGAGTCGAAGCCGTGAGCACCACCGGCGCTGTCGGAGACTCTTGAATGAGCCCACCACCGTCGGGGCTGCCGCTGATCGCCGCGAGGCGATAGTCGACGTTCGAGGACGTCCAGTACTGCAACAGGCCGGGCACGCTGCCCGAGAGCCACTGCTGCGTCGCCCCCATTCCCGGGCCGTCGGACATCACGAACAACGTGTCGTTGAGCGGAAGCGCCGCGGAGGCGAACGTGTCGGTCACGTCAGCGCTCATGGCGCCAAGACCACGAAGGCTGACCGAGAAGAGCCCGCCCGCAGACGCGCTGAACGTCAAGCTGGCCTGACGAAGCCCGAGCGTCGGAGGCGTGAAGCGGACCGGCAGCTCCATGACACCGAACGCGGGAAGCACCAGCGACGCAGGCGCACTGAACGGAGTTGGCACGTTGATCGTGAGCGTCTGATCAGCGCTGCACCGACTCCACAGCGTCAGAGGACGAACGATCGAGCAGCCTGCAGCGACCTCGCCGAACTCGAGCGTGCTCGGCAACATCATGATGGAGCCCGCGCCGCAGACGCCCGCATCACTCGCTCCACCCGCTGAACCACCTGCGCTCGCTGATCCGCCCGCGCTCGCTGATCCGCCCGCGCTCGCCGACCCGCCCGCGCTCGCTGTTCCGCCCGCGCTTGCAGTGCCTCCGCCTGAAGCCACGAGCCCGCCGCCCGAGCCACCCGCTGCTGAGGCATCAGCCGCGCACTGACCCGACGGACACGGAGAACAGCCAGCAACCCACCAACCCACGATCACCACAGCAGCGAGACGCATGACGCCCTTCGGCACGCCGGCCCAGAAGCTGCGCAGATTGCGCGATTCGACGGCCACGGCCAACCCCCGGCGCACGCCTTGCGCACCGATGAAGACGTACACCCTGACGGAAATGGACTTGTGATTGCAGGCCTCGTGTCTGTGAAAACCACCCGACACATCACGCTCGATGCCAACGAAGCGGTCGCCTCGGTTGCCTACCGACTGAGCGAAGTGATCGCGCTGTACCCCATCACCCCCGCCTCGGCGATGGGTGAGTCCTGCGACGAGTGGTCGGCCGCGGGAAAGAAGAACCTCTGGGGGCAGATCCCTCACACGGTCGAGATGCAGAGCGAAGCAGGCGCCGCCGGAGCCGTTCACGGTGTGCTCCAGGCGGGCGCGCTCGCGACGACGTTCACCGCGTCGCAGGGCCTGCTGCTGATGTTCCCCAACATGTTCAAGATTGCAGGCGAGCTGTCGCCGTTCGTGCTCCACGTCGCTGCACGAACGCTCGCGACGCACGGTCTGTCGATCTTTGGCGATCACTCCGACGTCATGGCCGCGCGCTCGACCGGCTTCGCCATGCTGTGCGCCTCGAGCGTGCAGGAAGCCCAGGACTTCGCCGCCATCTCGCACGCGGCGACGCTGAAGAGCCGCATTCCGTTCCTGCACTTCTTCGACGGTTTCCGCACCTCGCACGAGCTCAACCGCATCGCCGCGATCGAAGACGACACGCTGCGCGACCTGAAGCTCGACGACGACATCAAGGCGTTCCGCGATCACAAGCTGACGCCCGACGCGCCGCTGCTGCGCGGCACCGCCCAGAACCCCGACACGTTCTTCCAGGCGCGAGAGGCCGGCAACCGGTTCCACGACGCGTGCCCCGCCATCGTGCAGGACACGATGAACCGCTTCGCCGCGCTCACGGGCCGCCAATACCGCCTGTTCGAGCGCTTCGGTCACCCCGAGCCCGAGAAGCTCATCATCGCGATGGGCTCCGGCATCGGCGCGATTCAAGAGACCGTGGAGTGGATGGTGAAGCGCGGCGAGAAGGTCGGCGGCGTGGTCGTGCGTCTGTTCCGCCCGTTCGACGTCGCGGCGTTCGTCGCCACCCTGCCCGCCTCGGTCAAACAGATCGCGGTGCTCGATCGCACCAAGGAGCCCGGCGCGGTCGGCGAACCCCTGTTCCAGGACGTCGTGGCGGCCCTCTTCGAGACGGGCCGGCTCGACGCGGTGAAGGTGATCGGCGGCCGCTACGGCCTCTCGTCGAAGGAGTTCACGCCCGCCATGGTGCGCGCGGTCTTCGACGAACTCGGCAAGCCGGCGCCGAAGAAGCACTTCACCGTCGGCATCAACGACGACGTGACGCACCTCTCGCTCTCGTACGACGACGCGTTCGATCTCGAGCCGCCCGAGACGGTGCGCGCGGTGTTCTACGGCCTCGGCTCCGACGGCACCGTCTCGAGCAACAAGCAGACGATCAAGATCATCGGCGAGTACGCCGGCCTCGAGGCGCAGGGCTACTTCATCTACGACTCGAAGAAGTCGGGCGCGATCACCATCTCGCACCTGCGCTTCGGGCCGCAGCCGATCCGCTCCACGTATCGCATTCGGCAGGCCAGCTTCGTCGCGTGTCACTACGCGCCCGTGCTCGAACGACATGACGTGCTCGCGAACGCCGCACCCGGAGCGACGTTCCTCCTCAACACCTCGAAGCCCGCCGACCAGGCCTTCGCTTCGCTGCCGCTCGAGGTGCAGAAGCAGGTGATGGAGAAGAAGCTCAAGTTCTCCGTCATCGATGCGTTCCAGGTCGCGCAGCAGGCAGGCCTCGGCCGGCACATCAGCGCCGTCATGCAGACATGCTTCTTCGCGCTCTCGGGCGTGCTGCCGAAGGAGCAGGCGATTCAGCGCATTCGTGAAGGCGTCGAGAAGTCGTACGGGAAACGCGGCAGCGAAGTCGTCGAGCGCAACTTCAAGGCGATCGAGCTGACGCTGGCGAACCTGCACGAGGTGAAGGTGCCTTCGGTGCTCGGCGCGGGCACGCCTCGTCCGCCCGCCGTCCCCAGAGAGGCGCCCGAGTTCGTGCAGCGCGTGACGGCGACGATGATGCGCGGCGAGGGCGATCTGCTGCCGGTCAGCGCCTTCCCTGTCGATGGAACGTGGCCGACCGGCACCACGAGGTTCGAGCGTCGCGCCATCGCCCTCGAGCTGCCCACGTGGGACGAGAAGCTCTGCATTCAGTGCAACAAGTGCTCGCTCATCTGTCCGCATGCGGCGATTCGCAGCCAGCTCGTCGACCCGGCCGCGATGAAGAGCGCTCCGTCGACGTTCCTCGCCACGGACTTCAAGTCGAAAGACCTCGGCACCGCTCCGAGCGGAGGCGTGTGGAAGTACGCGCTGCAGGTCGCTCCCGACGACTGCACCGGCTGCGGGCTCTGCGTGCAGGTGTGCCCCGCGCGCGACAAGTCGAACCCGCGTCACAAGGCCATCGACATGAACCCCGTCGAGCCGATTCGCGAGAAGGAGCGCGCCAACTGGGCCTTCTTCGAGCAACTCCCGTACGTCGATCGCACCAGGGTGAAAGACGACGTGAAGGCGACGCAGTTCCTCGAGCCGCTCTTCGAGTTCTCCGGCGCGTGCTCCGGCTGCGGTGAGACTCCGTACATCAAGCTGCTGACTCAACTCGTCGGTGATCGCCTGCTCGTCGGCAATGCCACCGGCTGCTCCTCCATCTTCGGCGGCAACCTGCCGACGACCCCGTACACGAAGGACAAGAATGGTCGTGGCCCTGCCTGGGCGAACTCGCTCTTCGAAGACAACGCGGAGTTCGGCTACGGCCTGCGGCTCGCCGTCGATGCGCAGCAGCGCCTCGCTTCTGACCTGCTGACCCGGCTCACTTCGAAGCTGCCGGCGAAGTTCGCAGAGATTCTCGTCGCGAAGCAGGACGACGAGGCTGGCATCGCGGCGCAGCGTGAACGCGTCGTGGCGCTCAAGCTCGAACTCGCGAAGCTCGAAGGCGCCGAGGCGAAGCAGCTGCTCCAGCTCGCCGATTCGCTGGTGAAGAAGTCGGTGTGGATCGTGGGCGGTGACGGGTGGGCGTACGACATCGGATTCGGAGGCCTCGACCACGTGCTCTCGACCGGCGCGCACGTCAAAGCCCTCGTGCTCGACACCGAGGTGTACTCGAACACCGGAGGCCAGCAGTCGAAGTCGACGCCGCTCGGCGCCAGCGCGAAGTTCTCGGTGGCCGGCAAGGCCATCGCCAAGAAGGACCTGGGCCTGCTCGCGATGTCGTACGGCAATTGCTACGTCGCCAGCATCGCCATGGGCGCGAAGGACGCGCAGTCGCTGAAGGCACTCAAAGAGGCCGAAGCGTTCCCCGGGCCTGCCCTCGTCATCGCCTACAGCCACTGCATCGCTCACGCGTACGACCTGAAGCTCGGCACCGAGCAGCAACGGCTCGCCGTCGAGTCCGGCATCTGGCCGCTCTACCGCTTCGATCCACGGCGCCTCGCCGAAGGCCTCGCGCCGCTGCAGCTCGACTCACCCGCTCCGAAGCTCAAGGCACGTGACTTCATGAAGAACGAGGGCCGCTTCCGGCTCGTCGAGATGAAGGACGCCAAACGCTACGAGGGGCTGCTCGACATGGCCGACGCCAACGCCGCGCGCCGCAGGGCGCTCTACGAACAGCTGGCGGCCGTCCACCTCGAGACCAAGAAGGAGGGCACGTCATGACGATCGATCTCTCGACGACGTGGCTGGGCCTCAAGCTGAAGCACCCGATCTTCGCGGGCGCTTCGCCGCTGGTCGACGATCTCGACACCGTGAAGCGGCTCGAAGACGCGGGCGCCGCGGCCATCACGATGCGCTCGTTGTTCGAAGAGCAACTGGTGGCCGATCAGCTCGCCGCGCACCGGTTCCTCGATGGGCCGGCCGACGCGTTCGCCGAGGCGCCGTCGTGGCTCCCTTCGACGGGTGACTTCGCGCTCGGGCCCGACGCGTACCTCGAGCAGATTCGCCGAATTCGGCAGATGTGTTCGATTCCCGTCATCGGCTCGCTCAATGGCACCACGCCGGGCGGCTGGCTCAAGTACGCGAAGCTGATCGAACAGGCCGGCGCGCACGCGCTCGAGCTGAACCTGTACGACCTGCCAAGCGACCCGAAGCTCACCGGCGGCGACGTCGAGCATCAGCAGCTCGACGTGATTCGTCAGGTGCAGGAGAGCGTGAAGATCCCCCTCGCGGTGAAGCTGTCGCCTTTCTACTCGTCGCTCCCCGCCTTCGTGGCGAAGCTCGAGCACAGCGGCGCCGCGGGCCTCGTGCTCTTCAACCGGCTCTACCAGCCAGACATCGACGTCGAGACGCTGACGCTGCGCCGCACCCTCCATCTCTCCGATCGCCAGGAGCTGCAGCTGCGGTTGCGCTGGCTCGCGATTCTGTCGCCACAGACGCGCATGACGCTGGCGTGCTCTGGCGGCATTCATGACCCGCTCGACGTCGTGAAGGCGCTGATGGCCGGAGCCCACGTCGCCCAGGTCGTCTCGGCGGTGCTCGAGAACGGCCCACAGATGCTGACGCTGCTGATCGAAGGCCTCAGGCACTTCCTCGAGGAGCACGAGTACACCTCGGTCACGCAGCTGCGCGGCAACATGAACCTCGCGCGCTGCCCAGACCCGTCGGGCTACGAGCGCGTGAACTACGTGAAGCTGCTCGCGAGCTGGCACGGAGAGGCGAAGCACTGACGGTGAGCTGATCTCGCTCGCGGAGACGACTCGCAGACCCGTCCTTCCGCCGGGCGCTCACTGTCGACGACCACCCGGCCGCAGGGCTCGCGAGCGCAGGAGCGACACGCGGCCTCACGGCGGTTGACCTCACCACCCGCGCGGGCCACCCTGCCCCGCATGACGACTCGCGTGACGGTGGAACGAGAGGGCGATGTGCTGGTCATGGGCATCAACCGCCCCGAGAAGCGCAACGCGTTCGATCTGGCGACGATCGAGCAGCTGGCCGCCGCGTACGAGCGCCTCGGTGATGACGAGACGCTCCGCTGCGGCGTCTTGTTCGGTCACGGAGAGCACTTCTCGGCCGGCCTCGATCTCGCCGAGGTCGGGCCTGCCGTTGGAGAGAAGGGCCCGCAGGCGCTCGCCGGCGGCCGCAAGTACGACCCGTTCGGCGTCTGGGCGCCACAGGTTCCCAAGCCGGTCGTGATGGCCGTGAGCGGCATCTCGTTCACCCTCTCCATCGAGCTCGCCCTCGCCAGCGATATCGTCATCGCGGCCAACACCGTGCGCTTTCGCCAGCTCGAGATCGCCCGCGGCATTCTTCCCTTCGGCGGAGCGACGATGCGCGCGCCCACGCGCCTTGGCTGGGGCAACGCCATGCGGTTCCTCCTCACCGGCGAGGAGTTTGGCGCTGCCGAAGCGCTGCGAATCGGGCTCGTGCAGGAGGTCGTCGAACCTGGCGCCCAAGTCGCCCGAGCAAAGGCCATCGCGCAGCTCATCGCGAAGCAGGCGCCGATTGGTGTGCTCGGAACCCTCGAGAACGCGCGGGTCATGGAGGCGAAGGGTCAGGCCGCCGCGACCGAACACCTCACCCAGCTCCTCACCCGCGTGATGAGCAGCGAAGACGCGGCCGAGGGCATGATGAGCTTCATCGAGCGTCGCGAAGCTGTCTTCAAGGGGCGCTGACGTGCCAGGGCTTCGTCCCATCTGGCGGGTGTTGAACTGGTTGGCGAGCGCACTCGACCAGCCGATCGAGAAGATCGGGCCGGAGCGATCACGCGCGGCGATGCGAAAGAACACCGGCAGCTTTCGCCCGATCTTCGGAGCCCCCGCGCCGATCGAACAGGTCGTCGACGAACAGCTCGCGGGCGTGAAGGTGCGCCGCTACTCGCCCAGGGACGCGCGCTCGGGCGTGATCGTCTACTTTCACGGCGGCGGCTGGGTCGTCGGCGATGTCACGACGCACGATCTGCCGTGCCGCGCCCTGGCGGCGCAGGCGAAACGTACCGTCATCTCGGTCGACTACCGGCTCGCGCCAGAGCACCCGTTTCCCGCCGCCATCGACGACTGCGTGGCGGTGACGCGTGAGCTGCTGAAGACCACCTCGGTCGTCGTGGCCGGTGACAGCGCCGGAGGCCACCTTGCCGCCGTCGTCGCTCGAAAATGCGACGTCACCGCCCAGGCCCTCATCTACCCCGTGACCGACTGCGCGCAGGAGTCGGCGTCGTACACGCGCTTCGCGACCGGCTACTTCCTCACCCGCGACACCATGCGGTACTTCACCAACGCGTTCCTGCCCGATCCCGCGACGCGCGCTCACGACGACGCCTCACCGCTTCGCGCGACACTGACGAAAGGGCCGCCCGCTTTCGTGCTGCTCGCCGAGTGCGACGTGCTCCACGACGAGGGGCTCGCCTATGCCGAGAAGCTGCGAGAAGCCGGAACGTCGGTGACCATCGAAGAGGTCAGCGGCGTCATTCATGGCTTCTTCAACATGCAGGGAATGACGGCGACGAAGCACGCGACCGCGCACCTCGCCGCGTGGATCGACCGAGTGCTCGTCTGACCCGTCTCAGTCGAAGATCAGCCAGCCGAACCGGTTCGTCGCATGAAAGTCGCCGACGAACAGCGGCGAGAACGACTGCCCTTCGATCTGCTTGAAGTGCTCGAAGTGCTCGAGCCGGTACGCGTTGAAGCGCCACTTGTCGCCCTTGCCTGGCGGCAGCTTCGGCACCTTGTTCAGGTTCGCGATGGGAATCTGCATCTCGGCGCTCCAGCCCTTGTCGGTGTCGGAGGTGTCGTCGAGGGTGCCGCGCACGTCGACGGCCGTCTTCATGCCTGACTCCCACTTCATGGCCTCTTCGAGGTTCGATCGGCGTGCGACGAACGACGCGTCGAAGTTCACGTTGTGTGGAGAGACCTGCAGCTCGTTGTACGTGGCGCCATCGCCGTCGGCGTCGAAGAACACCTCGACCACGTCCTGGTTGTAGATGGCGTCGTCCTTGTTGCGCAGCGTGCCCCACACGTCGGGGTCGTCGCAGTCGAAGGCCACGTAGATGTTCGTGTCGTCGTAGATCATGCGCAGGCGCGTCTTCCGCTGTGCCTCTTTGCCGTCGAAGCTCGTCGTCAGCGTGACCTCGGGAGCGTTCTTCCACTGCGCGTCGTCGAGCTTGCCGTCGATGGTGGGAGGCTTCGCAGCACGCGGCATCTTGTACTCGGGCAACGACGCCTGCGGCCCCTCGAGGCGTGGGCCGAAGACGCGGTGGTTGCCGTCGTGCGTGGGCGGAAGGTCGGCGAGCAGGCGCTCCTCACCGCGCCAGAAGCCCATCAAGAGCTGCATCGGGCCCGGGTAATTGGGCATCGCGATCTGCTGCACGTCTTCGATGATCTTTCCCTGCGGCCAGGTGCCCAGCATCGCAGCGCCGTTCTGCAGCTCGTGATCCATGTTGCCGAGCATCTGGCCCGAGTTGCCGTCGACGACGTGCACGAAGAACTGGTACCCCTGCGGCTGCGGCCCATCGGCACGGAAGTAGTGCTTGAGCACCACGGGCTGTCCCGGCTGAGGGTTCTTCGGCTCCACGTTGCTGCCGAGGTACTTGATGGTTCCGCCGGCGAACGTGGCCGTCGACGGGAAGTTGAGCGGCCCCGGCAGCGCATCGAGTGTGCGCGCATTGCCCGACGGCTGCGCAGCGGGCTGCTGCTGACCCGCAGGAGGCGGGCGGCTGC
This sequence comes from Archangiaceae bacterium, assembly GCA_016879935.1. Taxonomy (GTDB): domain Bacteria; phylum Myxococcota; class Myxococcia; order Myxococcales; family Myxococcaceae; genus Xiheimicrobium. The sequence goes on along the minus strand of JAACJQ010000041.1, from coordinate 29,056 downwards.
CACGCGGCTTCGGGCCCGCCTGCTCGTCACGGCAGGCAGAGACGGTGACCAGCAAACAGAGGGTCGTGAGGTGTCGCATTCGGCGCGCACCATGCACCAGCCGCCGTGCGCTGTCGCGGACTGGCAACCGGGACAAGTGGCCCGAAACCACCCTCGATCCAACGGGTTGGCGTGGTGTTTGGCCTGCTCCGCCTGCCTCCATGCACCTCGACATCATCTGGAACGGTGAGACGACTCCGGTCGACCTGATCGATGGAGCCGTCTCGGTCGGTGGCGGGCCCAAAGACGACATTCAGCTCGCGGGGCTGCCGTTCAAGCTGCTCACGCTCGAGGTCGATGGGCCCCGCCTCGCCATCAAGTCGATTCGGCCGCTGCGGGTCGGGAACCAGCTCTTCCCCGCCTACGTTGCGCGCCTGGTGATGCCCGGCGAAGCACTCACCCTGCCCAACGACGTGGTGGTGAAGCGGCCCGAAGACGAAGCCTCACGCGAGCGCCGCAAGAACAAGAGCACCGACTTCCTCGCCAAAGAGCTGCTCGCAAACGAGCTGCCCGAGCTCGAGAGCCGCGCCGCGAACTTCACCTGCGTCGCCGGAGCCGACGAGGGCCACGTCTACCCAATCGCGTTCCTCGACATGTCGATGGGTCGAGGCGACGACGTCGACGTTCGCCTGCACGATCGCACCGTCAGCCGCCACCACGCCCGGTTGCTCCACCGCGGCGACGCATACTTCGTCGAGGACCTCGCGACGACCAACGGCATCTACGTCAACGGCCAGCGCGTGAAGGACACCCAGCGACTGCAGACCGGTGACGTCCTCGAGCTCGGCCACACGGTGTTGCGCTTCGACGCCGGCGAGCGGGCGCCCTCAGAACGAACCGTCATCGAGAAGCTGCCCACCCCGAGCGCCGAGCCCACCGAGGCGTCGCCCAACATCGAGGTCGACTCCGATTTGATGCGGGCGGTCTCGAACGAGGCGCGCGCCGTCACCGACCGGCTCCCGCTGCGCGTGAGCCGCTTCGCACCGACCGACATCGCCATCTTCGTGATTGGAGCACTGCTGATCGTCTCGGGTCTCGCGACCGCTGCGATCTTCTTCAGGTGATGATCAGAAGCTCTGACCGATGGTGAACTCGAACTGCGGCACCTGGAGATCGATCGCCTGACGCCGGTTGAGCGGGAAGCCCCACTCGAACCGGAGCGGGCCGATCGGCGAGAACCAACGGAAGCCGAAGCCAACCGAGTGGAAGAGGCCCAGGGGCAGGTTCGGGTAGGTGCGATCCTGGAAGAAGGGCACGCCGCGCGCGAACGCGTTGCCCGCGTCGTAGAACAGCACCCCGCGAATGCCGACCTTCTCGAAGATGGGGAACTCGAGCTCGATGTTGAGGAAGAGCTGGCGATCACCGCCGACGTTGATGGGCGTCGTGACACCGTCGGGCGTCGACGCCGCGAGCTCGGTCGGCGAGATGGTTCGAATCGGGTAGCCGCGCACCGTGAAGATGCCGCCCAGGTAGTAGAGCTCTGAGGCCGGCAGCCCGTTGGCGGGCTCGAGCTGCTGAATGATGCCCAGCTGCAGCTGGCCCTTGAGCACGATGCCCAGCGGCAGCGGCACGTACCCACGGAAGTTCCCTGTGTAGCGGTTGAAGATGTACGAGCCACCGAGCGGGCGCGGCGCGAACTCGGCCGTCACGTTCATGAACCACCCCTGCGACGGGAAGAGGCGGTTGTTGCGCTTGTCCCACAGCCACCCGGCGCGCAGGGCGCTCGTGTTGCCGCTGCGGAACTGATCAGCCAGCAGGAGCGACTGGCGGCTCGGCTCGACGCGCACGAACTCGCGCGTGTACCCGAGGTTGAACGACATCTCGTCTGCGATGACGTAGTAGCCGAGGCTCGCCGTGCCACCGTAGGCGTCGCGCACGAAGCCGAAGTAGTCGAGCTGGGTGCGGTACGCGTCGACCGAGAAGATGAAGTTGGTGTCGAGGAAGTACGGGTCGAAATACGACGCCTGAAAGAACTGCCGCAGCCCCGACAGCTGCGCCGAGAACGAGACCGCCTGGCCCCAGCCGAGGAAGTTCTGCTGCGCGACCTGCGCGGTGAAGATGAAGCTCTCGATGTTGGAGAAGCCGAGGCCGACCTGGAACGTGCCGGTCGACTTCTCTTTCACCTCGACCGTCACCAGCACGTGCTCGTCGTCGCGGCCGGGCTTGTGCGTCACCTCGACGGTCTCGAAGAAGCCCAGCGCCGTGACCTTCTCTTTCGAGCGCCGCATGCCGCTGCCCGAGAAGAGCTCGCCCTCGTAGACGCGCAGCTGCCGACGAATGACCTTGTCGCGCGTCTTCGTGTTGCCGACGACGTCGATGCGCTCGATGGTGACCTGCTTGCCCTTGTTGACGTCGAAGGTCAGGTCGATGGTCTTCGCCTCGGCGTTCACGGCCGTGACGGGCACCGGGTTCGCGTAGGCGTAGCCCGAGTCGTAATAGACGTCGGTGATGGCTTGAATGTCGCGGGCGAGCAGCGAGCGGTTGAAGATCTCGCCCTCCTTCGACGCCATCTTCGCTTTGAACTCCTCTTTCGTGGCGATGAGGTCGCCCGAGAAGTCGAGCTTGCCGATGCTGTACGGCTCGCCCTCCTCCACGCGCAGCGTGATGCTGATGTTGCGCTTGTCGGGAGAGAGGCTGACGACGGGCTTGTCGACGCGAACGTTGATGAAGCCGCGGTCGTAATACGCGGCCTGAATGACCTGCAGGTCGCGCTGGAAGAGCTCTTCGCGGTACGTCCCTTCAGAGGTGAGGAACGAGAGGTAGCCGCCCTCTTTCGTCGCCATCACCGCCTTGAGCTCGGCGACCGGCACCTTCTCGACGCCCATCAGGTTGATGTCCTTCACCTGAACCTTGGCGTTCTCTTTGACGACGATGACAACGTCGACCTCGGTCGACCCTTCGACGGGTCGAATCTCGGAGGTGACCTCCGCCAGGAAGTAGCCCTTCTCGACGTACTTGTCCGAGACCTTCTTGACGTTCCGCTTCACCGCGGCCGTGTCGAGAATGCTGTTGGCCTTGATGTCGATGGTGTCTTTGAGGTCGTCCTTCGAGAGCTCGTCGTTACCCGAGAGCGTCACGGCACGAACGGCCGGCTTCTCTTCGACCCGCACCACGTACGCGATGCCGTTGGGCGTGCGCTGCACGAGCAACTGCACGTCGTTGAAGTACTTGAGCGCCCACAACGCCCGCAGGTCGTCGGCGGTGCGCGAGGCGTCGAACGGGTCGCCCACCTTCTGCTTGAGGGCGCGCGCGATGGCCGCCTGCTCGACGCGCTGGTTGCCCTCGACGCGAATCTCGATGATGCGCTCGGCCGACTCCTCGACTGGCGCGTCACCCGGTTGCGCGTACGCCACCGGCACCGTCACGACGGCGAGCAGCCAGAGACAGGTGATGACGCGGCGCAGAATCACGACAGAGAGGGCGCGGATATAGGGGAAAGGCCCATGCCCGACGAGCGAAAACCTGTGTGATTGCGAGGAGCGACGACGTTTCTCACGCCCCGCTCGTGTCGGCGTCGACCACCTGGCCATCTTTGAGGCGCAGACGCCGAGGCAACGACTTCGCCAGCACCTCGTTGTGCGTGACGACGATGGCCGTGATGCCGAGGTCTTTGTTCACCTCGCGCAGCAGGTTGTGAATGCCCTCGCCCGTCGAAGGGTCGAGGTTGCCCGTGGGCTCGTCGGCGAGCAGCAGGTCGGGCTTCATGATCAGCGCACGGGCGAGGGCGACACGCTGCGACTCGCCGCCCGAGAGCTCTCCAGGCCGGTGATCGGCGCGGTGGCCGAGGCCGACCCGCTCCAGCAGCTCGCGGGCGCGCACGAGCACGGCCTTGCGATCTTCCCGGTGCACCAGCGCCGGCATCGCGACGTTCTCGGCAGCGGTGAACTCGGGCAGCAGGAAGTGCGACTGAAAGACGAAGCCGATCTTCGTGTTGCGGAACTCGGCCACCTGCGCGTCGTTCATGTCGAACACGCTCTGGCCCTTGAACTTCATCTGGCCGGCCGCCGGAGCGTCGAGCGTTCCGGCGACGTGCAGAAAGGTCGACTTGCCCGAGCCTGACGCGCCGATGAGCGAAACGAGCTCGCCCTGCTGAATCTGCACGCTCACACCGCGCAGCACGTCGATGCGCTTCCCGTTGAGGAAGTACGACTTGAAGACGTCGATGACCTCGAGGAACGGAGCGCTCATGTTCACTCCGACTTGAGGCCCTCGACGGGCTCCACCTGCGAGGCCTTGAGCGCGGGGTACACGCTCGCCAGGAACGTCACCAGAATCGCGATCACCACCGCGAGCATCGTCTGCAGCGGCACGATGCGAACCGGCAACGCAGGAATGTAATAGACCTGTGGGTCGAGCTTGATGCCGACCTTCTCGATGAAGAGGCACCACGCGAGGCCAGAGATCAGCCCGAGCACGCCGCCCGCGATGCCGATCTGCAGGCCCTCGGCGAGGAAGATCTTCACGATGCCGCCATCGGAGACGCCCAGCGCCTTGAGCACGGCGATCTCCTTCCGTTTCTCGAGCACGAGCATGATCACCGTCGCGAAGATCAGGCCCGCCGCGACGATGACGATGATGGTGAGAATGATCGCCATCACCAGCTTCTCGAGCCGGAGCGCCGCGAACAGGTTGCGATTCATCTCGCCCCAGTCCTTCGTGCGGTACGGGTAGCCGTCGAGGTTGTCGTAGATGCGCTTCATGATTCCGCGCGCGTTGTCGACGTCGTCGACCTTCACCTCGACTCCGCTCGCGCCCTTGATGCCGAAGAACGTCTGGGCCTCGCGCAGGTGGATGTAGACGAACTTGGAGTCGTACTCGAACATGCCCGAATAGAAGATGCCGGCGACGCGGAACGGGCGGCTCTTGGGCATCGGCCCCTGCGGCCCGAGCTCTCCACCCAGCGGAGACACGACGTTCATGCGATCGCCCACCACGACCTTGAGCGAGGCAGCCAGCTCTTTGCCCACGATGATGCCGGGCAGCGTCGAGGCGACCTCGTCGGTCTTCGCGGGCTCCATGTCGATCATCGGGTCTCGAATGATCTGCCCCTCGGTCCCGGCGGGCTTCTCGTCCAACGCGCCGGGCCCCGAGCCGTTCTCGAGCCGCTTCGCGCGAATCTTGGTCGGGTCGTCGAGGGCCTCCATCGGCAGGCACGGCTTGTCGGCGTCACAGCCCAGTGAGGTGCGCAGGTCGGTGACGGAGCCCACCGTCTCGGGGTCGATGCCCTTGATCATCGAGCCCGAGATGTTGCCCTCGGACGAGACCATCACCTCGTTGAGGATGAACGGGGTCGCGCCGACGATGCCCTTCACCTGATGGATCTTCTCCATCACCTCGGGGAACTCCGGCATCTCGGCCGTGTACTTCATGACGACGCCGTGGCTGTTCGTGCCGAGGATCTTCTTCTGCAGGTCGGCCTCGAAGCCGCTCATCACCGAGAGCACGATGATCAGCGCCATCACGCCCATGCCGACGGCCCACACCGAGATGGCCGTCATGAGCTCGGTCGGAGTCTGCGCGTCGAGCTTCTGCTGATTGAGCGCCTCGGCCGCACGGAGCGGATCGACGAGCCCCAGCTTCTTGATGCGCGTGCGGTTCACCGCGTTCTCGGCGGCGACGACGATGGCGAGCAGAATCAGCGGCAGCACGCTGCCCAGCAGCAGCACCGCGAACACACCGATGACGAGCCGCGGGCGAAACACCGCCAGGTGCCGCGATGCGATGAACGACTCGTACGACGCGCGCAGATCGAACTTGCCCGACGCCGTCGCGACGAAGCCCAGGTTGATGCCGATGAACGCGAAGAGCGCGACCGCCGCGGTGACGAGCCAGTACCCGAGCTCCGGCCGGTTCTCGCCGAGCAGTGACGACAAGTAGACGAGCTCGCGCAGGCGGTAGCCGATGTTGATCATCAGCCAGCCGACGTGGTGCATGAGCGTCATGAACAACGGCACCGGAATGCCGAAGTAGATGATCGCGATCGTCAGCTCGGGAATCGACAGGCGCTTCGCGTTGGCAGCGCCGAGAAAGCCGGCCGAGAACGACGCGAGCAGGGCGACGATGAAGGCCCAGAGAAACGCGTACACCGGCGCCAGGCCGCCCGTGACCGAGCCGGTGCCTGACGACTTGCCTACCAGCGCCAGGTAGACGCCGACGAAGACCAGCTCGGAGAAGAGCAGGCCGAAGCCGTACGCAGCGAGCGTGCCCCAATGAAAGTCGCGCGAGTTCGCCAGGCGCGGGAACAGCGGCTTGCCCTTGGCGGGAGAGTCGACGACCGCAGCGGCGTCATCGGGTTGGAGCGACCTGGCCAGCGCCACCCAGCCGCCAATCCACAACGCGACGCCGAGCCCGACGACCTTCTGAGCCGAGGCGACTTCGGCCGGCACCACCATGAGCGCGTACGTCACGCGCTGAGACTCGTGCATCAGCGTCGAGGCCGCTCCGCCGAGGAAGCCGATGAAGGGGCCGAACCCGATGCCGACGGTCGCGAACTCACCGAGCACGGGCGCGAGGATGCCCGAGATGGCGAACGCGTAGATGAACGCCACCATGCCGGCGAGCGCCAGCACGGCCCCGATGGCAGTGAGTTGAGCCTTCTTCACTTCGAGGTCTGCGGCCTGAGCAACGGGAAGAGAATGACGTCGCGAATCGACTGGGCGTCCGTCAACAACATGCAGAGGCGATCAATTCCAATGCCCTCGCCCGCGGTGGGCGGCATGCCGTGCTCGAGCGCGCGGATGTAGTCGGCGTCGTAGTCCATCGTCTCCTGCTGGCCGCGGCGCTTGGCGTCGACCTGCGCCTTGAAGCGCTGCTCCTGATCGATGGGGTCGTTGAGCTCGGAGAACGCGTTGGCGATCTCGCGGCCCATGCAGAAGAGCTCGAAGCGATCGGTGATGGCCGGGTTCGCGTCGTTGCGGCGCGCCAGCGGGCTGTTCTCGACGGGGAACTCGGTGATGAAGGTCGGGTTGATCAGCTCGTGCTCGACGTACTGCTCGAACAGCAGCGCCGTCGCTTCGCCCACGTTCATCGTCGACACCGCGGCCTTGTCAGCCGGGCTCTCGGCCTTGCGCATCGCCACCGCGCGGAGCTTCTCGACGTTGGCGAAGTCCTCGGCCTTCAGATCCTTCACGCGATCGAGAATCGACTGACGCATCGGAATGCGCGGCCACCCCTTCGCGAAGTTGATCACGTGCTCGCCGTACTTCACCTGCGCCGAGCCGGTGACGTGCACGGCCGCGGCCGAGATCATCTCCTCCGTGAGGTCCATGAGGTCGTGGTACGTCGCGTACGCCTCGTAGAACTCGAGCATCGTGAACTCGGGGTTGTGCCGTGTCGACACGCCCTCGTTCCGGAAGTTGCGGTTGATCTCGTACACGCGGTCGAAGCCGCCCACGACGAGCCGCTTCAGGTACAGCTCGGGCGCGATGCGCATGAACAGCGGCACGTCGTACACGTTGTGGTGCGTGACGAAGGGCCGGGCCGCCGCGCCAGAGACGAGCGGGTGCATCATCGGCGTCTCGACCTCGAGGTAGCCGCGCGCGTCGAGGAAGTTGCGAATGAACTGCACCAGCTTCGTGCGCTTGATGAACGTCTCCCGCACGGCCTGGTTCGAGAGCAGATCGACGTATCGGCGGCGGTAGCGCTCTTCGGTGTCGTGCAGCGCCTGCTTCTCGGCCCACGCCTTCGCGACGCCTTGCGGAATCGCCTTCGCGGCGACGGGGTCGTCCTTCATGAGCGCCTGCTGCGCGGCAACGGTGTCGTCAGAGAGCTTCTGGCGCTTCACCGGGTCGGTCTCGGCGTCGGTCGCGGCAGTGACGGCAGCGACGGCGGCCTTCACGCGCTCGGCCTGCTCGGGCGTCAGCTTGATCTCGGCGCTGAACTTCCCGGGAGGCGCGCGCAGCGTCTTCGTCAGCGGCCGGTACTCGGTGGCGGCCAGCGTGAGCTCTCCGGTCTTCGAGCGAAACGCAGTGCCCTTCACGAACACGAAGTCGCCGACGTCGAGCAGCCGATAGAGGGCGAACGCGTCGCCGAGCACGTCCTTCTTCACGTGCACCTGGAGCGCGCCGGTGCGGTCCTGCACCATGATGAAGCCGGCCTTGCCGAAGTCGCGCACCGAGACGACGCGGCCCGCGATGGAATAGCCGGGCTTCGCAGCGTCGAGCTGCTCGGCGGTGTCGTTCGCGTGCTTCGCGTGAATCTCACCAGCGAGGTGCTCGGGTTTGAAGCCGTTGCCGTAGGGGTTGATGCCCAGCTCGTTGAGCTTCAGGCCCTTCTGGTGGCGCTCTTCCCGAAGCTTCTTCTCGACTTCGCTCTCGTCCGACATCGCGGGCCGTACCTTCCCCTCGCTCAGTGGTTTGTGTTTCAGGCTCTCGAGGCCCTGGTTCGCGGCCTCGATGCGGTTGTGCACCACGTCGGCGTTCCCCGACGAGGCCTTTTCGGCCTTCTCTCCGACGGACTCGGGGATCTTCTCCGACATGCACACGCTCCTTGGCCTGCGCCGGAGCGCATTTCACGAGCAATGTCGCAGGTGCAAGGGGATTCACGCCGTCGCTGCGCACGAGAGGCGGGCTCGTTTCGACGAGCGCCAGCCCTCGGCACCATCACGACACGTTCAGCGGGCAGCCATCAGCAGGAATGCGGCGACCACGGCCGCCAACAGCAACGGAACGATCACCTCGACGGGCACGCGGTAGCTGGCTTCGTGCTCGGCCATCGAACGGAACATCGAACGGCGACGCTTGGTGCGCCGCAGAATCATCGAGGCGAGCGCCGGAGGAGCCTTCTCGCGGGGCAGCTCCTTCAGCGCCTTCACCGCGCCGGTGTACTTCTCGAATTGCAGCTTCAGGTCGGCGTCGCCGGCCAATACCTGCCGGAACGTCTCGGCGTCGCTCGAGTCGAGGGAGTCATCGACGGCTCCCACGAAGAGGCGCTCGACTTCGGCTTTGGTCAGTTCTCGCTGCACGACGTCACTCTCCTCGATCGGCGAAGGCAGATTCAAGCTTCGCCAGAATTCCAGCCAGCTTCTCTCGAGCCCGATGCAGGCGGCTCTTCACGGTGCCTTCGGGCAACTCCGTGATCTCCATGATCTCGTCATAACTGAGGCCCTCGACGTCTCGCAGCACGACCAACGACCGCTGCTCCTCGTCGAGTTCTTCGATGGCCTGGTGCACGAGCTGGCGCTCACGCTGCTTCACCACGAGATCGTCGGGTTGCGATGACCCACCCATCGACTCACTGATGGCCTTCTCGTTCACCTCACCAAACTCTTCGCTGCGCCCGCGGCCGCGCCGCTTCAGGTACTTGAGGCGGTTGAGGCAGTGGTTGCGCGAGATGCGGAAGATCCACGTGGTGAGCTTCGCGTCAGCCCTGAACTTGTCCACGTTCTGGTGAATCGAGAGGAAGATCTCCTGGGTGAGGTCGAACGCTTCTTCGCGATCGTTCAGCATGCGCACGCAGAAGTCGTAGACCCGGTCCTGGTGCAGCCGAACGAGGGTCTCGAACGCAGAAGGATCGTTGCGGCGCAGCTTCGAGAGCAGCACCCGGTCTGACAGGCCCGTGTCGACGAGGGCTGGCGCCTGGGCCTCTGCCAACATCGCCGCGGGCACTTCGAGCACGTCGCTCGGCACGTCGTCAGCCTCCCCGGCCATAGCCGGCAATCGTAGTCACCTGACACCACGGCAGGCAGCAGGTTCCTTCGGGCAGAAGCGCAAGCGATTACGGGGACTTGGGCTCTTTCACGCGGTAGGCGCCCTGAGGCCCGACGGTGAAGGCTGCCGGCCGCCTGGTGGCTTCGAAGAGGCGAAAGCCGGGCTCGAGCTCTTTCCAGAAAGTCGCGTGCGGGGCGTCGGCGTGAGCGCTCATCCACTCCGGGGTGAGGCGCGCGGGGAAGACGTCGATGCGAATCGGCCGCGTCTTCGCGTCCTGAGCGATCAGATAGACCTCTTCGATGGGCGCGTCTTCGATGGCGATGCAGCCGACGCTCGCGCAGTTGCCGTGCATGTAGATGAGGCCGCCGGGTCGCTTCGCGTCGCTGCGCACCCGGTCGGAGGCGTTGGGGTACGAGACCTTCATCGACAGGTGAAAGTTCGAGCCCGGGTTGAACTCCGAGATCTCGTAGAGCCCTTCGGGCACCTGCAGGTCGCCCTCCATGCGTTTGGGGCCGAGCTCGCCTGAGGCCGCGCAGACCGGGTACGTCTTCACCAGCACCAGCGCAGCGCCCTTCTTCCCCGCCCACAGCTCGACCACCTTCTCTTCTTTGAACGCGCGCAGGTAGACGGTGTCGACGGGAGACGGCAGCCCCGCCGCCGCGAGCAGCTGCTTCACGTCTTGCGCGCGCGCCTTGCGAATGCCGTCGATGCGGGGGTTCGCGAACGCTCGCGGGAGAATCGCCAGAGTCACCAACACGAAGAGGGCGCGCATCAAGAGCACTGAAACACGGCGCATCGTCGAACGGTTCCTCAGAAGTTCTGGTCGTACCACTCGATGCCGAGCAGCCCTTTGCGCACGATGCGGGTGAGCCGGTCGCCGCGTCGGGTCGTCGAGTGCGCACGCTCCGTCGTCACCGAGCCGTCGCTCCAGCGCACGTCGATGGGGCGAACGCGGTCCTTCCCGATGCCGCGCGAGGCGTCCTCCAACGCGACACCATGAACCTCGCGAAGCTGCTCGGTGCCTTGTCCATTGATCACTTGCAGGGTGGCGACTCCACTCAGCGCGCCGCTGATGGCTAAGCCGATGAGGACGACCCCACCAACGGTGCTCGAGGCACTGAGCCGACCCTCGAGGATCCTCCCGATGACGAAGCCCACGCCGAGTCCAACGATGCCGCCGAGCAGCGGAAGCACGGGGCCAGTGGGAAACGTCGTCGTCGAGAGCCACGCCGCGACGCCAGTCGCCACCACGAGACTCACGGCCAGCCCCTGAAGCTCCGTACCGACCCAGCCCTTGCCGCGTGGGGCTGCGCTCGCACCGGGGCGCGAAAGCTCCAGCGCGCCGTCGATCATGGTGACGAGCGTGTCAGCGTTCATTCCGTCGCGAAGTGTCAGCGTCACGGCGACGTGCGCTCCTTCGAGCACGATGCTGGTCGCGCCCGTCTGGATGAGCCGGCGCGCAGCGAGCCTCGCCTGGTCTCTCGAGAGCGCCTGCGCGACTTGTGCGTCATCGGCCGAAGACTCGACGAACACCAGAGCGTCGAACTTCGCGTCACCGAGCTGCAGCTCGCGCAGCAGTCCCTGCGCCTTCTCGTCCCGATCGAGCTTCGTCTCACGGGTCAGCGTGATGCGAGGCCGGCGGCTGGGCACCGACCTCGCCACCGAGATGATGACGGTTCGAGCGTTGGTGTGATCGACCTCGACCTGCGAGCCGTTGACCTGCAGCTGCAACGGCTCCGACGCGGCCTCGCCCAGCCGATCGCCGAGTTCGTCGAGCGCCTTCGCGTCGCGCTCCGAGATGCGCCAGGCAGTCGGCGGAGCGCTCACCCGAGGTCGCCTCCGTCACTCACTCGGGAATGGCCTTCGCCGGGTTCTTCACGCCCATGAGCTGGGCCACGATGAACTCGTCGAGATCGCCGTCGAGCACCTTGTCGGGCTGGCCTGATTCCACGCCGGTGCGCAGGTCCTTCACCATGCGGTACGGCTGCATGACGTAGCTGCGAATCTGCGAGCCGAAGGCGATGTCCATCTTCTGTGACTCGCGCGCCTGCGTCTCGGCTTCACGCTTCTTGAGCTCGAGATCGAAGAGCCGGGCGCGGAGGATCTTGAACGCCATGTCCTTGTTGGCGCTCTGCGACCGTTCGGTCTGGCAGGTGATGATGATGCCCGTCGGCAGGTGGCGCAGCTGCGCGGTCGACGAGGTCTTGTTGACCTTCTGACCACCGGCACCACCGCCACGAATGAACTTCAGCTCGTAGTCGGTCTCGGGGATCTCGATTTTGATGTCGTCTTCGATCTCGGGGTACACGTCGACCGACGCGAACGAGGTGTGCCGGCGGGCGTTCGAATCGTACGGGCTGATGCGCACGAGGCGGTGCACGCCCATCTCGGCCTTCAAGTACCCGAAGGCGTTCTCACCCTCGATGCGCAGCGACGCGTTCTTGATGCCCGCCTCTTCGCCCGCGTTGTAGTCGTTGATCTCGACCTTCCACCCGCGGCGCTCGCAGTAGCGCGTGTACATGCGGAGCAGGATCGACGCCCAGTCCATCGACTCGGTGCCACCCGCGCCGGCGTTGATGTCCATGAAGCAGCTCAGGCGATCGTTCGGCCCCGAGAGCATCTTCTCGAGCTCGAGCGCGTTCACCAGCTCTTCGGCCTGGGGAATGAGGGCGATGCCTTCCTGTCGGCTGGCGTCGTCACCCATCTCGGCGGCGAGGTCGAGCAGCGTCTTCGCGTCGTCGACGGCCCGCTGCGCCCGCTCGAACTTGGCGACGTTCTTCTCGAGGGCCGTCTTCTCCTTCAACATGCCCTGGGCCTTGACGTTGTCGTCCCAGAAGTTCGGTTGGCCCGAGTCTCGTTCGATCAGCGCGATGCGGCTCTTCTTGCGATCGACGTCAAAGCGACCCCCGGAGGCTGGTGAGCCTCGTCTGGATCGCGGCGATCTGTTCCTGCACGACGTCAGTTGCCATGGCGACACCGATAGAACGAGTGGGCGGCTGCGACAAGAGCGAGCGACGGGCCGTGAAACCATGGCTGACAAGCGCGCCCATGGTGATTAGGTCTCGCGCACCAACCCCCGAAGTTCCAAACCAAGGAGAGTCCTCATGAAGTTCGAGCTCGACCCGCTCCCGTATGCGAAGTCTGCGCTGGCGCCTCACCTCACCGAAGAGACGCTCTCGTTCCACTACGAGAAGCACCACCAGACGTACATGACGAACCTGAAGAACGCGCTCGCGGGCAAGCCCGAGGCCGACAAGAGCCTCGAGGAGATCATCAAGACCGCCACGGGCCCGCTCTTCAACAACGCCGCCCAGGTGTGGAACCACGACTTCTACTGGAAGTCGATGAAGCCGAATGGCGGCGGCGAGCCCACGGGCGCGCTGGCTGATGCGATCAAGCGCGACTTCGGCAGCTACGCCGAGTTCCGTACGAAGTTCGAAGAGGCGGCGGTGAAGCAGTTCGCCTCGGGCTGGGCGTGGTTGATCGTCGACGGCGGCAAGCTCGCGATCACGACGACCGGCAACGCCGAGACGCCGCTGACGAAGGGCCAGCAGGCGCTCATCACCTGCGACGTGTGGGAGCACGCGTACTACATCGACTTCCGCAACCTGCGCGCGAAGTACGTGAGCACGTTCATGGAGAAGCTCGTGAACTGGGACTTCGCGGCCGCGAACTTCAAGTAAGCGACTGCTGCTTCAGCACCGACGCCTCGCCCGAGGTTCGCTCTGGCGGGGCGTTCGTGCGTTCAGGCCTTCTTGCCGAAGACGGTCTCTTCCAGACGCTTCACACGCCGCTCGAGCGACTTCGAGACACCAAACTGGCGCATGGCCTCGACGAACGCATTCGTCATCGCGTTCTGGCTCCGCTGAATGGCCTGAACGGCAACGGCGATCTCGTCGAACCGCTCTTCGACCTCGGCTCTGAACTCGCCAAGGTCGTCTGCAACTGCGTCGATGCGTCGCGAATTCTGATCGAGCTTTCTCTCGATCACGTCGAAGCGCTTGTCGTGTTCGTCGAAGCGCCGGTCGTGTTCGTCGAACCGCTTGTCGTGCGCGTCGAAGCGCTTGTCGTGTTCCTCGGCCTTCTTCTCCAGCGCGTCGAAGCGCTTGTCGTGGTGCTCCGCCTTCTTCTCGAGGTGGAGAAGCCGCTCGGAATCCGTCTTGTCCATCTTCCTGGACCTCATCAAGAGTGAGCCTAACGGTTGTGCAACCGTCAGACCATCAAGCCCCTGACGGTTTGACCGCGAGCTGATTCTGCCGCCGCTGGTCGAGCCAGAACACTGCAGCGAACGCGACGTTCACCGGCATCGCGAGCGCGATGATGTTCCAGTTGTCCTGGTTGAACGGCGGCAGCACCTTCACGAGCACGCCGAGCACGCTGGTGGCGACGAGAATCGTCCACGTCCACTTGAGCATCGGCTTCGCCCGCTTCGCGCCCCACGCCAGCATCACGCCGAACGGCAGCGCTGCGAACGTCACGGGGCTGATGAAGAACAGGTTCTCGTTGCGGTGCGTGACGGTGTGGTTCGTGAAGAGCCCCATGAGGAAGAGGAACAACCCGAGGCTCCCCCAACCGAGGCCGAGCACCATGTGGAGCAGGCCGAACACGACGCGCGGCAGCTTCTGACCGTCGCGCCCGAAGTGACCGAGCGCGAGCGCAAGGCCTCCGATGAGCGCTCCGACCGCGAAGATCATCGGAATGAAGTTCGGCGGAACGTCGGGCGGTCGCGGCCGCTCGGAGGTGTAGAAGTTCCACTGCGTCTTCACGAGCGGCACCACCGTGCCATCGGGCCGCTTCACCTGCAGGGCCTGCACGTGCCGCTCGAGTTCATCGGGCAGAAACGCCGCCTGTCGGAACGTCGCCTTGCCGTCGTCGAGCTCGTCGTTCTGCAGGTAGTCGAGCACCAGGCTCATCGGCACGTTCACCATCGAGTAGCGCAGCGTGTGCTGACGCAGCGTGAGGTTCGTGACCTGCTTCTCGTACTCGTGCAGCTGCCCGCCGATGGCCGCGTCGATGATGTCGCCGGGCCGAGTGGAGCAGTTGTCCTTGTAGTGGTGGTACAGGTACATCCGGTTTTCGGGCAGCACGTTGGTGCCGAGCGCTTTGGCGACCTGCAGCGCCTGCTCCGGCAACAGGTTCAGCTCCTGAATGCGAACGTCGCGCTTCAGGTACTGGTACAGCCGATAGGTGCCGTTGATCGAATCGTCTGACACCCAGAACTCGAGCCGGCCCTGGATGAAGCGGTGCACGAAACCGCCATCGAACCCGAACATGCCGTAGTTGTAGAGGCGCCCGTGGTTGAGCCGCGTGTCTTCGACGACGAGCGAGGTGTGGCCCCACCACTCGGTGAGCGTGTCGCCCGGGCTGAACGTCACCAGCGAGATGCGCAGGTCTTCAGGCTTGCTCTCGCCCGTCATCCACGGCGGGAGCGATTGGCCCAACAGGAGCTGCGCGACGAGAACGGGGGCGAGCATCGGGGCGGCCATAGCGCGCCCACCCAACACCGGCCAGCCTCAGCACATTTCTCTACTGCTTGAACCAGCGGTTCTCTGAACCATCGCCCTGCTGTTGGCCCTGGGGCTCCGCGCGCCGGGTGAGCTCGATCGGCTGCACGCTGTTCGGGTCGATGCCGGCCGCACGCAGGGCTCCGGGGCCGGGCATCAAGACGGGCTCGGGCGGCGCGAGCTGGGCCTGCAGCGGCTGGGCTTCAGGCGGCGTCGGAGCGGCCGACTTCACTGTGTCCTCTCGTCGAAGCGCCTCCTGGGGCGCGGCGCCCTGAGTGAGGAGCTGCATCACCGCTTCGCGAACGAGCTGGCCCACCGAGTTTCCCGTGCGGGTCGCGAGCTGGTTGAGGGCGTCGGCGAGATCGGGCGTCACCCGGAACGAGAGCGTTCGAACCTGCTGCAGCGTCGACGAGAGCGCCTCGAGCGCCGCGCTGGGCCGGGCCACGTTGAAGTCACCGGCGTCGATCATCGACTTGATCTTCCGGGCCAGGTCTTCACGCGTGTACCAGGTGCCGTCGAGGAAGATGGCCTCGGCGTCGACGTCGATGGGCAGTTGGTTCATGGAGCCCGCAGGATGTGATCAGCGTGGCCCACAGCGTCAAGCAACACCGCGGGAATGACGTCACCGCCCGTCTTGTTCAGTGGGGTCGCAACTTCGCTTGATTCCATGCGTTTTCTCGACGAATGGTGCGCATCGTGACGCAGGTCGCACTGCTCCTTGCCCTCGCTGCCAGTGCTGCGGACGCCACCGACGGTGGAGTGCTGCCGCCTTTGCGCGTTCAGTCTCACGTCTCTCCGGCGCAGGCGAAGCTCGGAGAACCGTTCGTCGTCGAGATCGTCATCACCCACGACAAGGCCCAGCGCTACGAGCTGCCGATTCCCGGAGACCTCGGCGCCTTCGACTACGTCTCGCAGAATCGTGAGCGCATCGATGGGCCCGATTCGTCGACCACCACCTTCAAGGTCGCGTTGCAGGGCTTCGAGCTCGGCAAGCAGCGCACGCCGACGCTCGAGTTCGAGCTGGCCGATCCTGCGGGCACCGTGAAGATGCCGGTGAGCGGCACCGACGTCGAGATCGTCTCGAGCCTGCCCGCCGACTCGAAGGACACCGGCGCCGATTTCTACGACGTGCGCAAACCCGAAGAGCTGCCGGTGCGCACGTGGCGCCTCGTCTGGGCGCTGCTCATCGGCCTCGCGGTCGCGCTGCTCGCGTACGGCCTCTTCAAGTACCTCAACCGCCCGAAGCCAGTCGTCACGGCGCCAGCCAGACCCGCCGAGCCTGCGCACGTGCGCGCCCGCAACGCCCTCGACGCCCTCGCAGCACAGAACCTGCCGGGCCAGGGTCGCGTGAAGGAGTACTACTTTCGCCTCTCGGAGATCATTCGCGGCTACCTCGGCGAGCGCTACGCCTTCGACGCGCTCGAGAGCACCACGCCCGAGCTGCTTCACGCGCTGCGTACGCGCTCGACGCCCGGCCTCCCGATGGATGCGCTCCGCGACTTCGCGAACGAGTCTGACTTCGTGCGCTATGCGAAGCAGGAGCCCGGCCCCGACGAGTGCAAGACCGCGCTCGAGCTCGCGTACCGAATCGTGCACGCCACGCACGCAGCCATGACCGCGCCGAAACCACCACAGCCGGGAGGCACCGATGCCTCCGCTTGAACCGGTGACGTTCCTCGACGAGCTCAGGGCGCTGTTCAGCGGCTTTCAACAACCGCTGGTGTTCCTGCTGCTCGCCTTCATTCCCATCGCGCTCGCGTTCGTGTGGCTCGAGAAACGTACTCGCGCGGTGCTGCGCTTCTCGGCGACGTCACAGCTCGCGAAGCAGGGCCGTGGCCTGCGCTCGTACCTGACGTGGCTGCTGCCGGTCATGCGACTCACGGCACTCGTGGCGGCCATCATCGCCCTGGCGCGCCCACAGGAGTCGGACTCGAAGGTGCGCGACGCGTCGGTCGAAGGCATCGACATCATGATCGCGCTCGACCTCTCGACCTCGATGGAGGCCGCCGACTTCCGCCCGAACAACCGCCTGCACGTCGCGAAAGAGGTGCTGGCCGAGTTCATCTCGAGCCGCGCGAACGATCGGATGGGCCTCGTCGTCTTCTCGGGCGCCGCGTACACGCAGTCACCGCTCACGCTCGATTACGGCGTCTTGAAAGAGGTGCTGCGCCAGCTGCGCACGCGCGTGCTCGAAGACGGCACCGCGATCGGAGACGCCGTCGCGACCGCAGTGAACCGGCTCAGAGACTCCGACGCGAAGAGCCGGGTGATCGTGCTCATCACCGACGGCGACAACAACGCGGGCACCGTTTCTCCGGTCGACGCGGCGAAGGCCGCGAAGGCGCTCGGCGTGCCCGTCTACACGATCCTCGTCGGCAAGGGAGGCAAGGTTCCCTTCCCCGCCGGCCAGGACATCTTCGGCAACACCGCCTGGCGCGACGTCGAGATTCCCATCAACCCGAAGCTCCTGGAGGACATGGCCACGCTCACGGGCGGTGAGTACTACCGCGCGACCGATCGTGAAGAGCTCAAGGCCAACCTGCAGAAGGTGCTCGACTCGCTCGAGCGCTCCAAGATCATCGAGGGCGGCGTCGTCACGAACTACCGCGAGCTCTTTCACCCGTACCTGCTCTGGGCCTTCACGTTGTTGCTGCTCGAGCTGTTGCTGAAGTCGACCGTGCTGAGGGTGTTCCCGTGACGCCGTGGCGCTTCACCTTCCTCGGCTACAAGCTCGGCCTCGCGCAGCCGATCTTCCTGGCGCTCGTGCCGCTCGCGATGATCGCAGGGCTCGTCGTCATCATTCTCGCGGTGCGCCGCACCCACGCGCTGGGCAAGGTCGTGCCGTCGCGGCTCGCCGACCTGCTCGCCCCCGGCGTCTCGACCGCCCTGCCCGTCCTCCAGCGGAGCGCGCAGTCGCTGGCGCTCATCTGCTTTGCGCTCGCCCTCGCGCAGCCGCAGTGTGGTGAGAAGGCCGAGGTCGTCAAACGCCGCGGCATCGACGTGGTGGTGGCCCTCGATGCCTCGAAGTCGATGCTGGCGCGTGACGTGGCGCCCTCTCGACTCGAACGCGCCCGCCTCGAGCTCACCACTCTGCTCGACGAGCTGAAGGGCGATCGCGTCGCCGTCATCGCCTTCGCCGGCGATGCGTTCATTCAGTGCCCGCTCACCAGCGACTATGGCGCTGCCCGGATCTTCCTGCGCGCCATCGACCCGAACCAGATGCCCCAGGGTGGAACCAACATCGGCTCGGCGCTGCTCCTCGCGCGACAGGTGTTCGACAACGCCGATCGCGGCTCGAAGGACAAGGTCATCGTTCTCCTGAGTGACGGAGAAGATCTCACCGGCGCCATCGACGAAGGCATCGAGTCGCTGAAGGAGATCAACGCGAAGGTGCTCGCGGTCGGCATCGGCAGCGATCAGGGCGAACCGATTCCCGTCATCTCGGAGCGAGGCGACGTCGTCGGCTACAAGAAAGACGAGAACGGCACGACCGTGATCACCCGGCTCGATCGTGCGGGCCTCATGCGCGTCGCCAAAGACACCGGTGGCGAGTTCTTCTACCAGGCCCGCGGCGTCGCCATTCCCGACGTGGTGAAGGTGATCGACACGCTCCAGAAGGCCGAGCTCGAGAGCAAGCTGACGATGAAGTACGGAGAGATCTTTCAGCCCTTTGTCGCGCTCGGCCTGCTCTTCCTCGTGCTGTCGATGCTCATCGTCCCCTCGTGGAGGTGGGCGAAGTCATGAAGCGGCTGCTGCTCTTCACGCTCGTCTTCACGTTCGGCTCGGCCATGGGCCCGCTCGAGAAGAACCAGGACGACGTCGACGAGGGCATGACGGCCTACGAGCAGGGCGACTACGAGCGCGCGCTGCAGGCGTTCGAGCGCGCCGAGAAGGTGAAGGGTACTGACCCGCGCGTGCACTACAACCGCGGCCTGGCGCTCCACAAACTCAACCGCACCGACGACGCGAAGGCGGCGTTCAACCGCGCGCTCGAGCTCGATCACACGGGCGAGTACGCCTCGAAGATTCACTACAACCTCGGCACGATGGCCGCGGTGAATGGCCAGAAGGACGAGGCGATTCGGGAGCTGCGCCGCGCGCTGAAGAAGGACCCGAACGACGCGCTCGCTCGTCACAACCTCGAGGTGATCCTCCGCGACCTGCCGCCCAAGAGTCAGAACGGAAACGACGGCGGTACGCCTGATGGCGGCAAGGCCGACGGCGGAAAGCCCGACGCAGGCTTCGATGGTGGTGTCTCGGATGGTGGGAGTGACGCGGGTGCGCCCGACGGTGGCGGCCGTGATGGTGGCGAAGGTGACGGCGGCTCGTCCTCCGATGGCGGCGCCGATGGTGGCACGCCCAAAGATGGCGGCTCAGGCGACGGCGGTTCAGGCGATGGCGGCCAGGGAGACAAGGACAAGAAGGGCGACGCGGGCTCCGATGGCGGTCAGGGCGATGCTGGCGATCAGGGCGACCCGAACCAGAAGTCCGACGGAGGCAGCGATGGCGGCAAAGAGCTGCCCTCCGATGCCGGTGCTGCGCTCGAGCCGATGGGCCTCGCCGATGGAGGCATGACGCCTGCCGAAGCCGAGAAACTGTTGGAACCGCTCAAGCGCAACGAGAAGAATCTCCAGCTCTGGCGCTTCCGCCAGAAGACGCAGAAGAACGATCCCAATGGCAAGGACTGGTAGCGCGCTCGCCATCACCGTGTTGCTGCTCGCGGCAGGCCCCGTGCTGGGAGCCGAGCTCGAGTTCTACATGACGGTCGACCGCGACAAGGTCGGCACCGAAGACACCTTTCGCTGCGAGATCGTCGTGAGCAACGCGCCCGAAGGCGCGGTCGTGCAGTTCCCCACGCCGCAGGACTTCGAGGTGCTCTCGCGCAGCGAATCGACGCAGATGAGCTACTCGATGGGCTCGGGCGGCATGGCGCAGATTCGCCAGATTCGAAAGTTCACGCTGGTGATGCGCGCCAATCGCGCCGGGCATCTGACGATTCCCGCTGCAGGGCTGCAGACGGCCTCGCGCACGTACAAGTCAGAGGCGATCAAGCTCGAGGTGGTTCCTGGCCGGCTCGCGCCTGACCCGCGTTCGCAGCCCAAGCCGCCGCCGAACCCGTTCGGTCTTCCTCCAGGGTTTCCCTTCGCTGACGACGACGACTTTCCGGGCGCTCCGCCCGGAGTGAACCCCTTCGACGACGAGCCCGGCATTCCGAAGAGCGACTCCGATCTCTTCCTGCGTTCCTCGCTCGATCGCCCCGAGGTGTTCGTCGGCGAGCAGGTGACGCTCTCGGTGCTCATCTACTCGCGCATGGATCTGATGGGCGTCGATTCGGTGACGATGCCGAAGCTCGAGGGTTTTCTCGCGCAGGACATCGCCTCGCCCACGAACCTGCAGCCCGAAGAGCGCAGCGTCGGAGGCGTTCGCTACCGAGCGTACCTGCTGCGCTCGAAGGCGCTGTTTCCGCTCAAGCCCGGCGACATCGACATCGAGGCCGCCGAGGCCGACATCGCGTCGGGCGTGTACCCGTTCAGCCAGCGCAAGATGCACCGCAAGAGCAACGCGCTGAGCCTCAAGGTGAAGCCGCTCCCCGCGGGCGCGACCAACGTCGGCAAGTGGCGGCTGTCGTCGACGACCAACAGCACCGACATCGCGCTCGGCGAGCCCGTGCAGCTGAAGGTCATTCTCGAAGGGCGCGGCAACCTGAAGGCCGTGACGCTGCCGAAGCTCGAGGCGCCTGCGTCGTTCCGCGTGTTCGACCCGCAGCAGACCGAGAAGAACCAGATCACCAAGAACCAGGTCGGTGGGCAGCGCACGACCGAGTACGTGCTCGTGCCGCAGCAGACGGGCCGCTTCGAAGTGCCGGGGCTGACGCTCGAGTACTTCGACCCCGAGACGCAGCAGATTGAACGTACCGCGACCGATCCCATCACCGTCGTCGTGCGGCCCTCGACCACGGGCGCCAACGCGATGGCGGTGCCCGCCAACAACGGAACCCAGGCCGAACCCAACGCCCGAAATCAGCTGGTCGGTGGTGGCCTCAAGTCGCTCCGGCACACCGCCACCTTCTCGGAACCGCGAAGACCCGCCTGGAGCACGCCTGCGTTTCTGCCGCTCGCCATCGCGCCGCTCGCGCTCAGCCTCGTGCTCGGAGCCGTCTCGTTCGTTCGCGCGCGCGCAGGTCAGGAAGACGAGCAATCGAAGAAGAACAAGCAGGCCAAGGCGGCCCGGAAACGGCTCGCGCAGGCCGAGAAGCTCGCGGGCGGCGGGAGCACCGTGGAGTTCTACGCCGAGGTCGACAAGGCACTGCGCAGCTTCCTCGAGGCGCGGCTCTCTCAGAACGTGACCGGGCTCACCCGGCCGCAGCTCGACGAGGTGATGAAGACCGCGAACGTCTCGGAGGCGGTGCGAGGGCGCGTGCTGGGCGTGTTCGAGACGTGCGATCTCGGCCGCTACGCTCCGGGCATGGGTGACGCCTCGGCCCGTCAGCGCGCGCTCGAAGACGCGGTGCACGCGATGGAGGTGTGGCCATGATCGCCCTCACCTTGTCGCTCGTGCTCGCGTACACCGATCAGGAGGCGCGCTCGCTCTTCACCGAGGCGAACGACGCGTACTACCGGCAGGAGTACCCCGCCGCGATCGAGAAGTACCAGCGGCTCATCGCTGCAGGTCAGGGCGGCCCCGACGTGCTGTTCAACCTCGGCTCGGCGCACCTCGCCGCGAACGAGCTGGGCCCCGCCGTCCTCTACCTGACGCGCGCCTCGCGCCTCTCGCACGACGACGACATCGCAGCCCAGCTCGCCGTCGCGCAACAGCGCCAGCTCGATCAGGTCATCGGCGCGCAGGAGACCGAGCCGTTCCTCCAGCGGCTGGCGCGCGCGGTCGATGATCGCCTCGTCACCATCGGCTTCCTCGTCTCGTGGTGGCTCGCGTTCGTGCTGCTGGTCGTGTTCTTCCGCTCACCCGCTGGGCGGCGCACCGTGCTGGGCCTCGTCACGCTGATCATCTTCGTCGCAGCCGTCGCGCTCGGCGGGGTGGTCGGCGTTCACGCATGGGTGACGACGTCGGTGCAGGAAGCAGTGGTGATGGTGCCCACCGCCCCTGCCAGGCAGTTCCCCGGAGAGAACGCGAAGATCGCCTTCGAAGTGCACGCGGGCCTGCTGGTGCGCGTGATGGAAGACACTGGCCGCTATCTGCGTATCCGGTTACCGAACGCCCTCGAGGGGTGGGTCGAGAAGACGAACGTGACACCTCTGTGAGGCGCAGATGATCGAAGTCGTCGACGCAGTGAAGGTGTACCGCCGGGGCCAGAGCGAGGTGCGCGCGCTCAACGGCGTGTCGTTGTCCGTGCCCAAAGGCCAGTTCCTCTCGGTGATGGGCAGCTCGGGCTCGGGCAAATCGACGATGCTCAACCTGCTCGGCGCGCTCGACGTGCCCTCCAGCGGGCTCATTCGCATCGACGGCAAGGAGATCAGCAAGCTGCCCGACGACGATCTCAGCCGCTTTCGCCGCGATCACCTCGGGTTCATCTTTCAGTTCTTCAACCTGCTGCCCACGCTCACCGCGATCGAGAACGTGCTGTTGCCGTCGCTGCTCTCGGGCAAGGTGCGTGAGGTCGAAGAGCCCAAAGCGAAGGCGCTGCTCGAGCAGGTCGGCCTCAAGGGTCGCTGGCACCACCGGCCTGACGAGCTCTCGGGTGGAGAGATGCAACGCGTCGCCATCGCCCGCGCCCTGCTGGGTGAGCCTTCGGTGCTGCTCGCCGATGAACCGACCGGCAACCTCGACTCGAAGACCGGCGCTGAAGTGCTTCGGTTGATTCGAGAGGCCACTCGCGAACGACATTTGACGGTCGTCATGGTCACGCACGACCCGAAGGCCGCCGAGGTCGGTGACCGCCTCGTTCGCCTGGCAGACGGCAACATCATTGGTGACGAGACGACCCGCAGCGCCGCCTGACCTGTCGGAAACGGTGGGTTTCCGGCCAGTTGCTTGGCAGTTCGAGGTGGTGTCGCTATACCAGTGACCAGTGGGGGGGTTCTCCGGAAGCAAGGGAACCCGCACGTGGTCCGCATCACTCCAGACGTTGGTCGAAACTTCCTCCTCTTGGAGATCTCCGGTCGGCCGGTCACGGCTGATTTGGCTACTGCCGAGGCCCAGGTCAGAGAGGCCATCACCCGGCTACGCGCGCCGTTCGACGTGTTGTCAGACGTACGCGGGCTGGAGTCCCTCGACGATCTTCCGGCCGCTGACGCCAAGCGCCTGGGTGAGCTGCTCGCCAGGGCGAAGGTGCGTCGTGTCGTGCGCGTCGTCGGCAAGTCGAGCACTGCCGCGATTCAGATGGAGCGCGTGGCCCGGTCGCTGGGTCACTCTGCCCACCTCGCGTTCTCGCGTGAAGAAGCCGAAGCCCTGCTCGCTCAGCGCTGAGCTCACCGCGCCAGACGCGTGAAGGTTCGTCGCCACAGCGCTGCTGAGCCCATCTCCGCCCACATCGGCTGGGAGGTCTCGCCCCCAACGGATCGGACGACCACGACCAACTGGCAGTCGAAACACATGTACAGCGACAGCGCGCGGCCTCCTCGGCGGAACAAGACGCTGAGTGTCGGGCTGAAGTCACAGAGCGGCTCGATTCCCCACCTGACGCCGGGCGGGCAGACCAGCGGCGCGGGAACGATGAACGACGAGGGCGAGCTCACGACCGCGCTCACCCGGTCGCGCTGGTTCACCCTGAGCAGTGGCCTCGTCCACGTTGCGCTCAGCTCGCCCACCTTCGCTGGGAACGGCGGCGAATGCCCACGCAGAACGACCGCATCTGGCTCTGCGAGCACACGCGCCCAGGTTGCGTCGAAGAGCGCCGCGTAGCCCGCGTCAGGCGAGAGCTCCGGTGGAGCTGGCCTGGTGCAGCGAGCGTCCAGCTGAGCGAGGACGAGGAGCACCGTGAGCGTCACTCGAGCTCCCACTCGTAGAGCAGGAACGGCTGCGGCGCCGAGACGTCGTTCACCGACGCGAAGCACGCCTGCCCGGAGACGTTGTCGTGCGCGGTGCCCAGCCACGCGAACACGCAGCCCCGCGCCTTCGCCTCGCGCACCAGCGCATCGACGATCGCCCGGCCAATACCTCGACGCTGAAACGCGGGAGACACGCCGACCTCGTTGATCCACAGCTGCGGCGGCTTGTCAGGGTGGAAGTACTCGACCGCCGAGCCCATGCCGACGACCTGATCTGATTCGACTGCCACGAACATCACGTGCCGCGCGTCGTTCAGGAACGCGTCGAGGAACCGCTGCTGCACCGGCTCGTCGAACACCCCAGCCGCGAGGTTCGAGAGGAGCGCCGCGTTCTCGCTGCTCAGCCGGACAATCTGCATCAGCGAACCATGCCCTTCTTCCTGCGCAATCGGGAGGCCGGGCGTTAGGGTGCACGCGCTCCGATGCTCGCCCTGCTGCGGTTCGTCTCGCTTCGTCACCTGTTCGACAGCCCATTGCGCACGGCGCTCACCGTCATGGGCGTCGCCGTCGGAGTCGCCACGCTCGTCGGCATCTCCTCCATCAACCGCTCGGTCACCAACGCGTTCCGCTCGACCATCGACACCGTCGCAGGCAAAGCCGACGTCTCGATCGCGGGCACGACGGCCGGCTTCCCGGAAGAGCTGCTCGAGAAGGCGCGCGCAGTGAAAGGCGTGCAGCACGCGGCAGGGACGCTGACCGTCGTCGCGCCCGTGAAGGACAGCCCCGGAGAGTCGCTCTATGTGATGGGCATCGACCTGCTCGATGACGGGTTCTTCCGCTCGTACGAAGGCGTCGACCGCGACGTCGGCAAGCTCAACGACGACCTCGAGGTCCTCAACTCGACCGATCGCATTCTCGTGGGCGAGCGCTTCGCGAAATCGAAGGGCCTCAAGACGGGTTCGACCTTTCAGCTGATCACCAAAGAAGGCGTGAAGGACTTCGTCGTGCACGGGCTGCTGAAAGAGACGGGGCCCGTCACGGCGTTCGGAGGGTCGGTCGGCGTGATGTTCTTCGCCTCGGCGCAGGAGGCGTTCGGCCGTGGCCGTGTCTTCGATCGCATCGACGTGAAGGTCGACCCCACCGTCGGCTGGGAGCCCGTGGTGAGCGAGCTGCGCGCAGGGTTCGGACCGGCGTACGAGATCGATCGCCCCGACAGCCGCGGCGCGAGCGTCGAGACGATGGTGCGCAGCTTCCAGCTCGGCCTCAACCTGGGCAGCGCGGTCGCCCTGCTGGTCGGCGTCTTCCTCGTCTACAACACGGTGTCGATCAGCGTGCTCCAGCGGCGCCGCGAGATCGGCACGCTGCGCGCGCTGGGCACCACCAAGCGCGACATTCGCGCGCTCTTCGCCATCGAGGCGATGGTGCTGGGCATCATCGGCAGCGCCATCGGCATTCCGTTCGGGCTCGTCGTCGGTCGCGGTGCCATCTCGTGGGTGAGCGACACCGTCTCTCAGCTCTACGTGCAGGTGAACGCGCAAGACGTCCAGCTCGGCACTTCGGAGATGGCGCTCGGCGCAGCGCTCGGAATTCTCGGGAGCGTCTTCGCCTCCCTTCGACCCGCCGTCATCGCCTCAGGTGTTCAGCCCGTCGAGGCGCTCCGTCGAGATGTCGCGGTCGGCGCCGGCGCGGTGAACGTACGCTCGTGGCCGACCTACCTCGGGGTGGCGCTCTTCGTCCTCGCCGGCCCGGCCACGCTCATTCCGCCGCCCGTCGAGAACCTGCCGGTCGGCGGCTACATCTCGATCTTCTTCATCTTGATGCGCGCGACGCTGCTCTCGCCGCTGCTCCTGCGCCGGCTCAACACACCCCTCGCGGGCCCGGGTCAGGCCATCTGGGGTTTCTCGGGTCGGCTCGCGGCCGACAACTTCGCGCGCGCTCCGGTGAGAACGGCCGTGCCGGTCTCGGCGCTCTCGGTCGGCGTCGCGATGAGCATCACCGTCGCCTCGTTCATCGGCAGCTTTCAGACGAGCGCCGAGACGTGGATTCGCCAGGCGATTCCGGCCGATCTCTTCGTCACCTCGTCGGCGAAGGTCGCGGGCGTGCAGAACCAGCCGATGGCGGCCTCGGTCGGCGACGAGCTGGCGAAGTTCGAGTTCGTCGACGCGCTCGATCGCGTGCGCGTGTACCCCGCCGATGTGCTCGGGCTGCGCGTGTTCATCATCTCCCTCATCCCCGAGATCTACGAACGTCGCGGCAAGCCCACCGTGTTGTCAGGCTCGCTCCCCACGCCCGAGGAGCGCGCGAAAGACATCGTCACCATCAGCGAGAACTTCGCGCGCCGCCGCAGCCTGAAGGTCGGAGACGTCTTCGAGGTGAAGACGCCCACCGGCGTGCACCCGTGGAAGGTCGGCGCGGTGATCATCGACTACACGTCGGATCAGGGCTCGATCATCATCGAGCGCAGCCACTTCACCCGGCAGTTCAACGACGATCAGGTCGACAGCTACCACCTGTACGTCGACGACCCGTCGAAGATCGAGACCGTGCGTCAGCGCGTCACCGAGCGCTTCGGCAAGTCGTTCGATCTCTACGTGCTCTCGAACTCCGAGCTGCGCGACGAAGCGATGAACCTGGTCGGTAGCGCGTTCAAGGTGACGTGGGCGATGGAGGTCGTCTCAGTGCTGCTCGCGCTCCTCGGCATCATCAACACACTGCTCGCGGCGGTGCTCGATCGCACCAGAGAGATCGGCTTGCTCCGTGCGATCGGCGCCGATCGCCGTCACGTCCTCAAACTGTTCGCTGCCGAGGCGAGCTTCATCGGCCTCACAGGTGGGTTGATGGGCGTCGGTGTCGGAGCCGTGGTCGGCTACGTGCTGACGAAGGTCGTAGGCGTGCAGGCGACGGGCTGGAGCTTTCCGTTCCAGTTCCCCTGGATCACCGCCGTGCAGATGCTCCTCATCGCCATCGTCGCGTCGACGCTCGCAGGTCTCTACCCCGCCCGTCGTGCCTCGCGGCTCGATGTGGTCGAGGCGCTCGCCTACGAATGAAGAAGTGTGCGGCTCCTTCGCCGCGAATCGGAAACAGGTAAGCTTCGCCGCGCCATGGGCACGCCGTTCCGCATTCTGGTCGTGGAAGACGAGCCCGTCATTCGCGAGCTGGTGCGCAGCATGCTCAGCGAGAACGAGGTCGAGGTGGAGTGCGCTGCCACCGGCACCGAAGGGCTCAAGCTGGCCCGCACCCAGTCGTTCGATCTGATTCTGCTCGACGTGGTGTTGCCACAGCTCGACGGCATCACCGTCTGCCGCATGCTCAAGGCCGACGCGACCACCGCGAAGGTGCCGCTCCACATGCTCACCGCGAAAGCGAAGAAGAGCGATGTCGAGGTGGCGATGAAGGCCGGAGCTGACGGCTACATTCACAAGCCCTTCCGCGGCGCCGAGCTGATGGATCTCGTCTCGAGCCTGCGCGCGAAGAAGGGCTGAACGAGGTCACGGCAGGCGCGGGTGCAGAAACCGCGCGAGCGCGAACATGTCGTCCCAGTCGAGCTGATCGAACTCCACCGAGATCGACTCTTCGTCACGTCGACGCACCGTCGCCTTCGTCACCACTTCACGATCGTCGGGCAGCGGAATCGCCAGCGTGAGGCGCTCCTCGGCTGTGAAGAAGTCGCCGAGCACATGCAGGCCCTGCATCGACAGATTGTCGGCCTTCGCCAACACGGCCTTGCCCTGCGTGAAGAGCTTGACCATGAAGCCCGCATCGACGCGGGGGTGACTGCGCGTGGGAGAGGGCGGCTGGGCGGTGATGCTGATCATGGTTTTCCTCGCGGCGGTGGGTGCAACAGGGATGACCAAGGATGGATCGCCCTGTGGCCCGCGCAATTTTTCGGCTGATCATGGTCTCGCCGCTGATCAGCTCGTGGAGCCGTCATGACCGCACCAACGCTGCGCCCACGCCCGAAGATCGGCCTCGTCTGCAGCGGCGGTGGCGCCCGCGGCGCGTGGGAGGCGGGCATCGTTCGGTACGTGCGCGAAGAGCTGCCGCCCGACGTTCGCCGCCACGTTCGGTTCGACATTCTCGCGGGCACGTCGGTCGGGGCGATGACGTGTTGCTACCTCGCGGCCACGATGGACAACCCCGATGAGCAGGGCCGCGGCCTCGCCTCGTTGTGGACGAGCCTGTCGCTCGAGCAGGTCTTCAAGGTCGCCGGCGAGTCGGCCTGGAGCGTCGGCCGCAAGATGTGGAAGGCCACGCGCAACAACGAACACCCCGACGGCTGGCGCCTCTACGATCTGCTCCACCCAGAGCCGCTCGAGAACATGGTGAACCAGCGCATCGCGTGGCCGCGTATTGCCGCCAACCTCGCGAAGGGCACCTTCGACGCCATCTCGGTCAGCACCACGCGCATTCGTGACGGCCGCACGCAGGTCTTCGTGCAGCGTCGTGAGCCCGGGCTGCCCGAGTGGAGCCGCGACCCGTGGACCGTCGCTACCGAAGTCGTGCTGAGCCCCGAGCATGCGCTCGCTTCGGCCGCGATTCCCCTGCTCTTCCGCTCGGTGAAGATCGGCGACGAGTACTACTGCGATGGCTTCGTGCGGCAGAACACGCCTGTCGCGCCCGCGCTCCGGTTGGGTGCCGATCGGCTGTTGATTCTCTCGCTGGGCCACAAGCCGAAGGCCTCGATGGAGCCGCCGAAGTTCGCGAACCTGCCCACCACGCCGCAGGTGATCGGCAAGGTGCTCAACGCGCTGATGCTCGATCGCCTCGATCACGATCTCGCCCGCCTTCGCCGCGTGAACGCACTGGTCGAGCGCGGCCGCCAGCTTGGTGGTGACGCCTTCGTCGAACAGCTCAACGCGACGCTCTCCGACACGCGCGGCCAGCCCTACCGCTTCGTGCGCGAGCTCGTCGTTCGCCCCTC
>JAACJQ010000292.1 GCA_016879935.1 Archangiaceae bacterium | reverse complement strand
TCGTTCGTGAGATGAGCGTCGAGTCGACCGACGATGTCGAAGAAGCACGTGACGCACTCGAGCTCTCGGTGCGGCTCCTGGGCCAGAAGAACCCTTTCTTCGACGACTGAGCTGCGGTCGGTCAACGCAGTCTGAGCACCAAGCAGGCCTGGCTCGCCGGTGCTGATCAACGCAGCGCTCGGGGCACGCGGCACTGTGTCGACGGAGTGGCTCGTCCCGGCCGGCCGCTGATCATGCGCTTCGAGACACTGTTCTGAACGCCGTGACGACTGCGGCGTTCTCGATGGCTGATCGACCCGCAGCGCATCGAGGTCACTGCACCGAGCCAGCACGCGCTCCTCCACGCGAACGCACCGCTCCTTCGAGGCCGCGACGGCGCAGCTCGGGCGGTCATGCGACGAGCGGCGAACTCAGGGCAGCGGCGCGACGGTCAGCCCCTTCGACGCGAGGAACTCGGGGTTGAACACCTTCGACGTGTACCGGCTGCCGTGGTCACACAGGAACGTGACGATGCGCTTGCCCGAGCCCTGGTACTTCTTCGCCACCTCGTACGCGCCACGAACGTTGAGCGCCGCGCTGGTACCGACCACGAGGCCGTCGTTGCGGGCGAGGTGGTACAGCATCTCGAGCATCTGCTGATCGGTCACCCGCATCGCCGAGTCGACGCGCGCACGGCGGA
Source organism: Archangiaceae bacterium (assembly GCA_016879935.1). Taxonomy (GTDB): domain Bacteria; phylum Myxococcota; class Myxococcia; order Myxococcales; family Myxococcaceae; genus Xiheimicrobium. Next base: position 3,445 of record JAACJQ010000292.1, on the reverse strand, counting down.
AGTTCTCGGTGATGCGCATGATGCCGATGCCCTCGGTGATCGACGAGCCGCTGCCTCGACCTTGCCCTCGGTGACGTGGCAGTAGAGCCCCGAGCCGAGCGGGTCGAGCAACACCACCTCGAGCTTCGGGTTCTTCTCCTTCAGGTACCGCGACACGCCGCCGAGCGTTCCGCCCGTGCCCACCGACGAGACGAGCACGTCGACGCGCCCTTCGGTCTGCTCCCAGATCTCCTTGCCGGTCGTCTCGGCGTGGAAGTCACCGGTCGCCGGGTTCTCGAACTGGTTCGCCCAGAACCAGCCGTGCTGCTCCGAGAGCGCCTTCGCCTGGTGGTAGAAGTGGCCCGGGTTCGCGAACGGCACCACGGGCACCTTGCGCACGTCGGCGCCCATCGCCTCGAGGTACTCGTATTTCTCCCGCGCCTGGTTGTCGGGCATCGTCACCACCACCCGGTAGCCGCGCTCGATGCCCAGCACTGCGAGCCCGATGCCGGTGTTGCCGGCGGTTCCCTCGACGATGGTGGCGCCCGGCTTCAGCAGGCCCTTCGCCTCGGCGTCGCGGATCATGCCCTTCGCCGCGCGGTCCTTGATGCTGCCGCCGGGGTTCATGAACTCGGCCTTCGCGAACAGCTCGCAGCCCGTGCGCTTCGACAGCGAGGCCAGGCCCAGCAGCGGCGTGTTTCCGACGGCGTCCCAGAGAGTCGTCATGCGGCCGTTCCTAAGACCGACGGCCACGAACGACCACTGCCGAGAATTGGTTCAACCACTAAACCAATTCAGGTGACAGGCTCCGGTTGCGCGTTTGAGTCACTCCGGGTGTCGTGACAAGACCGCCACACTTTCTCGCAGCATTCCTTCAGGGGGTCGTTCGACATGCCCAGCATCACGGTGAAACGCGGAGTTCAGTTCCGCCCGGACTTGTTCGCGAAGTCAGACCGCAACCCGTGGTTCGACGCCGTCGGCAAGGAGCTCGAGACGAAGGGCATCAGCCTGAAGGTCGGCGAAGGCGCGAACGCGAAGGTCGTCAAAGACGGCGCCTCGCTCAAGGCCGCGATGAAGGAGCTGCAGACCCAGGCTACGGCAGCGAACCAGCCGCTGCGCGCCTACGTCTCCGACCTGATGCAGGCGATGGACGACGTGGTGGTCGGCGGCAAGGTGAAGGCCGGCGACCTGTTCGACTTCTCGAAGGGCTCGAACCTGGCGAAGTCGCTGGGCATGGACGACGCCAACCGCTCCAACTACGCGGCGAGCACGACCGAGTTCGGCAAGGCCGCCAAGCTCAAGCCCGAGGCGAGCCTCGCCATCGACGGCGTGACGCTGCAGATCGTCGAGCCACAGGTCATCGACCTCTCGACGGTGCCGCACATGAGCGCCGAGTCGCTCAAGAACGCGCCCGTCACCTACGGCCGCGACGGTGAAGAGGTCGAAGACACGCGCGTCGTCACCGGCCTCACGAAAGACGAGACCGTCGCGCTCGCGAACAACGCGCTCAACGACCTGCAGCGCCCGAAGGCCGTCGCCGGCCTCACCGTCGGCGTGGTGCCGCTCGAAGAGATGAGCTGGGAGAGCGACGCGCACGCGCTGCGCCGCGCGAACCCCTACGTCTCGTTCACGCTCGACTCGCGCAGCTACGAGGTGAACCCGAACAACGGCCAGCCCCGCGTCGCCATCGGCCGTGACTTCTTCTTCGACACCTTCATGGCGAAGAAGGACCTCAAGACCGGCAAGCTGACGAAGGACCTGCAGAAGGCCGAGCTGATGTACCGCACGCGCATTCGGTACGGGTCAGACAAAGACCCGTTCACCGGCACGCGCGTGCTCATCGGCATGAAGGAGGGAACGGCCATCGACGCGTCGGGCACCAAGCACGCCCGCAAGATCGACAGCCGCACCGACAGCGCGAATCAGGAGATCTTCGACACGCTCACGAACTCGGCCGCGACCGGCAAGCTCGGCCAGGCGTGGGGCAGCTGGAGCGCGAACAACGTCGCTCCGGCCGCGGCGAGCATGTACCGGGCGGCCGTACAGAAGGGCATCACCGACAACGCGGGCGGCGAGACTGGCGTGCTGGCGCTCGAGCCCGGCGCCGTGGCGCGACAGATTCGTGGCCGCTTCCACCTCGACGAGACCGACCAGAGCGCGCTCGTCTCGTCGTTCCAGCAGGCTGGCGAGCCGCGCATCAAAGAGCTCAGCGACCTCATCGCCGCGGCCCCCGACTGGGCGGCCTCGAACGGCCAGCCCTCGAAGACCCAGCTGCAGGCGAAGGCGGCCGCGCTGCTCGACCGCAGCGCCATCGTCGGCGCCGCGACCGAGGGCCTCAAGAAGCTCGACCCGACGCTCACCGTCGACAAGGCGCTCATCGACCGTCTCTGGCCGGGGCAGCCCATCTCGACCAAGCAGGACGCGAAGCTGCAACGCGTGGTGGCCGACGCGATTCGTGGCCAGTACGACGGCTTCGCCGAGAGCGTCGACCAGCTGCAGCGCAACATCGGCGGCAACGTCGACAAGTCGGTGCGTGACGCGGGCGGCGCGAACGAGGTGCGTGACTTCCTGCGCACGAAAGCGGCGGTCTCGCGCTTCATGTCGGCGGCCGAGCGCGCGTCGGGCAGCGGCGTCACGGTGGGCAACGCGGCCAGCTACGTCGCCTACGCGAAGAAGGTCGTCGACATGCCCGAGGGCAAGGACAAGACGAACCTGCTCCAGTCGATGGGCGTCGGCGTCAACCAGCTCAAGGACATGACCGAGGCGTCGTTCACGTCACCCGTGAAGGTGAACGGCGAGCTCGTGAAGCAGCAGACGTTCGGTGGCTTCATCAAGGAGTTCGACGCGCAGCTCGCGGGCCCGAACAAAGACGCGTTCCTCGCCGAGCTCGGCAAGGCGCTCGGCAACAAAGCGCCGGCGCTCTCGAACGCGACCGACAAGGCGAAGGTGGCGGGCGACATTCGCAAGAACCTGGTCGCCGCCCACGCCGAGGTGCTGCACCGCATGGTCGAAGGCGCGGGTGGCTGGGGCCAGGCCGTGTGGTTCAACAACTACCGGCAGGAGGCGCTCAACATCAACCCGCAGTCGTGGAACTTCATCATCGGCTCGATGGACTACACCGAGTTCTACGACGCGAAGAACGGCCAGGCGCTCTCGTTCCAGGACCGGGTGAGCCGCAAGCCGCTCGACGGCACCAAGATGACGGGCGCGATGCTCTCGAACGACATTCAAATCGAGCTCGAGGCCGAGGCTGGCTACACGAGCGCGATTCGCCGCGCGCAGTACGCGCTCAACGGCGCAGCCGCGGGCCTGATGATGGACTACGCGCTGGCGAAGGGCACGCCGGGCCTCACCGCCGGAGACGCGGCGGGCTTCGAGAAGTGGTTCGCGACGCAGGTGGCGAAGACGGGCGCTCCGAAGCAGCAGTTCATCGACGAGCTCAACGCGTTCGCGAAGTCGAAGGGCT
>JAACJQ010000040.1 GCA_016879935.1 Archangiaceae bacterium | reverse complement strand
GTCTCCAGTTCGACTCCGCCTGCGCGAGCCACATTCGCCGTGGCGCAGGTCTGCAGTGACTGAACGAGCCACCGCTCATCAGGCTCGCTTCGGCTTCGTCTCACGCGTCTCCAGTTCGACTCCGCCTGCGCGAGCCACATTCGCCGTGGCGCAGGCCTGCAGTGACTGAAGGAGCCACCGCTCATCAGGCTCGCTCCGGCTTCGTCTCACGCGGCCGCGCGCAGGTCCGTCGAGAGCCGCTCTTCGAGCGCACCCCAGTCGACCTCGGCCTCGAGCTGCGAGAGCACGGCGTAGAGCCCGAAGCGCAGCCGCAAGAGGAACATCGCATGCGGTGGCAGGCCCAGCTTCGCCAGCGCACGTTTGTCGGCGAGCAGGTCCTTCAGCTCCGCCGGCCGGTCTGTGGGAATGCGCGCGGCCCCACGCTGGAGCACCGGGAAGAAGAACCCGCGCGTGAAGCGCAGCAGCAACGCCTGGCGCTCCGGGGTCGAGGTGTCGAAACCGAAGGCCGTCGCCGCTGCCATCACCTCGCGGTGCTCGTTCGCCCGGAGCGCCGAGACGAGCTTCGCGAGCGCCTGCACGTGACGTGGCTCGAAGGTGCGCACGCAGCCGAAGTCGTAGAGCACCACCCGGCCCTCTCGAAACGCGAAGTTTCCGGGGTGCGGGTCGGCGTGCAGCCGGCCCAGCGAATAGAGCCCACCGACCGACGCGTGGAAGAGCGCCGCGCCCGCGAGGTTGCGCTCGGCCTGTGACGGCCTCGACGCCAGGAAGTCGTCGAACGTCGCACCCGGCTCGAAGCGGCTCGTCAGCACCGTCTTCGTGCTCCACGCGTCGATGACCTCGGGCACGCACGTCGTCGTGTCTCTCGAGAGCCAGGCGCGAAACGCGCGCTGGTGGTCGGCTTCCCGCTCGAAGTCACACTCGGCCAGCATGGTGGCGCGCACCTCTTCGACGGCAGCCCTCGCGTCCGCCGCCGCACCCAGCAGCAGCGTGTCTGCGAAGCCGACGCCCGCGCGCGCGCTCGCGAAGTCGGCCTGGAGCGCCTCGACGATGCCCTCGTGCAGCACCTTCACCACGACGTCTCCCACGCCCGGCAGGTTCGCGCGGTGCACCTGCCCGATGCTGGCCACCGAGAACGGCTGCGGGTCCATCGCGGCCAGCAGCTCGGCGGCGCGGTCACCAAAGGCACGCTCCACGGTGCGGCGCACGGCCTCATGGGGGCTGGCCGGGGCGCGGGTCTGCAAGACCGACAGCATGCGGCGGGCTTCGGCCGGCAGCCTCGGGTCGACATACGAGAAGATCTGACCCAGCTTCATGCCCACGCCTTTGAGGGTGCCGAGGCGCTTCGTGAGCTGTTCGAGCGCCGCTTCATCGAACCCGCCATCACGACGGAGCACGGTCTTCGCGAGCCCCATGGCCGCCCGCCCCGTCGACCAGACCCGGCCCAGGCGCGACGTCTGAACCGCAGCGGTGCTGCCGAGGAGCGCATCGCCGAGCGTGTCTTTGCGGTCGTTCATGGGGTTCCGTTCAAGTGAGAGTGACTCTCACTTGATAGTCACTCCCAATCTGAGGCACAAGCTCGGGTGATGACGGTGCGAGCACAGCGGCGGCTTCGAACGATGCGGCAGGTGCAGGAGGTGGCGCTCGAGGCGTTCGAGCGGCGAGGCTTCGACGCGGTCTCGGTCGAAGAGATTGCCCAGCGCGCCGAGGTGGGGACGGCCACCGTCTACCGGCACTTCGGCACCAAGGAGCGCCTCGTCTTGTGGGACGCGTACGACCCGATGCTCTTCGGGGGCATCACGGCGAGGCTGATTCGCGGTGATGCGCCGTTCGAGGCGATGGTGGGCGCGGTGTGCGACGCCCTGGGGGCCTTCTACGAGCGCGACAAACGCCTGGTGCTGCGGCGAACCGACCTCGCGTGGAGAACGCCCGCCCTGCGCACGGCCTCCCTCACCGACCTCAACGACCTACGTGAAGGACTGTGCCGTGTGCTGAAGCGCGCCGTCTCCGACGGCTTCGAGCGCGAGTTGATGGCGGCCGTGTTCGTCACCATGCTCGACCGGTGCATCGACGAGTGGCGCAAGGGCCGCGCGCGAACCCCGCTCGCCACCATCGTGCGCCGGGCGGCGAAGGTGGTCGCGAAGCTCGGCTGATCAGATTCGAAACGCAGAGCCCGGCACGAGTGCGAGCATCGACGCGATGGCCAGCACCGGCGCGGTGATGCCGAGGCCGAGCGCGATGAGGCCCTGCCGCTTCATCGTCGAGTCATTCACCATGCCGACGATGCCCATGAGGGCGCCGCACGCGCCCAGCACGAAGGCCACGAAGACGGCGACGAGCGCAGGAATGGCGCCGTTCGAACCACGGGAGCCCGCGTACAGCATGAGGCCCACGCCCAGCACGATGCCGGCAGCAGCGGTTCCCTGGCCGACGCGGAACAGAATGAGCGGTGACGCCATGCCGGGCAGCGTCGCGCCCGCCCCCGCCGCGGGCAAGCGTCACGGTTGGTCGCGCAGTCGCCGCAGCTCACCCATCTCGGGCTTGAGGTGCTTTCTGGCCGCGACGACGCGTCGCTCTTCGTCGGGCCCGCACACCGCGCGGTAGTTGCACCAGGTGCACTCGTTCTCGTCGGGCGTCGCGGGGAAGAAGCCGGTCTCGAGCGCTCCACGAATGGTGCGGGCGACCGAGCCAAAGGCCTCGCGCGAGATGGTGTCGAGCGGCACGGGCCGCTCGGTGAAGCCGCCCACCTGCGTGTTGTAATAGAGCCGCCCGCCCCACACCTTCGCACCGGCGAACAGCTTCTCGAGCACGAGGGCGTAGAGCACCGGCTGCAGGTGACGCCCACCCCCGATGATGGACTCCTCGTCGGCCTTCACGCGGCCCGTCTTGTAGTCGGTGGCCCGCAAGGTGCCGTCGACGTTGCGCTCGACGAGGTCGATGGAGCCGCGCACCTGCAGCCCCTCGAGCAGCGTCACCGGCGTCGGCGAGCTCGCCGGGTCCATCTCTTCACGCGCGCGGTCGGCGAGCCCGAAGGCCAGCTCGAAGTGCGCCGGCTGCCAGGCCGGGTCGTCTTTCATCAAGCGCAACCACTGCCGCAGGTCGGCTTCGAGCGTCTGCACGCCGTCTTGCCAGACCCGCTCGATGGCAGGTTTGTAGCGGTCGTACACGTCGTGCGCGACGTGTCGAATCGTTTCACCGAGCCGCTTCAGCACCACCGGCAAGCTCTCGTCGGTGACGACGACGCCGTCCTTCTTCAGCGCCGAGAGCAGGAGGAACTGAACCTCGTGTGCCATCGAGCCCTTCTCGAGCGGCCCGAGCTCCTCCAGCTCCGTCGGCACCTCCCAGGGCTGCAACCGCACGAGCGCCGAGAGGAAGAACCGGTAGGGACACGCGGCGTACTGCTCGAGCGCGGTGGGTGAGAACGGCCGCTTCGTCGGGTGGTGCTTCTCGATGGCCGCGCGGCCGAGCACGCCCGGCTTCACGAACCCGTCGTACATGGTGAACGCGCTCGTCTGCCAGCGAGCGAACCTCGAGCGCAGCGCCCGGCCGAGGTGCGGGTTCGTCGTCACCAGGTAGCGCCCGCGCCCCTTCACCGCTCCCGTCGCGCGGAAGATGCCGTCGATGGTCGCCAGGTCGTACTCGGTGTCGTCGATGGCAGTCTCACGCTTCGCAGGTGCGGGCCACGCGAGCCGAACGCTCGCCGACGCCTCAGCCTGACGCTGCAGCTTCTCGTAGCCGGGCAACGTGCCCTGCACCGCACGCGCGGCCTCCAGGGCGTAGAACGACGGCACGCGTGGCCGGGCGTGCTCGACGTCGATGCGGGGGTACGACAGCACGGCCCTTTCCCGCGCGGCGCCGACGGCCAGCATGAGGGCCAGGCGCTCCGAGGCGATTCGACGGCGCGCGGTCTCGAGCGACGGTGACACCTGCTCTCGCACGCGGTCGGGCAGCAGCGGGTCTTCACGAATCTTCTGCGGGAAGACGCGCTCGGCGAGGCCCGGCACGAAGACGGTGTGAAACGAGAGCCCGCGCGCACCATCGACCGGCGCGATGAAGACATGCCCGGGACGTTTCCCCTCGGGAGCCTCGGTCACCTCGGACAACCGGCGCGCCAGCACCGTGCGTACCTCAGAGAGCTCGAGCGGCCCCACCGGCTTCATCGGCCCCAGCTCGTGCAGAATCGCGAGCACGCGGCTCGGGTCTTTCAGCGCACGCGTCGCCAGTGACGTCAGCGCTTCGAGCCACTCGCCCCACGTCGCCTGCTTCGGCAAGGCAGCCAACACGTCGAGCAGGGGCAGGGCGAACTGCTCCAGCGCGGTGAGGTCGGCGAGTGAACGCTTCGAGCGCTGGAGCTGCGCCTCGCTCGCCGTCGGGTTGCGCTGCTCGGTCTCGTAGCGCTCTCGCAGGCCAGAGAGGCGCCGCCGCCAGCGGTCGGTCCCTCCGATGACGGCGGCCTCGACGATGAGCTTCTCCCACCGTCGCGGCGCGCGGAGTTGCCCGAGCACGGCCGGCGCTTCGACGTCGGTGACGGACTCGGGCGGTGGCTGCGGAGGCGCGCCGTACGGGCTCGCCGGCAGGAACGTCTCGGTCGAGTCAGGGCGCGCGTAGGGAGCGTGCGAAGCCGCCGGCGGCGCCCCGTGCGAGTCGGGCTTCGGCACCTGAGAGAGCGAGAGGTACTCGCCGAAGCGGCGCGCCGAGAGGCCCTCCTCCGCGCAGCGGAGCAACGAGAGCAATGCACGGCCGGCCGGGTCCGGGTGTGGAAGGCCAGAGGTGAACCAGGGCTGGAGGCCCGCGCGGCGAAACGCGTCTTCGAGCGGCGCGCGGTACGCCTGCGGGCTGCGCAACAACACCGCGATGTCGTCGGCGCGCACGCCCTGCTTCGCGAGCGTGACGATGCGACGCGCAATCTCGACGCACTCCCGTGCTTCGCCCGGGGCCGAGAAGAAGTCTTCGAGCGTGTGCGCCGCAGCAGGGTGGGTGGGCGCGAAGAGGTTTCGCTGCAGCTCGGTGAGCGGTGTTCCCGGGGCCGGCTCGAGCGTGAGCGGCGGCCCGACGAGCGTCGTCAACTGCTCCACCGTCGTCTCGTCGTCGAACGGCGCGACCGCGAGCGTGCTGGTGGCGTGGCGAACGAGCTCGTTCACCAGCGTCGCTTCGAGGCCTGGCGTCACCGCGACGTCGACCAGCACCATCGGCGCGCGGGGCAGCGTCGCGACGGCCTGCGCCGCGAGCGAGAGCACCAGGGCTCGGTCGGCGAGCCTGGCTTCGAGCAGCCGCTCCTCGAAGCGGCGCATCGCTTCGGCCAGCGCAGGCTCCACCGCCTCGGGTGGCACGCCGAGGCTCCGCAGCTCGCCGACCGTTCGTGCGAGCGCGCGAGAGAGCCCGGGCTTTCCTTCGAGTGGCGAGAGGCGATGGAGCAGCTCGGACTCGCCGAGGTCCCACGTCACGCGCGCCCACAACGCCTCGAGCGACAACGACGACACGGCCGTGAGCCCTCGCGAGAGCAGCACCGGGCGCGCGAGCTCGAGCGCGAGCCGATAGAGCGTGCTGCGTCGCCAGCCGAAGAGCGAACGACCGAGCGAGCGGGTCACCTCGGCGCCGGCCTCGAACGTCGAGCCGACCAACAGCACGTCGGACGCCGCGGGAACGTCGTTCAGGAAGGCACGCACGCGCGCGAGGCGAAGGTCGCTTCTTCGGCTGATGACGAACTCACGCATCGAGGGCGGCATCGCAGCAGACCCGCGCCCGTGGCGGAAGCTTCGACGTCGTCGTGTCACCCAATCAGCCAAGGTGGCAAACAGTCGGCGTCTGCTTTGCCCGGGAGTGTTCGGTGAGCCGGTTCTGGTGGCTGTTGGTCTTCGCTGGTTGCGCTTCGACGTCGGCCGACGTTCGTGCCCGCGCGGCGACGCTCGAGACGCAGGCGCCCGCGTGCGAGTCGTTCGGCGCCTTCGAGGCGCGGCTGGGGCGAGAGCGAAAGGCGCTCGACACGGCTCCGGGTGAGGCGCTGGTGCCCGCGAGTCAGGCGTTGTCGAACGCGCGGCGCTCGTGCGCGAAGGCCGTCGTCGACCGGTTGTTCGAGCTGCAACAGTCGAAGGGTCGCGAGGCGGCGGTGGCCGAGGTCGAGGCGCTGACGAAGGCGCTGGGGGTCGACGAGACGACGGCGTTGCTGCGCGCGCGCTGGGGCCGTGATGCCGACGGATTTCTCGCCGAGGTGATGTTGAGCGGTTTTGCGGTCGGGCCCACGCCGGAGCAGCCGGCGCCGAAGGAGCCCACGCGACCGAACACGGCCGACCCGAAGCTGCCAGGTGACGAGTCGTTCGGTGAAGGCGCGGCGTGCCTGCGGCGCACCTCGGCCGAAGCTGCGTCGTGTCTCGCGGCGTGGCGGCGTGATGGGGCCGACGAGGCGGAGCACCGGAGGGCCGTCGAGCAGCTGGTCGCGAGGGTGACGAAAGAGCTGAAGCTGCTCGAGGACGACGCCCGTGCGGTGCTGGTGGGCGACGTGCTGCGCGGCCTCGCGTTGCCGAAGGAGCGCACCGAGCTGGCGCCGCTCTTCTCGCAGCTCGCGTCGCTCACCGACGTGCTGGTGAAGCGTGCCGAGGCGCTGTCGGCGAAGGGGGAGAACGGTCGCGCTGCCGTGCTGGTGCGGCCGCTGCTCGTGGTCGACGAGAGCCGCCGCCGCGTGGAGCCGTTCTGCGCGACCGCCAGCCTCGAGCACTCGCGCCTGGCCACCGAGGCGAGACAACGGGTGCACGCGGCGCAGGTACATCGCGCGGTCTCGGCGTGGCTGCTCGGCAAAGAGGTGACGCCCCCGTCGTTCGAGCCCGGCCGCTGGGACGACACGCGGTGGACGTGCCGGCTCGCGAAGCCCTCGCTGCCGAAACTGCCTGATGGCGTGTCAGCGCGATTGCTGGCCCGGTGCCGTGACCTGCCGAAACAGAACTCACAGGAGCACCTCGACCCGTCGATGCGAACGAACGACTTCGAGGCGTCACTGCCGCGAGTGCGCGTCGACGCCGACGTGACGCTCACCTGTGGTGGAAAGGTGACGACGAAGCGGCTGACGGCAGACGAGGTGCTCATCGACCCGTCGACTCCAGACCTCGAAGGCTCGCGCCTGCAGGCCATCGAGGGGGCGCTCCAGGTGCTGGTGCTCGAGACCGAGAAGCAGTGCCGGGGCGAGAGTGAGCGCGAGGTGGCGGTCGACTGCGCGCGACTCGGTGGCGACCCGCTCGACGTGACGCAGGCGTTCACGAGGCACGCGCTGCGCCTCGGTGCCTGGCCGGTGTGTTTCACCGCGTGGTTCGAGAAGCGCTACGGCGTGTCACCGCCGGCGCTGCGGTAGCAGGTTCAACGAATCGCGGGGCAGCCGGTGCCCTGGCTGGTGATGACGCGAATCCTGGGGCCGGCCTTGAAGACGACGTCGCTCACGCCGTCGCGGTTGAAGTCAGCCACGCCGAGCGACGAGTTGGCGGTGCCTCCGTCGAGCAACCGCGAACTGCCGAACACTCCAGGCCCATTGCCCCTCACCAGGTTGAGCCCGCCGCTCATCGACGAGTTGCCCGCGTTGTAGTTGCTCGCCACGAAGAGGTCGGTGAAGCCATCGCCGTTGAGGTCGCCGACGGCGACGTCCCACGGAATGTTGCGCACCTGGACCGCGCCCGTTCGAACGAGGCTTCCGCCGTCGCTGAAGAGCAGGGCGACCTTGTCGCCAGTGTTGCCGGCGTTGCTGCACACCGCCATGTCGAGGAAGCCGTCGCCGTTGAAGTCGTGCAGCGCGAAGGCGTTCGGCGTCTCTGGAGCCGTCGAGTGTTCGGTCACGTCGAAGGCGCCGCCGTCGCGGTTGTTCAAGACCTGCACGAGGTTCTTCTGGCTCTTGCTGAACGACACGACCACGTCTTTGAGGCCGTCGTTGTTCATGTCTGCGATGGCCGTCGCGACGCTCTGGTCCTGCGTGAGAATCCTGCGTTGAAAGAAGCCGCCATCGGCCTGGCCGTATTGGAGCCACGTGTAGCCAGGGGTTGGCTCGGCTCCGTAGTTCTGGAAGTCGGCCAGTGCGAGGTCGTCGAACCCATCGTTGTTCAAGTCTCCCGCGGCGATGCCAATGAAGGCGCGCGAACCCGCGTCGCCAGCAGCAACCGTTCTGGAAAAGACGTAGTCGACGACGCCGGCCGACGGCTCGAGAACCTCGACGCCACTTCGACAGGCGACCGCCATCTCCATTTTGCAGTCGTGATTGAAGTCACCGAAGGCGACGTTGCTTCGGTCGGTCGTCGTGCAGGGCATCGAGGTGAGGGGCTGGTGAGCGGGCGTGAAGGAACCATTGCGCTGGTTGATGAAGAAGATGACGCCCGCGTCGGTGCCCAGTGCGTGGAGGCCCACGACGTCTGGCCAGCCATCACGGTTCACGTCGAAGACCGTCAGGCTCTGCACGTTGGCGTCGAGCTCGATGGTGGTGTCGAGGCAACCCGCGTCGATGACGGCGATGATGGGGCCTCCGTCGGGCACGCTGCACACCAGTGGGCCGCCACCGCCCATGCCGGCGTCCACTGCTCCACCGCCGCTTCCCCCGCCGGTCACGCTTCCGCCCGCTGCTCCGCCGCCCGCAGTGCCACCCGCCGTCATGCCTCCGCCGCTTCCCCCGGCAACACCCGCGTCACCACCTGCGGTCGTTCCACCGGCGGGGCCACCGCCGGGCGCGGAACCACCGGCGTCGCCACCTGCGGTCGTTCCACCCGCGGGCCCGCCACCGGGAGCGGAGCCACCAGCGTCACCGCCCGCGGCTGCTCCGCCACCTGGCGCGGCTCCACCCGCGCTGGCCATTCCACCTGCAGTGGCGGCTCCACCTGCGCTGTTGCCGCCGCCCGACGTCGTTCCACCTGCAGCCGACCCACCCGCCGTGTTGCCCGTTCGTTGGCAGGTTCCGCCCACGCAGACCAGGTTGCCGCCGCAGGTCGTCGTGCACTTCGTGCCGATCAGGTCCTCTTCCGGAATCGAACAACCGGCGATCACCACCAACCCCAGGACGACACGCTTCATCAGAAACTCCCCCGAACCTGAACGCCACCGACGCCAATTCCAAACCAGGCCGAAGGCGAGTCAGCCGGCAAGAAGACCCAGACGAGGGCTGCGCCCAGTGCGGCGACGCCAGCCGCTCCAATCGCTGCACCAGCCACCTTCAGGCCATTCGCCGCCGTGTATTGTGATTGCGCGGTCTCGTAGTCGAGCGTCGCACGCGAACCCTTCGTCGACTCGTAGTTCGAGAACCCGACGCCGAGCAGAATTCCTCCGGTGACAGCGGCCGCCAGGCCAGCACCGCCCAACACCCACTTGCCGACGTTTCCACCCGCAGAGGGAGCGACGGGCTGAGCCACGGCCGGTGGTGGCGCAGCTGGCGGTGCATCGGCCGGTGGCGTCGCGGGCTTCGCCTCGACGACGGGCGCCACCACCTTCGGCACGTCGGCGGTCGCGCCTTCCTGGTAGTCGATGGCCTTCAACATCTTCGTCACCAGCGCAGAGACTGCCTCGTACACGTCGGACTCGTCTTTGAAGGTCTTGCCGTCGCGGAAGACGACCTTTCCATCACGCGTTCGAATGAGCTTCAGGTCGAGCCGCATCGCCTTGCCGAGCTTTCCCAGAGAGCCCGAGACGAGCCACGGTGCCCCGAGCGCCGAGGAGATCTCGACCATGCACGTCGAGCTGTCCGAGCAGCCCATCAGCTGCTTCTGCCGCTCGAGACCGATGAGGTCCTGCACGTCGGAGGTGCCGAGCACGTCGAGGCGCTCCTCGCGGCCCAGGTCCGTCATCACCTGTTCGTTGATGGTCAGGGCGACGGGCCGAAGGGCTTCGCTCGAGGCGTTGATTCCGATGACGACGATTCGCGACTTCGCAGCCGCAGGCGCGACCAGCAGCAGCGAGAGAACGAGACCCGATTTCCAGAGCACGCGGCATTGTGGGCGCGCCGGAGTGACCCGTCTACCTTCGTCAGCGCCGCGCTCCCACGTCGCCCGTCAGGCGATCAAGTCGGGGCACAACGCCAGCCCCATGGCGTTCGCGAAGGAAACCGCCGCGTCACGGTCTTTGTTCACCTTCGCGCGCCAGATGACGAGGTCGCTGCACGTGGGCACGCCATCACACGACGTCGCCTCGCGCAGCGCGCCCTCGAGGTCGAGGAACGTCTCGTACGTCGCGTCGAGCTGAAGGCCGTCGACCTTCGCGCGAAGATAGAAGCGGCCGCGAACATTCAGTCCCGGTTCGAACGGCTCGCTCCACGTCGTCACGGTGCCGCCGCGACCACGCGCCCACGCCGCGAACGCTTCGAGCTGATCAGGCGCCAGCAGGACGTCGGCGTCGCGGAGGGCGTACCGCTCCCTCAGCTCGGCGTGGCGAAGCAACAGGCCCGCAGTGCCGAACGTCGCGAACCGAACGCCGCTCGCCGCGAGCGACTGGAGCAACGCGAAGTACCGGTCGTTGCCGCTCATTCGAAGTAGTTCCCCACCACCTGCGCGTTGGGCACCCAGTCTCCGCAGAGGTCGCCCGTCGAGTGGAAGACGAGCTTCTGCAGCACGCCCTGCTGAACGCCATCGGCGTGCGCGACATAGCTCGCGGCCTCGAACACCACCTCGACGTCGCCGCGCCGGTAGACCTCGTTCGAGTAGTAGTAGCCAGCGGTCATGCCCTCGAACGTCCACCCCGCGCGCGGTGTGGAGTCGGGCATCACGGCCTCGAGCAGCTCGCGCGTCGACACGCGGTGCTGTCCAATCCACCGGGTCTCGCGGTTCTCGACGTACAGCTCGCCCAGCTCACTGAGCGACCGGAACACGACCTGCTTCACCCCCAGCCGGCTCGCGTCGTCGAGGTAGCGCTCGACGTCGTCGAGCGACCGCACGGCCTGCTGGTTCAGAATGCACACGAGCTTGAGGCCAGGGCCCGTGGCGAGCACCCGACGCACCGTCTCTTCGAACACCTCACGCCGGCGAATCGCCACGCCGTGGTCGAAGCGCATCACGCGATGGTTGATGGCCTCGTCGAAGTGGCAGCGCGACAGCTCGACCCGGTCGAAGCGCGCAGCGTGCAGTGCCGGAATCAGTCGCTCGTCGGCCGCCAGCCCCGACCCGTTCGTGTACAGCACCCGCCACGGGAACAGCGCGTCGTGGGTGCGCACGAGCTCGAGCAGCGTCAACAGCCACTGGGGGTGCGACGTCGCTTCGAGGCCGCTCAGGCTCAGCCCCATCGGGAACCCCTCGAGTTCCTTCCACGCGCGCGCGAGCCCGCGGAAATAGCGGGCTTGATCGCCGATGACGGTCTTCGCCGACAGCCGCGAGGCATCGGTGCGCAGCAGCTCTTCACTGCAGAACGAACAGTGCGCGTTGCACGGCGTCGGGTTTGCGTAGGGCGTGAAGGTGAGGCCGGGCCGCAAGCGATGACGCACGCCACGCAGCACCCGTTCGACCGGCGCCGGTGGCTCGAACGTTCGCCACTGCCCGTCTCGCAGCTCGCCGGGCGAGGTGATGTCGGCGGCGCGGCGGAACTGGTTCGGCGTCAGCGTCACGGCGGCGGCCCCACGTCGACGAGGCCCGCCATCGCCACGCCGAGCGACCGCGGCCCCGAGTACGCCTCGCGTGAGTGGCCGTACCGAACGTTGTCGACGAGCAGCACGTCTCCTGCGCCCCACGCCACACCTTCACGCGTCTCGAGGAACGCGTGCAGGAGCAGGTCGACTTCGAGCTTCGTGAAGGGCACACCGTCTCCGCGCGGGTAGCGACGATGCCCGTTGCGCACCGAAGGCTGGTCGAGCGCGATGCGTGGAAACAGCAGGTGCCCCTCGCAGAACGCCGGCACCCGAATGCGCGTCATCAGCGTCGCGTGGCCGCCGCCTTCGTCACGCCACCAGCACTCGTCGAACTGGTGCGTCGAGGCGCGGCAACGGCGGGCGGCTTCGTCACGGTCGGTGGTGTCGAAGCGCTCCTGCCACGAGCGGAAGAAGTTGAGGTGCCGCTCGGGGTGGCCGTCGTCGACGAAGCCCATCTCGATGAGCAGGCCATGGCGGCGGAGCCCTTCGAGGAGCGCGGCCCCACCGAGGTCGAGCACGGTCTGCTCGAGCAGCGCCGCCGAGTGCACGAACGTTCGCCCGCCCACGTCATCGGGCAACCCCTTCGCCGAGAAGACCAACAACCGCGCCGGCATCGTGCGTTGGTACAGCACCTCGTTGTGCGGCAGCAGCCACAGGTGCGCGGGGTACTCGTCGGTCGCGCGCAGCTCTCGACTCAGCGCCTTGCGCGTCGTGCGCCCGCTGCTCATGCCGCCCCAGGGAAATGCCTCGGCGCCACCAAAGCGCAGCGCCCGCAAGGTCGCCTCGGGAAGCCCGCCGGCCTCGTCGGTCGTGATGCCCGTGTTGCGAACGTGCAGCGCGCCGTGGCGGGTGAACTCACGCTGGAGACACGTCACGGTCGCGTCGTCGAGCGAGCCACCGGCATCGAAGACCCGCGCACTGAAGCGCTGCGCTCGCCGAACGAGCCGTGGCGGAATCGAGTAGCTCTGTTCGGTGGCGAGCGGTTCCAGGGTTCGTTCGCGACGAAGCAGTGGCGTCGCACGCACGGCCGGGTCCCACACCTCGCCAGCCATGCCGACGAGCACCTGACGCTCTCCCGAGAACGACTCGCGCGAGTGCCCGAACCGCAGGTTGTCGAAGAGCACGAGGTCGCCACGATGCAGGGTGAGGCCCTCGGCCGTCGACAGCAGCGCCTCGCGGATCAGCGACTCCTCATCAGCCGTGAGCACTTCGCCGTTGCCGAGCGGGAATCGTCGAAAGCCGTTGCGAGCCGATGGAGCGTCGAGCGCCACGCGCGGGAAACGCAGATGCGTCACGCCACGTTCATCGGGCCACTTCGCGCTGAGCGTGATGCGCGTCATCAACGTCTGCGCCTCACCCCACCAGCACGCGTCGTATTCGTCCGTTTTCGCCTGCGCGCGTCGCAGCGCCTCGTCGGCGTCGTCGGTGCCGAAGCGCTCCTGCCAGGACTGAAACGTGTTGTTCGCCTTCTCGGGGTGGCGCGCGTCGAGGAAGCCGGTCTCGATGGCGAACCCGTGGCGCAGCATTCGGTCGAGCAGGTCGGGCGCCGTTCGTCGCAGCTCACGCTCCACGGCGTTGGCGGAGTGCAGCAGCGCGCGCCCACCCGCTGCCGGCGCTTCGAGGCAGGCGAACAAGACCCACCGCGGGCTCGAGTGCCGGTACTGCACCTCGTTGTTCGCGAGCAGGTGAAGGTCGGGCGGGTAGAAGTCGAGGCGGCGCAGCCCGGGAGCGACCCACTTCGTCTGCGTCGCCGCGCTCGTTCGCCCACCCAGCTCGAAACGCGTCGTTTCGTCGAAGCCGAGCGAGGGCATCATCTCGACGAGCTGCTCGACGGTTCGAAGACCGGTGTTCACCACGTGCACCGCGCCGTGCAGCTCGAGCGCCTGGCGAACGTCGGCGCTCTGAAGCACCCCACCTGCGTCGAGCAGCCGGCCGCTGTACCGCCCGGCGCGGAGCTCGAGAGACCGGCGTCTCCACTGGTCGAGGGGCGACGTCACACGTCTCATCGAAGCACGGTTCAGGCGTCGTGAATGACCTCGTGGCGTGCGGGCGCCATCGACGCGCTGGTGGGTCGGCTGCCGCTCCGCGTTGTTCGTCACCGAGACCTGGACCAGCGCTTACGTACGCGCGTTCGTGCCTCGATGAGGCGGGGCGACGCCGTACCATCCTCCCGCATGAATCGACGGCTGCGCCTCTTGGCCCTCGCTGCACTTCTCTTCTCGTGTGGCGGCGGCGGGGGTGGGCCTTCGAGCACCGGCGGAGGTGGGGCCGCCCTCGGTGGGGGGCTCGCAGCCTTCGGCGGTGGATCTGGAGTCGGAGGTGGATCCACCGCCGGGGGTACGGCGACCATGGTGGACGCTGGGCAGGGCGGCGGCGCTGCGGCGACGGGCGGCGGTGCAGCGACGGGTGGAGGAACCACGAGCACCGGCGGCGGTGGCGGCGCGCTGGGCCCGGCGCTCGCGGCAGGCACGTTGATGTACGTGCGCGCGACGGCATCCGACCGGGACTCGCTCATCGCGCGCGACCTCTCGACGGGAGCCGAGCGCGTGGTGACGAACCTCACCGGCGACGGCAGCGCGGGCTGGGAAATGAGGGGCTACTCGCTCTCTCCCGACCGTCGCCGCTTCGCCATCGCGTCGCTCTTTGGGCCCACCGCGGCCGACAACGCCACGGGCCTGGCGACGCGCGCGATTTGGACGTTCGCGACCGACGGCTCCGACTTTCGCCGCCTCACGCCGACGTTCCCGAACACGGGCGCGGGCCGCTCCAACTTCAGCATCGAGGTCTCGAACCCGGTCTGGTCGGGCGACGGCCGCACCGTGTTGTTCGGCGTCGGCAACTACTGGTGGCAGAACAACATGCTCGCTGGAGGAACGCTGCCGTGGGTCGTCTCTGCGACCGCGGGCATTCCCACGCAGTGGACGACCCCGCAGGACTGTTCGGTGATCTACCCCGCGCGCAACCCCGTCACGGGCGGCATGCTGCTCATTCACAGCGTGTGTCTGCCGGGCGGCGGCGGCGAGGGCCTGTTCCTCTACCCCCCTGGCGGGAGCGCGATGCCTCAGCGGCTGCTCGCGTCGTCACGCGCGGCGGGCGGCATCGACGTGTCCCTCAGCACGCCGAGCTGGTTGTCAGACGGCACGGGGTTTCTCTTCATCGGCGGGTCGGAAGCAACGGAGTGGCGCTCCGGCATCTTCCTGTTCGACCTCGCGCGCGGCACCGCCACCCTGGTGTTGCCTCCGCCCGTCGACACGAACGTCGACAGCGCAGCCATCTCGCCCGACGGCTCGAAGATCGTCTACTGCCTGCGCAACCACGTCACCTCGACCGAAGACCTGCGGCTCATCGATCTCACGCCGTCGACACCGGTGCTCTCGACGCTCACCACCGACGGAAAGAGCTGCTACCCGTCGTTCTGAGGGCGTGCTTCCCTTCGGACCATGGGTTCGAGGGTTGCGCTGTTGGATTGTCTCGAAGCCGCGTACCGAATGGATCTCGACGGTGCGGCGTACGTGAATCACGTCGCCGAGAGCGCGGCGCCGCTGCTCGATGCCGGGTTGGGCGTGCTGGCCTACACGTACGAGACGCGGCGTGGCGCGGCGGCGGCGATCGATCACCACGGCACCTCGAAGCGCTTCGACCCTGCGTGGCTCCCGCGCTTCTACGGCGCCATCGGCGAGGCGAACCGGCCTGACGGCAGCTCGAGCAACCCCACCGGCTACGACACCTGGAGCCACCTCACCTGCGGCCAGGCGAGCCAGGTGCGCGGCATGCGGCCGTTCCTCCCCTACTTCGCGCTCATCGGCGGGGCGCGAGACACGTTCGCGGTGAACGCGTTCGACGCGAGCGGCCGCGGGGTGTGGGTGGGCGCGCCGATGCGCGTCGCACGAAAGGTGTCGAAGGCGAAGGTGGCGATGTTCACCCGCTTCGCGGCGCACCTGACGGCGGCGGTGCGCATGCGGCGCATGGGTGTCAGGCGGAGCCGGCCTGCGGCGGTGTTGTCGGTCGGCGGGGCGCTGCTCGACGCGACAGGGCGAGGCCCCGTCGAGGCGCGCGAGGAGCTGCGGCGGGCCGCGTTGGACTTCGATCGCGCGCGGGTACGGCGAGGGAGCGCTGACTCGAGCGAGGTGATGCAGCGGTGGCGGCCGCTCGTCGTGTCGAAGTGGTCGTTGCTCGACGAGTTCGACTCCGACGGGAGGCGCTTCGTGGTGGCGGTCGACAACGGGCCCCCGACGCAGCCGCCGCGGAGGGACTTGAGCGAGCGCGAGCACCAGGTGCTGACGCAGGCGCACCTCGGGCACTCGAACAAGGTGATCGCCTACGAGCTGGGCCTGTCGGACTCGACGGTGCGGGTGCTGATGCACCGGGCGGCGAAGAAGCTGGGCGCCTCGACGCGGGCGGAGGCGCTGTCGAACTTCCGCGCGCGCGTGGCCGCGGCTCGGTGAGGTCTGGTGTCGCCACTCACGACGGGCCTCACCTGCACGCCGTCTTCCCGGAGCGCTGTGGACGCTCAGGCGAGGGACTTCGCCGACGTCGACGTCACACGTGTCATCGAAGCACCGTTCAGGCGTCGTGAATGACCTCGTGCGGTGCGGGCACACAGCCATCGACGCGCTGGTGGGGTCGGCTGGCGCTCGTTTCCCGGTGGTTGCTGCATCTCTCTCTCAGCGCGCACGCCCTGCGCCAGGCACGAGGTTCGTCTCGATGGACACGCTCATCGCTCCCCCGCCGTCACGTCTCGCCACCGTCGTCGGAGCCGTCACGGCGCTCACCGTGCTCGTCGGCCCGCTCGTCGCGTTCTTGTGGGCGGTGAGCTGAAGTCAGAGCTGCTTCAGGACCAGGTCGATGAGCTGCATCGCCAGCCTCGACACGCCAGGTCCGGTGGCCGCCACGCCGCGGAAGTCTGGAGCGCCGTTCGGGTTCAGCGCAGCTCTCAGCTCGGCTTCGGAGCTCAGCTGCGCGTCGGGCAAGTCGCTCTTGTTGTAGAGAAACACCCTCGGGCCGGGCTGCAGCTGTGCGAGCGCCTTCGCGTTGGCCGCCGCGCACGTGAGGCGCGAATCGGCGACGAAGTACACTCCATCGGCCGAGGCGGCGTCGTCGCTCGTGAAGAAGTCGACGTTCAACTCGAAGCCACGCACAGCCCCCATTGGCACGCGCACGCGCTCTGCCTTGCCACGCCGCTGCGGCCGCGTACCGGTGTTCTGCTCGGCGACGTCACAGAGGTACGAGATGACGGCGCTCTTGCCGCTGCTGCGTGGGCCCGCGACGAGCAGCTCGATGGTGATGGTGCGCCGGCGCTTGTCGACCTGAGCCATTCGTCACTCGCTCCACTCGACGTCGAAGAAGGCGCCCTCGGCGTCGTGCCGGCTCAAGCGCACCATCACGTTCTTCGCGCCCGCGACCTCGAGCGTGCCGGTGATGAGGCCCTGATACCAATCGGCGTACATCACGTCGTTGCACCACAGCAGCGACTTGCCGGGCCCCGCGTGCGTCACCTTCGACTCGGAGTAGTTGTTCGCCGTGCGAAACTGCTTCGCCAATCGCTCCAGCGTGCGCCGCGGCCCGATGAGCCGAATCGCCGTCTTGAGCGCGCGGCCGACGAGCGTCTCGCCGTACCCGTCGACATAGCGCCGCCCGAGCGCGACGAAGGCCTGTGGTTGCGAGAGCGTCGGGTTGAGCCGCTTCGCGCCGAGCAGCAACGCCTCGCGCAACACGTCGACGGGGTACGCGGGCAGCAACGGCTTCGTCGTGTCGATGCCCACCGTCTTCAACTGCTCGGCAAACGTTCCGTCCAACACGGGGCGCACCGCGCGAACGAACGCCTCGACGCTGTGACTGAAGACGAGCTTCTCCACGGGCCTCCGCTTCTACGTCTCGACCCACTGCGAGAGGAACAGGCTGTACGTCAGCTCCTTCACCGGGCACTTCTGCCGCCGGGCCTGCCGTCGCAACGCCGCCGGCAACGAGCACGTCGAGCCATCGAGCGGGTCTTCGAGCGCGACGTAACCGCGAGGCGAGTAGCCCGCCACCTTCCACCCGAAGCCTGCCAGCGCGGCGCTCAAGTCGGTCGTGAGCTGATGATGCAACGCGCGGCTCATCGACACCGGCTCCGACGCCGCGACCGGGCCCTGCCACTCACCGTCCACCTCGACCCAGCCGCGTTGCCGCAGGTAGTGCTGCGTTCTAGCGCGGCCCATGCCTCCGACGTGTCGCTCGAGCCGCATGCGTGACGGAATACCAGCCGCCCGGCTCCGTCGTACGCTCGTTCGATGCTTCCGCTCGTGCTCGTCATTCTCACCGCGCAGCCCGGTGTCGTGCTCGGCACGGGCCTGCGCGCCTCCACGGTGCTGGTCGGCCAGGTGACGAAGGTGAAGGCAGACGAGCCCGGCACGGCGCTCGTCATGTCGACCGACGTCATCTCACCCAACTGGGGCCAGCGGTGGAACACCGAGGCCCTGCGCGCGATTCGTGACGCCACCCTCGGAGAGGCCGTCACCGTCGAGCTGCGCACGCCCGACGAAGAGCTGCGCACGCTCGGCGCGGTCGAGACCGTCACCGCCTTCGGTCGCATTCGAATGGGGAAGGTCTACGTGCACGAGCTGCTCCTGAAGCAGGGCCTCGCGTGGGTGCTGCCGTCAGCCCGAGGCGACGCAGCGCTCGTGAAGCTCGAGGCCGAAGCGCGCGCGGCGAAGAAGGGCCTGTGGGCCGACGCCGACCCGGTGGAGCCGTGGCTCTGGGCGCAACAGCTGCTGCTCCGCGATGACGAGACGAAGGTCGTTCACTCCGGGTGGGACTGCCCGCACGTGAAGACCACCCAGTGTCACGAGTGCGGGGGCGGCCGTTTCTGGAGCCTCGCGGAGAGCGCCGACGCCGGCTTCACGCGACACACGTGTCTGTCTGGCGAGGCCCTGCGCTTCGCGAACGCGTCGGGCGTGGCCACGCTGGTGGAGCGCTCGACGGACAACTCGGCACCGACGCTCCCCGCGGCTGCGCGACGTTCGTGCACGAAGGACTCGGAGTGCGCCGTGGCGCCGCTCCCGCCGTGCAGCTGTGGCAGCTGCGAGACGACGTGGCTCGAGCCGGCGACGCGCTCGGTCGTCTCGCGCATGAAGGCCAACTACGCGCGCGTGTCGTGTTCGCCTCCGCCGTGCATCGCCTGCGCCGGTCGGGTCGCGGGCGCCCATTCGACCTGCCGCGAAGGTCAGTGCGTCATCGCGGAGTAGCCGTCACTTGATGACGGTGACGAGCTCGGTCGCGGTCACGAGCAGCCGCCCGTCGATACCCCAGAGCGTGCGCGTCTCGGCCGAGTAGCCGTGGTGCACCACCAGCGACGCGCCGTGATGCAGCAGCGGCGCCTCGGGGTCGAGCCCCTCCATCGGCTCGTGGAACTCCGCGTTCAGCGTCAGCGTCGCGGCGGGCCGAAACGTGTCGAAGTGGGTGATGGCCGCGAGCCACCAGCAGTCGGTCATGCAGGCGAGCCAGGCCTCGTCGCGCACACGGCTCGGCGTTCGTGGGCGAATGAAGCCGACCGACGGCGCGAAGGTCTCGGTGTACGGAATCGCGCCGACGTTGCGAAACTCGAAGTGCTTCGTGAACTCGGGCGCGAACCCCTCCATCTGCGCCGGCTCGACGCTGGCCCACTCGGGCACCTCGGGCCGCTTCACCTGATTCCACGAGAGCGGCACCGGCCGGTCGAGCCCGAACACCGCCACCACGTGCGTCATCACCTGACCGTCCTGCTCGAGGTCGGCGCAGAACGTCGTCACCGTGGCGCTCGTACGGAGCAGACGAACCCGAATCACCACGTCTCCCGGCCGCGGCGCCCCGAGCAGCTGCGCCGAGATGGTTCGCAGCCGCCGCTTCGGGTCCGTCACGCGCGCGGCCATCGAGCGCACGCACGCCCCGACGACGAGCCCGCCGAACGTCGCCTTGCCCTGGCCCCAGCCCTCGTGAACGGTGAGCGCGTCGGTCACGTCGTCGAGACGTCGCGCAGACAAGACCTCGTCGAGCGATTGCATGCGGGTGCCTAACCTGACGGTGTCATGTTTTCCAGCCAGCGAATGGATCTCGCCTGAACGGTTGGGTAAGGCAGAACGCCTCACTCGACAGGGGACTTCATGCCGACCTCGCTTCGCCGCCTCGCCACCGACGCCGCCGCAGACCGCCGCATCACGAAGGAAGAAGCGCAGACGCTGGTGGCGAAGGCCACCTCGGACGGAAAGGTGACGTCGTACGAGAAGGCGCAGCTGCGTGAAGCGCTGACCAGCTTCAAGGACCTGTTCGCGCCCGACGCGAAGAAGGCCATCGAAGCGTTGCTCGCGCCGGTGCCCCCGCCGCAGCCGGGCCAGGTGATTCCCCTCGACCCGACGCCCTCACAGCGCCCCGTCTTCCTCGCGGCCGATGGCACGTTCACGGTGAACGCGAACGGCACGCCCGCGCGCACCTCGCTCGAGAAGGGCGACGCGGTGTACCGGGCGGCCGAGCTCGTCGACAACGCGCGCGACAACGTCTTCGCCACGCTGCCCAAAGACACGCGCGGCAAGGTGTTCGAGCAGCTGAAGGCCACGCTCGCCACGCCGCCGTCGGGCCTCGACGACAAGCAGTCGTTGCAGCTGCGCGCGTCGACGGGCGCGGTGCTGTTGCACCTCATGGAGGGCACGAAGGAGCCCGAGCTGCTCGCGCCGATGCTCGCCGCCTACAAGGGCCTCGTCACGGGCGAGAAGGACAAACGCCTGCAGGAGAACCTCGTGTTCCACCTGTCGAACTCGCCCGTCGCGAAGTCGGGTGACGCGAAGGCCGTCGCCGACGCGCTGCTGCCTGCGCTCACGCCGCTCAAGCCGCCGTACGAGAAGTGGTTCGCCAACGGCAACACCACCGTGAAGCTCGACTGGCAGGTGGGCGACGAGTTCCTCGCGGGCTTCAAGAGCAACCTCACCCGCAGCGGGTGGAAAGAGACGGCTCCCAACAGCGGCGTCTTCACCAAGGCGTTCAACGAGCCCGGCGTCGGCGAGACGAAGTTCGAGATTCGCACCCGGCTCGGCGGCTCGAACCTGCTCGAGAAGATCGCCGACCCCGGCGTGCACATCATCGGGTACGACGGGCACTCGAACTGGGGCAAGAACCAGGTCAGCTCGCTCAAGCGCGCGGCCTCGGTGCCCGACGGAGGAGACGGCAAGCTGTACTTCTCGAACCTCTGCGTCGGGAAGTCGCAGATCGACGCCTTCAAGGAGAAGTTCCCCAACCTGCAGGTGACGACGACGTACGGCAGCTCGGCCGTCGACACCGACATCGACGGGCTCGCGAAGCTGATGTCGAAGCGCGCGGGCTGGCAGGAGATCACGCCGTTCCTCGACCGCGCCGACGGCCACTGGGACCGCAACAACTTCGTCACTCCGGCCAGCACGCTGGTGCGCGAGCAGGTGCTCGACCGCGACAACGACGGCCAGGCCGACTACCTCGACAAACACTTCAACGTCTCGACGTTCAACGTCGCCGTCGACACGCAGCGCGAGTTCCGCCCCGTGAAACAAGACCGCCCGCCCGAGCTGCTCGACGGCACCAAGGTGCTCATCGCTGCGCAGGTCATCAACACGGCCAGCGAGTTCTCGGGAATCTTGAAGAGCGTGAACGAGCACTCGCGGGTGGTGCCCAATGGTTGGTTCGAGCCGAAGGCCGGCGAGGCCGAGGTGGTGAAGTTCGAGAAGGTGAAGGGCCCCAACGGCCAGCCCGAGTACCGCATGCAGGTGAACGCGCGGTACTCGCACATGAGCGAAGAGGGCCTTCGCGCGACCTGCGTGTACGAGTTCAACCGGTGGCTCCAGGCGTCGGGCGAGCAGCGCATGGAC